>JACPTI010000010.1 GCA_016192845.1 Acidobacteriota bacterium
GCGGGTCTACCTCCACGGGATCGTTGGCCACTCCGGTCATCGACTGTGGGGTCATCGGCCACCTCCTGTTCGATACGAGTGAACGCCTGGGATCAACCGTGGTGTCGATGGAGGCCCGGACTGTACTGTTCCTCGTGCGACACGTCAATCCGTGACGAGCAGCTTGTCGAGGAGCCTGAAAACTGGTGCGGAAGCGGGGACTCGAACCCCGATGGCCTTGCGGCCACTAGCTCCTGAGGCTAGCGCGTCTGCCAATTCCGCCACTTCCGCACGTGGGGACTACCGTCGCGGGTAGGAATTCGTATTGTACCACGCAGGTTCAGGTCACTCGTGGCTGAGGCGCACGGCATGAAAACGCTCGACGTCCGCACCCGCGCCGCGTGGCGCGCGTGGCTGGCCAAGCACCACGCCACCGCCTCCGAGGTGTGGCTCGTCTTCCACAAGGCGCATACGGGCAAGACGTCGATCCCGTACGACGACGCCGTCGAAGAGGCGCTCTGCTTCGGCTGGGTCGACAGCCTGATCAAGCGGCTGGACGAGCACCGCTACGCGAAGCTGAAGGCCGCCGGCCTCCTCACCGCCGCCGGCCTGGCCCGTCGGCCGACGGGGCGCCCGGACCGACCGCTCCCCTCGATGTCGGTGGCCGCCGCCGATGTCGAGAAGGCTCTCAAAGCGAACCCCAAGGCCTGGTCGCACTTCCAGGCGCTCGCGCCGTCGCATCGCCGACGCTATCTGCTGTGGATCGGCTCAGCGAAGCAGGAGGAGACGCGGCAACGGCGCCTCCGCGAGGCCGTGCGCCTCCTCATAAAGGGGAAAGAGCTGGGGCTGCGTTAGCGCGTCAGCTTGGGCCCGGGCACGGGATTCGAGCGAGGACCGCACTCGGCGGAGAGCCGGTTTTTCCGCGGTGCTGAGCGGAGGACCGCAGCCGAATCCCGGGCCCGCGCCTTAGATCAGCCGCGCTCCTTGGTCACCATGTCTGGAAGTCCCGCTCGAAGCACGGGCGCTCGAGGCGTGTCCAGTACGGTAGACTCGTTCGCCGGATCGCATGCGGCTCATCTTCGAACAGATTCGCTCCGGCGGCGACCGGAACTTCGGCTACCTGCTCGCCGACCGCGACGCGCAGCAGGGCGTGCTGATCGACCCGTCGTATTCGCCCGGCGTGTTCGTGCAGCGCGCCGCCGATCAGGGCATCACGGTCACGCACGTCATCAACACGCACTCGCATCCCGATCACATCAACGGCAACGACGTCGCCCTCGAGCGCACGCGCGCGCCGCTCGCCGCGCACGAGAGCGCGCCCACGTTGCCCGCCGTGCGCCTCGCCGACGGCGGGGATCTGCGCGTCGGCAGCCTGCGCCTGCAGTTCCTGCACGTGCCCGGCCACTGCCCCGATCACGTCGTCATCTACGAACCGGCGTACCGGCTCCTGATTACCGGAGACCTCCTGTTCGTCGGAAAGGTCGGCGGGACGACGACCGAGGAGGACGCCCGGACGGAGTGGACCAGCCTCCAGCGGGTAGTCAGGGAGATTCCGCCGGATACGACGGTCTGGCCCGGGCACGACTACGGCGCGCGCCCGAGCTCGACGATGGCGCTCGAGCTGCAGACGAACCCGTTCCTCCAGTGCGCCGGGATCGACGCGTTTCTGCAGCTCAAGACCGACTGGCCCGCCGTGAAGGCACGGCTCGGTCTGCGATAACGGCGGCCTGCTCACCGCGCTCGAAGCGGTCGACGACGGCCGCCGTCACCATGTCGCCGGTCACGTTCACCGTCGTCCGGCACATGTCGAGAATGCGATCGGTGCCGAGCACGATGGCGATCCCTTCCATCGGCACGCCGACCATCCCGAGCACCATGATGAGGAGCGGAATCGATCCGCTCGGCACCCCGGCCGCGCCGATTGCGGTTACCACGGCCATCAGCAGCACGATGATCTGCGCGCCGAGCGAGAGCTCCACGCCGAAGACCTGGGCCAGGAACAGCACCGTCACACCCTCGAACAGCGCCGCGCCGTTCATGTTCATCGTCGCGCCGAGCGGCACGACGAAACCCGCGATGCGGGCCGGCACGCGCAGCTCCTCTTCGGTCACCCGCAGCGTCGTTGGCAGCGTGGCGTTGCTGGACGAGGTGGAGAACGCCGTGACCATCACGATCCGCGCCTTGCGGAAGAAGTCGGCGGGGCTGCGGCGCGCCACGAAACGCAGTACGACGGCGTAGCCGCCGAACAGGAACAGGGCTAGGCAGGCAATCACGGTGATCACGTAGGTGATGAGGCTGGCCAGCACGTCGTAGCCGAACCGCGCGGTGACCGCGAAGATGAGCGCGAACACGGCAAAGGGTGCGAGCTTCATCACGAACCCGATAATCGCTACCATCACTTCGCCGATGCTGTCGAGCACCCGGCGCAGCGGCTCGGCGCGATCGCGTCCCACCAGCGTCATGCCGACGCCGATGAAGAGCGCGAACACGATCACGGCGAGCATCTCGCCGTTGGCGGCGGCGCCGACGGGGTTCCGCGGCACCATGTTGACGAACGTGTTGATGCCGAGCGCCCCCTGCGCGAGGCCCATCGCGCCCTGCGCCTGCCCGCGGTAGGTCTCTACCAGCCGCGCCGCCACTGCCGTGTCGAGGCCCGCGCCGGGCTGAATCACGTTCGCCGCCACGAGGCCGAGGCCGGCGGCCCCGGCCGTAAGCAGCAGAAACGTGAGCAGCGTGAGGAGGCCGATGCGCCCCACGTGGGCGAGGCTGCCGAGCCCGGCCACGCCGACCGCCACGGTCGACAGGATGAGCGGGATCACCACCATGATGAGCCCGTTCAGCCACACGCGCCCGAGCGGCTCGGCGACGTTGGCGACGAGCCCCAGCAGCAGCGGGTTGTCGGCCGCAAAGAAGTTGACCAGCGTGCCGGCGGCGGCGCCCCCGACGAGCCCCGTCAGGATGCGGGCGTGCGGCGACATCACCGGCGACGGTACATCCGCGTCGCGCGTGCGGTCAAATGCGCGTATCGGACGGGGCGCGCAGGCGCGCCAGCAGCGCCTCGAGATCGTCGGGCATCGGCGCCTCGAAAGTGAGCGGCCGGCCGTCGGCCGGATGCTCGAACGACAGCCGGTACGCGTGCAGCGCCTGGCGCGGAAAATCGATGGGGCGTTCGGCGCCGCGGCGCACGTAGAGCCGCTCGCCGACCAGCATGTGGCCGTGCAGTCGGGCCTGCACGCGGATCTGGTTGCGCTTGCCGGTCTCCAGCCGGATCTCCACGAGCGACGCGCCCGCAAGGGTCTCGAGCACGCGGTAATGGCTGATCGCGGTCGTCGCTCTCGCCTCGTCCGGATGGGCGCGCTTCTGCAGGAGCGCGCCGGCGTCCCACACGAGCCGATCGCGCCACGTGCCCTGCGGCGGCTGCGGGTGTCCGTAGAGGACGGCCCGGTAGACGCGCTCGGGCGTGCGGCGCCGGAACTGCGCCTTGAGCGCCTGCTGCGCCCGCACGTCCTTGGCGAACACGACGAGGCCCGACGTGTCGCGATCGATCCGGTGCACCACGAGCGGACGGCGCCGGCCGCGCGGGCGCAAATGGTTGTCCAGGCAGTCGTACGCCGACGGCGCATCGCTCCGCCGGGCCAGGGGGACGGCCAGCAGTCCTGCCGGTTTGTTCACGACGATGAGCGACTTGTCTTCGAAGAGGATCTCGAGATCGCCGGCGCGCGCGACCGGGCGGCCCCGGGCGGTTCCCGGCCGGTCGAGCCACACACGCACCTCGTCGCCCGCACGCAGCCGCCTCGCCGCCTGGGCGCGTCCAACCTCGGCGCCATTGAGGAATACCTTGTCCTTTTCGAGGGCGTCAGCGGCACGTCCGCGCGATCCCAGCCGATCGGGAGCCGCAAGGAACTTGTCGAGCCGGATGCCGGCCGAATCCGGCGGCACCGTCCAGGAGGGCACGCGGCGATTGTAGACTGCCATCTGCATGGTCGCGCTCTTCGCGGCCGTGGGCGCGGGGCTCGTTGCGCTCGCGCACACGGCGCCGTTCGCGTTTCTGATCGAGGGATTGCAGCGCGGCGAATCGGTCTGGCATCTGCCGGTCGATCCCGCGGCGCCCTCGGTGTACCTTACCTACGACGACGGCCCGAATCCGGCGGCGACGCCGCAGCTGCTCGACGTCCTCGCGCGCGAACAGGCGGCCGCCACTTTCTTCCTGATCGACGATCACCTCACCGAGGAGACGGCGCCGATCGTCCGCCGCATGTTTGCCGAGGGACACGCCGTCGGTCTCCACTCGAACGAGCGGTGGCTGATGCTTCGCACGCCCGAGGCGATTGCCGGCGCCTTGCGCCAGTTCGCCGATCGCGTCGAGCAGCTGGCGGGGACACGTCCCTGTGGGTTCTTCCGCCCGCATGCGGGGTGGCGAAGCGGCGCGCTGTACCGGGCGCTCGACATGGTCGGTTACCGGCTGGCGGGCTGGAGCTGGGGGCTGTGGGACTGGAACTGGTGGCGCGCGCGCGAGGCGGCGTCGCTGGCCGAACGCCTGGCACGGCGCGCCAACGCCGGCGACATCATCGTCATGCACGACGGGCACCACCGCGACCCGCGCGCGGATCGGCGGTACGCGGTGGAGGCCACCGCGCGGTTGATTCCCGCGCTGCGGGCTCGGCAGCTTCGCGTGGATCGGCTCCCCTGTGTGGGGTCAGACCGCGGTAACGGGTCGTAGCGGGGTGAGCTTACTCCTCGAGCTGCCAGTCGGCCGGCGGCTGCGGGCCGGGCACGATGCCGGCGATGTCGGGATCGACACCGTCGGGGCGCCGCTGTTGTCCCGCTTTGCGCTGTTTCTCGGCCTGCCGGCGCGCTGCCTTCTGCTGGCGGCGCTCGCTCAACGCCTTCTCGCGCTCGCGTTTTGCCGCCGTCGGTCGCGCATTGCGTGCCATACCTTCACTCCAAGTCAGAAGTCACAAATCACAAGTCACAAATCGGTTGTGACTTGTGACTTGAGCCTTGTGACTTGTCTACCAGCGCGGCTCGGTGCGGCGTCCAGGCCGGCCGCCCCGCCCGCCGCGGTTGCGATCGCCGCCGCCGAAGTCGTCGCGGAACGGCCGCGGCGCCGGAGGCCGCGCCTCGTTGACCGTCAGCGCCCGGCCGCCAAGCTGATGCCCGTGCAGCGCCGTGATCGCCTTCTGCGCGGCGTCTTCGCTCGCCATCTCCACGAACGCGAAGCCGCGCGCGCGCCCGGTCGCGCGGTCCCGGACGACGGTGACCGTCTCCACCTGTCCCGCCTGCCCGAACAGCGACTCGAGATCCTGCTCCATCGTCTCATACGGAAGGTTTCCGACGAACAATTTACGGCCCATAGCGTCTCCTGCGGCCTCAGCTCTCGAGCACCCCAACGCGCACAAACCGCGCGTTGGGGGCCCCGCTTGGCTCGTGGGCGCAGGAGATTGCGAGTCGTTCGGCTCGAATCTGATACGCGCAGCGTGGCGGGCTCAGCGTGGGGCGGCGCCGCAAGAATACCACATGCTAGGATGACGGAGGACCGAAGTTGAGCCAGTTGCCCGACCGTATCAACCGCCTCGAGGAGCTCGCGCGCGACCTCTGGTGGAGCTGGACCCCGGACGCGCGCAACGTCTTCCGCCGCCTCGACTACCCGCTCTGGCGCCTGACGGCGCACAACCCGGTCCGCATGCTCAGGGTGATCGCGCCCGAGACGCTCGCGCGGGCGGCGGCGAACCCGGAGTGGCTCGCCAACTACGACCGGGCGATCGCGCGCCTGGATGAGGTTCGCGCGGCGCGCAACACGTGGTGTGCGCGCGAGTGTCCGGAGCTGGCCGGCCGCTCCGTCGCGTACTTCTCCGCGGAATTCGCGCTGCACCAGTCGCTCCCGATTTACGCGGGGGGCCTCGGCGTCCTCGCCGGGGATCACTGCAAGGAGGCGAGCGACCTCGGCATCCCGCTCGTCGGCGTCGGCTTCATGTACCCGCAGGGCTACTTCCACCAGACGATTTCCGCCGACGGCTGGCAGCAGGAGGTCTACGAGACGCTCAACTGGACCGACACGGCGATCGACCCGGCGATGACGTCCGACGGCAAGCCGTGCGTCACCGCCGTGCCGCTCGGCAACCGCACCGTGCTCGTGGCCGTGTGGCGGGTGCGCGTCGGACGCGTCAACCTGTACCTGCTCGATACCGACCTGGAGGAAAACGCGCCATGGGACCGCGACCTCTCCGCGCGGCTGTACGGCGGCGATCGCGAGACGCGCATGCAGCAGGAGATCCTGCTCGGCGTCGGGGGCGTGCGCGCGCTCAAGGCGGTCGGCATCACTCCGTCGGTCTATCACCTCAACGAGGGGCACGCGGCGTTCGCGGTCCTGCAACGGATCCGGGACCTCTGCGAAAAGGGATGGGACTTCGAAGCGGCGCTCGAGGACGTGCGCCGGACGACGGTCTTCACGACGCACACGCCGGTGGCGGCCGGGCACGACGCGTTTCCGTTCCATCTCGTCGAGAAGCACCTGACCGGCGCCTGGGGCGAGCTCGGGCCGTACCGCGAGAAGTTCTTCGCCCTCGCCCACTACGACGGCGGCGACGGTCCGATGTTCAACATGACGGCGCTCGCACTCCGGACGGCCGGCGCGACCAACGCGGTGAGCGCGCTGCACGGCGAGGTGACGCGCCGCATGTGGAGCGCCATCTGGCCCGACACGCCCCACGAACAGCTGCCAGTCCGGTCGGTGACCAATGGCGTGCACGTCCCGACGTGGATCTCGGCGGAAATCCGCGCGCTCCTTGACAAGTACCTGGGCCCGGACTGGGTCGACCACCACGACGACCCGGCGTTCTGCGAGAGAGTGCTGCGCATCCCGGACGAGGAGCTCTGGGACGCGCGGCAGGCACTCCGCGCCTTCCTGTTCAACTTCATCCGCGAACGGGCGCGCTACGGCTGGACCACCCGCGGCGCCTCCGCCTCGCATATCGTCGCCTCCGGCACGATGTTCGATCACAACGCGCTGACGATCGGCTTCGCGCGGCGGCTCACCGGTTACAAGCGCCCGGAGCTGATCTTCGCCGACGCCGATCACCTGGCGCGCATCCTCAACGCCCACGGACGCCCGGTGCAGATTCTCTTCGCCGGCAAGGCGCACCCGGCCGACGACATCGGCAAGCACCACCTGCAGCGGATCTACCGGCGCGTGCTCGACCCGAAGTTCGGCGGGCGGATCGCGTTCATCGAGGACTACGACCTGCACGTCGCGCACTTCCTCGTGCAGGGATGCGACGTCTGGCTCAACAACCCGCGCAAGCCGCTCGAGGCGAGCGGCACGAGTGGCATGAAGGCCGCCGTCAACGGCACGCCGCATCTCTCGATCGGCGACGGCTGGTGGGCCGAGGGCTTCACCGGCGACAACGGGTGGCTCATTGAAGGGCACGCGGATCCGAACGACCACGGCGCCCAGGACTGGGCGGACGCGCAGGCGATCTACGCGCTCATCGAGGAGCAGCTCGTGCCCACCTTCTACGATCGCGACGCGGACGGCATTCCCCGCCGGTGGCTCCAGATCGTCCGGCACTCGATCCGCACGGTGCTCCCCCGCTTCAGCACGCGGCGGATGGTCAAAGAGTACGTCCGCGCCATGTACCAGCCCGCGCTCGGCCAGGAGCCGGTCACGAAGTAGTCAACTCCCAACTCCCAATGCCCAACCCCCAAACGCCCACTCCTGTCGTCACGAACACCGACGGTTGGGAGTTGGGAGTTGGGAGTTGGAAGTTGGGAGTTGTAAGATGCAGAAGAATGGCCCGCAAGTCCACGCTGACCAAGTCGAAATGCGCGCTGTGCAGCGCCAAGGACGTCTCGGAGCCGCGCGGCGAGGAGCGGTACTGCCGCGACTGCTGGGAAAAGAAGATCGCCGTCGAGGAGATCGTCGCCCGCGAGTTCGCGCTCAAACGCTACATCCGCGCGCACAGCGCCGAGAGGTATCTGATCTATCACTCGACGATCAAGCGCCCATGCGGCCAGATCATCGTCGTCGACGACGGGTACGATCTGTTCCTGACGATGATCCTCTACCCGAACTTCGGCTGGGACGAGGAGGCGTACCACCTCGAGGGGGATCCCGAGGGGCGGACGTTCGCCGAAATCCTCGTCGACGTCGTCGCCACGGAGGTGATCGAGCCGTGGGGCGGCGGCAAGTGGCACCTGGAGATCTTCAAGTCGTCCACGCCTGAGCCGGAAGACTGGAACGGCGAAATGTGATCGTATAAGCTTCCGGGATTGAGCTCGACGCGTCCCCTGGAGGTCGTGATGAAGACACATCGGAGACTGACGTACATCGGCGTCTTCTGCCTGGCTGCCGCCGTCGGCTGCGCGGACGTGCCGGACGTCGGCGAAGAGACCGGGGCGCCGGAAGCTGTGGCGGCCGCACCGGCCAGCGCGGAGCCCGTCGCCGCGGCAGAGCAGACGACCGCCGCCAAGCCCGCCGAGCAGAGCGGCCAGGCTCCCGCTGCGCGCCCGAGGCTGGTCGCGCCCGTCCGGGGCGTCGCGCAGATCGGCTACACGAAGCCGGTCGTCAAGCGCGGCAAGATCGGCGGCAAGGATTTCGTCATCACCACGATGCGGATCCGGAACATGGCGAGCGCGCCGATCGCCGGCCTCAAGGTCGACGACTTCTGGTACGACAAGCAGGGGAATCCGCTCCCCAGCGACAGCTACCGTCACCCGCGGCCGCTGCAGCCGGGCGAGGTGATTACCGTCACGCTCGAAACACCGCTCGATCCGCGCATGAACCGGAACCAGTGGCAGTTCTCGCACGCCAACGGCGAGATCAAGCCGACCCTGGTTCCGAAGCTGTAGTCAGCGCGCTCAGGCGTTCGGCCCACCCGGAGGCGAGGGGGACTCTCCACTCGTCGCCGCCGGCGACCTTCACATCGCAATCCCCCACAGCACGACGCCGGCCGCCCACGTCAGGGCCGCTGCGCCCGTGAAGAACCCGGATTGGGAGTTGGGAGTTGGTCCTTATCGTACCTTGATGAGGACGTCGCGCCCGACGGTCGCGTTGGCGATCGAGGAACGCCCTTCCATCCGGATGACGTACGTCCCGGGCGCGAACTCCGTCAGCGGAATGCGGACGCTGTAGCCGTAGCCGCCGGTCTTTCCCTGCAGGTCGGTCGAAGACCGCTGTTCGCGGTTCTCGAACACGACGCGCCCGTCCTCGGCCCGCGCGGTGGTCGTGAGCTCGATCGTGTGCGGCGGCGCGTTCGGCACGTTCTCGTAGAACTCCGCAAACAGCGCGAGCTGATCGTTCGGCGGGAACTCGCGCCCTGCCGCGAGCGGGCCCGGGAGCACGTCGCGCAGCGGATCGTTCGGCCGCACGGTCGGCGTCGCCGAGGTCGAAGCGGACGCCAGCGCGATGCTGCTCATCGTGAACGGCGCCTTGTAGAAGTCGGGCACCTCGAGGTCGTGAAAGACGCTCCCCGATCGGTTGGCGCCTTCCTCGGCGGCCGCCGCACGCAGCTGATAGCGGCCGGGGGGGAGCGCGATCTCCGACACCACGCGGAAGCCGCGCTCCCGCGCAACGGTCGCAGTAGCGGCGCTCATCTCCATCCCGAGGACGTGCTTGTTCCCGGGGCGGATGGTGCCGCCGGCGTCGACCGCAGAGAAGGCGACCTGCACGCGGTCGAGCCACGTGTTCCCCTTCTCGGTGAACCTGAACGCGTCGGCGCGCATCTCGAGCACGAGCGCCACCGAGGCGTTGGGCGCCGTCCCCTTGTATGCCGAGGCCGCGAAGCTCAGAGGAATGCCGGGGACCGGAATCGGGCTGTTGAGCGCGCTGCCCGTGGCGGTGTCGAGCGGCGTCGCGGAGGCGGGCGGCCTGGTGTTCGGCGCCCGCCCGCGCGGTGCCACGTACCCGCGGCGTGCCCGCACCTGCAGGCCGGGCCGCTTCACCCGCACCTCGATGCGCCGGAAGCGGCCGTCGCGCCGGTCGTTGGTCGGGTAGTACCCGAGCACGTAGTACGTGCTGTTCTCACGGACGACGCGCTCGAACGCGCCGGCAAAGTCGTTGCGGTTGATGGCGGCAAACCCGCCCGTCTGCTCGGCGAGCACCTGCAGGCTCTGCTGCGAGAGCCGCAGCGAATCCTGGAGCTGCCCGGTCAGCGAGAACTGCGACGGCGTGACGCCGCCCGGCACGCCCGCCAACTCGATCGCCTCCTCGAAGGCGGACAGGCCGCGCGGGTCGATGGCATAGATGGCGACGTTGCCCCGCGTCGCCGCGGCCACCGCATCGTTCGCGTTCTGCAGGATGATGCCGGCCGACGAGTTGTTGAAGAGATCGTAGATGTTGTAGCTGATCCCCTCGCTGATGAGCAGCATCGACTTCCGCCGGCCGCGGATCCCCTCCATGAACGCCGCCAGATCGCGGAGCGACGTCAGCACGGAGCGCGCGTAATAGGCGCGCTCCGCCTCGAGCGGATCCAGCAGCTTCAGGTCGCGCTCGCTCGACGGATCCAGGGCGCCGATCTCCGCCCGCCGGCTCAACTCGTCGGCCATCTCCAGCGCCTCGGAGCGCAGCTTCCGTCCCGAGAAGCGGTCCACCGCCTCGAGCAGCAGCCGCCGGTTGCTGGTGAACTCCTGGCCGGCCGTCGCACGGCCGCTGGTGTAGACGATGGCGGCGAGATCGTTGGTGCCGAAGTCGTTCTCGATGAACTCCCGGAGGAACCGCCGCACGCGCGCCGTGTTCGCGAAGTTCGTGTGCAGATCGTCCAGCACGATCATGTAAATGCGCCCTTCGGCGATCGTGTTGGCGCTGACGTCGTTCTCGATAGGGCCGCCCGCGAAGAGCGGGCGCACCGGGCGCTCGATCGGCAGGTTGACGACCGAAAAGGCGGTGACCGTCTGCGGCCGGCCGTCCTCGAGCACCTCGAAATCGGCCTGCGTGAGATTGGTCACGGTACGGCCCTGGGCGTCGGTCACAACCGCATCGACCTCGACGTAGTTGACCTCCACGCGGAAGGTGACCGCGGGAGGCTCCTGCGCGGACGGCGGCGGCGGCGCGGCAGGCTGCTGCGCCATGAGGGCGGCGGCCGAGAGCACCGCGATCAGCACGGCAACAGGTATGCGAGTCGTCATGGCAGACACCTGTCTTGGGCGAATTATAACGGCCGGCGCCGGGTCCCGCCTCCACCACGCCGGGGCAGACTTTCGGCGCGCGCCGCGCGTCAGAACGGAGTAGACAGTAGGCAGGGCTTGTGACACGCGGACTGCCTACTGCCTACTGCCTACTAGTGATAAGGTGACCTCATGCCGCTCGACGTGGCGGCCGTCCAGCGGGCGCTCGCCGAGCAGGAGCTGGACGGCTGGCTGCTCTACGACTTTCACGGCTCCAATCCGATTGCCGCAAAGCTCGCGGGACTGACTGACGGAACGCACGTCACCACGCGCCGCTGGTACTACCTGATTCCGGCCGTGGGGGAGCCGCGCGGCGTGGTGCACGCGATCGAGCGCCACAACCTCGACGCGCTGCCGGGCGAAAAGATCGTGTATGCCGGCCGGCGCCAGCTCGACGAGGCGCTGACGCGGCTGCTCGGCGGGATCTCCCGGGTGGCCATGGAGTATTCGCCCGGGTGCGCCATCCCGTACCTGTCGCGCGTCGACGCCGGCACGGCGGAAGCGGTCCGGCAGCGGGGCGTCGAGATCGTCTCGTCGGGCGACCTCGTGCAGCAGTTCGAGGCGGTGTGGAACGCGGCGCAGCTCGCCTCGCATCGCGGCGCCGCGGCGGCGCTCTACCGCATCAAGGACCGCGCGTTCGCCGCGGCCGCCGCGGCGCTCCGCCGCGGCGCGGCGCTCACCGAATACGCGCTGCAGCGGCAGATGGTAGGCTGGTTCGAGGAAGAGGGGCTCGTCAGCGATTCGCCGCCTGTCGTCGCCGTCGGGAAGAACGCCGGCAATCCGCACTACCTGCCGACGGCGGACCGCAGCAGCCCGATCGGCGCGAACGAGGTGCTGCTCCTCGACCTGTGGGGAAAGCGAGCCGAGCCGGGCGCGGTCTTTGCTGACATCACCTGGGTCGCGGTGACCGGCGGGACCGTTCCGTCCGAGCCGGCACGGGCGTTCCGCGCGATTGTCGAGGCGCGCGACGCGGCCGCGGCGCTCGTCGAGGACGCCGCGCGGGCCGGCCGCGACCTGCGGGGCTGGGAGGTCGACCGCACGGCCCGGGCCGTGCTGGAGCGGGCGGGCTACGCGGACCGCATTCTGCATCGCACCGGACACAGCCTGGGGGAAGAGGTGCACGGCAACGGGGTCCACCTCGACGATTACGAGACGCACGACGACCGCCGGATCCTGCCGGGGACCGGGTTCACGATCGAGCCGGGCCTGTATTTCGAGACATTTGGCGTGCGCACCGAAATCAACATGTTCCGGGGCGCGCGCGAGGCGGTGGTGACGGGGCCGCGGCAGATGGAGATAATTAGCCTAGGGGATTGACGAATTTACGAATTTACGGATTGTCGGAGTCGATGGCGACGTTTCACACAATTGTCACGTTTCAATTCGTAAATTCGTAAATACGTAAATTCGCACATTCACGATCGCAAAGAGGACGCGCATGTCGAACCGCAAGATCACTTTCTTCTACGCCCTGCTCGTCGCGATTGCCTCCCTGGCTGTCGGCATGGTGATCGCCTCCCGGCTGGGAATGTCGCCCTCCTCGGCTGCGCAGGGCGTCGCCCCGCCGATGAACAGCGCGCCCATCACGGGCCCAATCACGGCGACCACGTTCCGTGAGATTGCCAAGACGGTGTCGCCGGCCGTGGTCAACATCAGGACCGAGTCGCGGCAGCGCGCCCAGGACCTGAGCGACTTCTTCGGGCCGGATCTGTTCGAGCGGTTCTTCGGGCAGCCGACGCCGCGCCAGCAGCCGCGGCAGCCGCGCGACCGCGTCGTCCAGGCGGCCGGCACCGGCTTCATCATCGACAAGGCCGGCTTCATCCTCACCAACAACCACGTCGTCGAAGGCGCCACGCGGATCCGCGTGTCGCTCTACGGCGAAGACGAGGACCAGGAGTACGAGGCGCGCGTGGTCGGCCGCGACCCGCTGACCGACGGCGCGCTCATCGAGCTCACGGAGAAGCCGGATCACACGCTGCCCGAGGTGAAGTTCGGCGACTCGGGCCAGATGTTCCCCGGCGACTGGGTGATGGCGATCGGGAATCCGTTCGGCCTCGCGCACACCGTGACGGTCGGCATCATCAGCGCGATCGAGCGCTCCTTCCCGATCAGCGAGGGCCGCTCCGCGCAGGTGCTGCAGACCGACGCGGCGATCAACCCGGGCAACTCGGGCGGGCCGCTGTTGAACATGCGGGGCGAGGTCATCGGGATCAACACCGCGATTATCAGCGAGGGCGCCGCGCGCAACATGGGCGTCGGCTTCGCGATGCCGATCAACGTCGTGCGCGAGCTGCTGCCGCAGCTCCGCGCCGGCAAGGTGACGCGCGGCCGGATCGGCGTCGGCATCGGATCGGTGCCCGCCGAGGCGGTCGACGAGTTCGGGCTGAAGGAGCGCGCCGGCGCCGTGGTGCTCAACGTCGCGCCGGGCGGCGCCGCCGCGCGGGCCGGCATCGAGCCGGGCGACGTGATCATCGCCTACAACGGCAAGCCGATCCGGAACCGCGACGAGCTGGTCGCGATGGTGACCGCCACCAAGCCAGGAACGACCGTGCCGGTGCGGATCGTGCGCGACCGCCAGGAGCGGACGATCAACGTCACCGTCGAGGAGCTCGACTTCGAGGCCGAGCGCACCGCCTCGCGCGCGCCGGACCAGGGCGGCGGCGGCCAGGAGACGACGAGCGGCTTCGGGATCACGCTCGGCAACGTCACGCCGGAAGTGGCGCAGCGCCTGCGGCTCAACCGCAACACGCAGGGCGCGGTCGTCACGGAGGTCGAGCCGGGCAGCGCCGCGGCGCGCGCCGGCCTGGCCGAGGGCGACGTGATCGTCCGCGTCGGCCGCGAGAACATCACGAACGCGGCGGATGCGGTGCGGGAGCTCGGACGCATCCCCTCGGGCGGCACCGCGTTCCTGCGCGTGCTCCGCAACGGCCAGGAGACGTTCGTCGCGGTCACCAAGGAGTAGGCCTCAGGCCACAGGCCTCAGGGCTGTCTCAGGCAACAGGCGTCAGGGCGACAGGGCCTCAGCGACACCGAGGCCTGAAACGGCCCTGGGGCCTGAGGCCTGGGCCCTGAGGCCTTCTGTTTTTTGTGGTAAAAGAGTCCCTTCCGGGAGGGGCCAACCTCATGCTGATGGTCGAGCGCGAAGTGAAACTCCGGTTCGACAATCCCGAGCAGGCCCGTGCCGCTATCCGCGCCGCCGGCGCCACGCCCCTTCGCTCCCGACGCCTGCAGGAAGACGTGCTGCTCGATACCGACGACGAGATGCTGCGGCGCCGCCGGTGCGTGCTGCGGATCCGCACCGAAGCGGGCAAGAGCCTGCTGACGTTCAAGGGGCCGGTGCAGCCCGGCACCGTGAAGATCCGCGACGAATACGAGACGGTGGTGGCCGACGGCGAGGTGCTGCAGCGCGTCTTCGAGGAGCTCGGGCTCCATGTCTGGTTCCGCTACGAGAAGTACCGCGAGGAGTACGCCGCCGAGGACGTGACCATCGCGCTCGACGAGACGCCGGTCGGAACCTTCGTCGAGATCGAGGGCGGCGAACCGGGCATCCACGCGATGACGCAGGCGCTCGGGCGCTCGGCCGCCGACTTCATCCTCGACTCCTACCGCAACCTGTTCATCCAGCACCGCGCGAAGCACGGTCTCGAGAGCGAGCACATGGTGTTTCAGGAGGAATGATCCCCGCGCTGGTGCTCACAGCCGGGCGCGCCACCCGTCTTCGTCCTCTCTCGCTCGTTCGCGCCAAGGCGGCGCTGCCGGTGGCCGGTGAACCGCTGGTCCGGCGGATTCTCCGCCAGCTGCAGGCGGCGGGCGTCGAGCACGCCGTGCTCAACCTGCATCACCTGCCGCACACGATTGCCGCGGTCGTCGGCGACGGCCGCGACCTCGGGATCAGCGTCCGCTACTCGTGGGAGGTGCCGGTCCTCGGGTCGGCCGGGGGACCGCGGCAGGCGCTCGCGCTCCTCGGCGAGCGGACATTCTTCGTCGTGAACGGCGACACCCTGACGAGCGTCGACATCGCCGGGCTGCTCGCCGAGCATCGCCGCACGGGCGCGCTCGTCACGATGGCCGTGGTGCCGAACACGCAGCCGGACAAGTACGGCAGCGTCGTCGTTGACGCCGGCGGCATCGTCACCGGCTTCACCCGCCCCGGCACCGTAGCACCCTCGTACCCTCGCACCGTCGGCCGCACCGCCGCCGCCGCACCCTCGCACCATCGCACCGTCGCACCGTTCCACTTCATCGGCGTCCAGGTTGCCGAGGCAGAGGCGTTCCTGCCGGTGCAGCCCGGCACGGTCGCGGAATCGGTGGCCGACGTGTACCCGGGGCTCATGCGCGCCAGGCCCGGATCGGTGCGGGCGTACGCCACCGCTGCGGAGTTCTTCGATATCGGCACCCCGGACGACTACCTGCGCACGTCGCTGCTGCTGGCCCGCCGCGAGGCGGGCACGGCGGCGCTGAGAGGCGCCCGCACCCGGGTCGACGGCACCGCGCGCGTCGAGGACTCCGTGCTCTGGGACGATGTGGAGGTGGCCGAGAAATCGGTGCTCCGCTGGTGCATCGTCACGGACGGCGTGCGCGTGCCGCGCGGCACGTCGTGGGCGCACGCGACGCTGCGGCGCGCCGAGGGCGAGCTCGCGCCGGGCGAGCGCCGCATCGGCGAGCTCGCGGTCGCGGCGATCGAACACTCCCAACGTCCAGCTCCCGACGCCCAAAACACGTAAACTGAGATTCGGGAGCTGGGAATTGACCATTGGGAGTTGCCCGTGACATCGATCGGCGACCGCCGAACCGTGGTCGCCAGCGACGCGCGCGCCCGCATCGAGCGGTTCCTCGCCGACGCGGGGCTGCAGGCGCAGGCGCGCGCCGCCCGGGTCGTGCCGCTCACCGGCGACGCCTCCGACCGGCAGTACTTCCGCATTCTGGTCCGCGACGGGCCGTCGCAGGTGCTGGCCGTGCACGCCGGGGCCATCCAGTTCGACGCGCTGCCGTTCGTCAACGTGGCGCGGCTGCTCGGCGCGATGCCGGTACCCGTGCCGCGCATCCTGGACCACTCGGACGCGCTCGGCATCATCGCGCTCGAGGATCTCGGCGACGTGACGCTCCAGGCGCACGTTGGCGCGGCGTCGGAGGCTGAGCACGCGGCCGTCTACCGCGAGGCCGTCGGCTTCATCACCACGATTCAGCGGCGGGGCCGCGAGCTGGCGTCACCGGCGTACGTCCCATACGGCATCGCGTTCGATGTGGAGAAGCTCACGTGGGAGCTGCAGTTCTTCGCGAAGCATTTTCTCGAAGCGTACCGCGGCGCCGCGCTCGGCGCGGCCGCGCGCGAGGCGCTGACGCGCGAGTTCGCCACCCTCGCCGAACAGCTCGCGTCCGAGCCGCGCGTCCTCTGCCATCGCGACTATCACAGCCGCAATCTGATGGTCCACGGCGGCCGGCTCCACATCATCGATTTCCAGGACGCCCGTTTGGGGCCGGACACGTACGATCTGGCGTCGTTGCTGCGCGACTCGTACGTCGACTTCAGCGAAACGCAGGTCGACGATCTGATTGCATTCTTCCTCGCCCGCCGCGGCGCATCCGCCGCCTCTGCGCCTGGCGCTCCGGCGAGCGTCGCCGAAGCGGAGCGCAGGCGTGAGGCGGACGACCGAGACTTCCGCCGCCGCTTCGACCTGATGGCGGTGCAGCGCAACCTGAAGGCGCTCGGCACCTTCGGCTTCCAGACGACGGCGCGGGGCAACACGGTCTACATTCAGTACATTCCGCGGACGCTGAACTACGTCCGGGCCAACCTGGCGCGCTACGAGCGGTTCGGCCGGCTGCGGGACGTGCTGGCGGAACATCTGGAGGAGCTGCGATAACATTGGTTGTTTGGCTGAGCACCGCTTCGGCGTCTCGACGCATCTGTTCCACCAGTCGCGGCTGACGGGCGACCACCTCGTGCATATCGCGGCGCACGGGTTCGACGCGATCGAGCTGTTTGCGACGCGCTCGCACTTCGACTACCACGACGAGCGGGCGATCACCCGCCTCGGCGAGTGGCTGGCCGACACGCGCCTCGAGCTGCACTCGATGCACGCGCCGATCTTCGAGGGATTGCGGCGGGGCCAGTGGGTCGGGCCGCTCTCGAACGCCGCTGGCGACGAGAGGCGCCGGGCGGCGGCCGTGGCCGAGACGCGGGCGGCGCTGGAGATCGCGCCCCGGCTTCCCTACCGCTATCTCGTCCTTCACCTCGGCATGCCGTCGGCGGCGCCGCAGGCGGCGACGAACAATGACCCTGACGCGGCGCGGCGCAGCCTCGAGGAGACCGTCGCGCGTGCGGCCGACGTCGGCGTCCGCGTGGCGCTGGAAGTGATCCCCAATCCGCTGTCGAGCCCCGAGGCGCTCGTGCGCCTCATCGAGGAGCAGTTCGAGAGCGTGGACCTCGGTGTCTGCCTCGATTACGGGCACGCGCACCTGATGGGCGATCTCGGCGAGGCCATCGAGACGGTGTCGGGACACCTGTGGACGACGCATGTGCACGACAATCGGGGGCGCGAGGACGAGCATCTGGTCCCCTTCGGCGGCACGATCGACTGGGACGGCGCCATGATGGCGACGCAGAAGATCGGCTACGACGGCGTGCTCATGCTGGAGGTCGCCGACACGGGCGATCCGGTCGAGGTGTTGAAGCGGTCGGCGGCGGCGCGGCAGCGCCTCGAAAAGACGTTCGTCACGTTTTGAGCCATGCGCGCGTACATCGCTGATATCGCCAGGTACGAGGGGCAGCAGGTCACGATCCGCGGATGGCTCCACAACCGCCGCTCGAGCGGGAAGATCCACTTCCTCATCGTCCGCGACGGCACGGGGTTCATCCAGGCGGTGATGTCGAAGGCGGCGGTCGGCGACGAGGCGTTCACGCGCGCCGATCACCTCTCGCAGGAGACGTCGCTGTCGGTGGCCGGCACGGTGCGCGCGGACGCGCGCGCCAGGGGCGGCTACGAGATCGACGTCAGCGGCATCGAGGTCCACGGCGAATCGCACGACTACCCGGTCACGCCGAAGGAGCACGGCGTCGATTACCTGCTCGATCGCCGGCACCTGTGGATTCGCTCGGAGCGCCAGACGGCCATCCTCCGCGTGCGGCACGAAGTGATCGACGCGGTGCGCGACTTCTTCAACAGCCGGGGGTTCATCCTCTGCGATACGCCGATCTTCACACCCGCCGCGTGCGAGGGCACGACCACGCTGTTCCCGGTCCAGTACTTCGAAGACACGACGGCGTTCCTCACGCAGAGCGGCCAGCTCTACAACGAGGCCAACGCGATGGCGCTCGGGCGCGTCTACTGCTTCGGGCCGACGTTCCGCGCGGAGAAGTCGAAGACGCGGCGCCATCTCACCGAATTCTGGATGGTGGAGCCGGAGATGGCGTACGCCGACCTCAATGACGTCATCGAGCTGGCCGAAGGGCTCGTCGCGA
Organism: Acidobacteriota bacterium; assembly: GCA_016192845.1. Classification (GTDB taxonomy): domain Bacteria; phylum Acidobacteriota; class Vicinamibacteria; order Vicinamibacterales; family UBA2999; genus MELF01. The sequence goes on from JACPTI010000010.1 coordinate 18,602, forward strand.
GCGTCGTGGCGCGCGTCCTCGAGCGGCGGCGCGCGGAGCTGCAGATCCTCGAGCGCGACACCGCGACGCTCGAGACGATCAGGGTGCCGTTTCCACGGATCACCTACGACCAGGCGGCCGAGCTGCTGAAGGACAAGGGACAGCCCTTCCAGTACGGGACGGACCTCGGCGGCGGCGACGAGACGGTGCTCTCAGAGCACTTCGATCGACCCGTCTGCATCACGCACTACCCGGCGGCCGTGAAGGCCTTCTACATGAAGACCGATCCGCAGCAGCCCGACAAGGCGCTCTGCGTCGACGTGCTCGCGCCGGAAGGCTATGGCGAGATCATCGGCGGCGGCCAGCGGGAGGACGACCTCGAGCGGCTCCAGCGGCGCATCCAGGAGCACCAGCTGCCGCAGGAGGCGTTCGAGTGGTACCTCGACCTGCGCCGCTACGGCACGGTGCCGCACGGCGGCTTCGGCATGGGGATCGAGCGCTGCGTCTCGTGGATCTGCAAGCTGGAGCACGTGCGCGAGACGATCCCGTATCCGAGAATGTTGTATCGGTTGTATCCATGAGGGCACCGATTTCCACCCCCACGGAACACCGAGGCACCGAGACACCGAGAATAGCTTTTTGGATCCTCGGTGACCCGGTGTCTCGGTGTTTCGTCGCGGTGCAGGCTGCATGAAGATTGGCATGATCTCGCTCGGTTGTCCGAAGAACCTCGTCGACTCCGAGGTCATGCTCGGGCTCGCGCAGCAGGCCGGCCACGAGCTGACGCCCGACGCTGCCGAAGCGGACGTGCTCATCGTCAACACGTGCGCGTTCATCGACAGGGCGCGGCAGGAGTCGATCGACGCGATCCTCGAGATGGCCGAGCACAGGAAGCGCGGCACCTGCCGCCGCCTCGTCGTCGCCGGCTGTCTGGCCGAGCGCTACCGCGACGAGCTGCGCACCGAGATCCCCGACATCGATGCGATCGTCGGCACGGGCGAGGTGCCCCAGGTCGTGGACGCGATCGGGATCGGGGATCCGGAATCCGGGATCCGGACTATTCCGCTTCTTCGATCGAACGGTGAACGCGTGAACCTTGAAGCTGTGAACCCCGGATCCCGAATCCCGGATCCCGGATCCCGGGCCTTACCGACGTACATTTACGACGCCGACACGCCGCGGCTCCTGGCCACCCCGCGCCACTACGCCTACGTGAAGATCGCCGAAGGGTGCGACTACAAGTGCGCCTTCTGCATCATCCCGCGGCTCCGCGGCCACTACCGGAGCCGGCCGGCCGAGGAGATTCTGCGCGAAGCCGCGCAGCTGGCCGGGCGGGGCGTCAAGGAGCTGCTGCTCGTCTCGCAGGACACGACGTTCTACGGAATCGACCGTGGCGAACGTGGGGCGCTCGCGCGGCTGCTGCGCGCGCTCAACCGGATCGACGGCCTCGAATGGATCCGGCTGCTCTACCTCTACCCGACCACGATCGGCGACGACGTCCTGGACGCGATCGGCGAGAGCGAAAGGGTGTGCAAGTACATCGACCTTCCGCTGCAGCACGCTTCCGACACGGTGCTCGCGCGGATGAGGCGTCCCGGGACGCGCGCGGCATACGAGCGGCTGCTCGAGCGGATTCGCACGCGTCTGCCGGGCGTCACGCTCCGGACGACGTTCATCGTCGGCTTCCCGAGGGAAACGGAGCGCGACGTCGATGAACTGCTGAGTTTCCTCGAGGCCGTCCGGTTCGACCACGTCGGCGTGTTCACCTACTCCCACGAGGAAGGCACCGCGGCCCACGCGCTGCCCGACGATGTACCGGCGGCGGTCAAGCGCGCCCGTCGGGCGCGCCTGATGCGCGCGCAGAAGCGCATGGTCACGCGCGCCCAGCAGGCGCGCGTCGGCAGCCGCGCGCGCCTGCTGGTCGACGGCCCCGCAGCCGAGCACGAGCTCGTGCTGCGCGGGCGGCTGGAGGGCCAGGCGCCCGATATCGATCCGCTGGTCTACCTGACCGAGTGCGATCCGGCCGAGATCGCTCCCGGCACGTTCCTCGACGTCGAGCTCGTCGGACACCGCGAGTACGACCTCGTGGCACGGCCGCTCACGTTGGCGTAACCTCTCGAATGTGATAGGCTTAAGGGTCGTCACCTAGGCGGAGTAGTACTCCAAGTGGGCCCGTGCCCACTTTTTTTATTTAGGCGGGGCCCCCAACGCGCGGACTTTGCGCGTTGGGGTGTGTTGAGGGTATGGAGCCGCTGGCGCAGATCCGGGCCATTGCCGCGCGCGTGGCGGCGTCGCGCGGGCTCGACGTCTGGGACGTGCAGAGCCGCCGCGAGGCGGCGGGGTACGTCGTGCGGGTGATCATCGACCGCCCGGGGCGGGCCGCAACGCCGGAGGAGAGCGTCAGCATCGAGGATTGCGAGCAGGTCAACCGCGAGATCAGCACGATGCTCGACGTCGAGGACCCGCTCCCCTTCGCCTATACGCTCGAGGTCTCGTCGCCCGGGCTGGACCGCCCGCTGCGGGATCGCGGCGACTACGAGCGGTTCACGGGGCGGCTGGCGAAAGTCGTGCTCGGTGAGGCGGTGGACAACCAGAAGGCGTTCGAAGGCCGGCTGCGCGGCGTCGAGGACACGTACGTGCTGCTGGAAGCGTCGAACGGGCGGCTGCACCGGCTGCCCCTCCGTCTGATCACGCGCGGCCGTTTGGAGGTCGAGTTTTAGAACGCTGTCAGTTGCCAGTTGCCAGTTGTCAGTCGCCGGCAACGTCGATTCTGACAACCGACAACTGACGACCGACACCTGATGCAAGAAGTTATGCAGAACCCGTTGATGCAGACCATCGAGGCGCTCGCCAAGGAAAAGGGGATCGAGCCCGAAACGATCATCACGGCGATCGAGGACGCCGTCCTGACCGCGTCGCGGAAGTACTACAAGACCAACGAGAACCTCAAGACGCGGTTCAACCCGGAGACGGGCCAGGTCGACCTGTTCGCGATCAAGCACATCGTGTCGGACGTGACGAACCCGGCCACCGAGATCTCGCTGAAGGAGGCGCAGGAGCTCTACGGCGACGAGGCCGAGGTCGACATGGAGATCGAGTTCCCGAAGCGCACCGACGTGCTCGGCCGGATTGCGGCGCAGACCGCCAAGCAGGTGATCTTCCAGAAGGTCCGCGAGGCCGAGCGGGAAAACATCTTCGCCGAGTACAACCAGCGCGTCGGCGAGGTGACGAACGGCACGGTGAAGCGGTTCGAGAACGGCGACCTGATCGTCGAGATCGGCCGCGTCGAGTCGGTGCTGCCGCGCAAGGAGCAGTCGCGCGCCGAGAGCTACACCCCGGGCGAGCGGATCCGCGCCGTCATCAAGGGCGTCAACCGCAGCGCGAAAGGGCCGCAGATCGTGCTGTCGCGCACCGACCCGGCGCTGCTCATCAAGCTGTTCGAGCAGGAGGTGCCGGAGATCTACGACGGGACGGTCATGATCCGGGGCGCCGTCCGCGAGGCGGGCGACCGCGCGAAGGTCGCCGTCTACTCGCGCGAGCGCGACGTCGACCCGGTGGGCGCCTGCGTCGGCATGAAGGGGACGCGCGTCCAGGCGATCATCCGCGAGCTCCGCGGCGAGAAGATCGACATCGTCGAATGGTCGGACGACCCGGTCGCGTTCGTGACCAACGCGCTCAGCCCGGCCAAGGTGCAGCGCGTCTCCATCATCGACGAGAAGGAGCGCGTGATGGAGGTCGTGGTCGAGGACAAGCAGCTGTCGCTCGCCATCGGCAAGAAGGGGCAGAACGTGCGGCTGGCGGCCAAGCTGACCGGCTGGCGGATCGACATCAAGAGCGAGGAAGAGAAGCGCAAAGAGGTCGAGGCGCAGTTCGGCGCGCTCGAGATCGGCGAGGGCGCGGACGCGGCCGCCCCGGAGGCGGAGGCCGCCCCCGCTGAGGCGTCGGCCACGCCGGGCGAACGGACTGAGGCGGCGAGCGCGAACTTGTCCGCCGTAGCCGCCGAGCAGAGCGACGCTGGCGAGGCGGCGGAGGCAGAAGCGCAGAGTGCGGAGGCGGAAGCGGCCGAGCCAGGCGACGACAGCGAGGCCGCGAAGGCGGAAGAAAACTAGGGCACCCCAACGCGCAAACGCCGCGCGCTGGGGACCCCGCGAGGAAGGCGAAGGGATACAGTTGGCAACCGTTCGGATCTACAAGGTCGCGGAGCTGCTCGGCACCACGAGCCAGGAAGTGCTCGCGCTGCTCAAGCGCGACCACGGCATCGAGCTGAAGAGCGCGTCGAGCACGATCGAGGAGGTCGTCGCCCGCTCCTTCGTCGAGCGGATCGCGCGGCAGCGCAACATTGCGCTGCCCGGCGGCGACATGTTCTCGGACGCGCCGGCGCCAGCCCGGGGCGGCAAGAAGGCCGCGCCCGTCCGGAAGGTCGAGCCGCCGAAGCCGACCACGCCGGTGCTCGGTCCACCGCGGCTCGTCAAGACCGTCAAGCCCGCGGCGCCGCCCCCGCCGCCGGTCGCCGAAGCGCCGCCCGCGCCCGAGCCTGCCGTCGAGGAGGCCGCGCGCGTGGCGCAGCCGCCCGCAGCGGCTGAAGCGGCGCCCGCGCCGGTTGCAGAAGCGCCGCGAGCCGCCGAACCGGCGGCCGAAGAGGCGCCGCGCGTCGAGGAGCCGCCCGCCGAGGCGCCGCCGGCGCCCGGCCGCGTCGAAGAGCCAGGGCAGATGCCACAACCGGCGCGCCCGCTCACGCCGGCCAAGCGGCCGGTGGCCGGACAGCCGCGCATCGTAAAACCCGCGCCGCGCGCGGCGCCGCCGGGCGCCCGGCCGCGTCCGGCCGCGACACGTCCGGCGTATCCGCCGCCGCCGCGGCCCACGACCCCGAGCCTGCTGGGCGGTCCGCGGCCGCTCCCGTCGCAGCCGATCCGCCCGACGACGCAGCAGGCGCGGCCGGGCATGCCGCCCCCGCGCCCCGCGTTCCCGCAGCGGCCGCCGTTCGGCCAGCAGCGGCCCGGGCAGCGGCCGGTCGCGCCGCGGCGCGAGCGCCCGTCCGCCCCGGCGGCGACGATCGCCCCCGCCGCGCCGCCGCCCATCACGCGCACGATCACGCTGGCCGAAGGGATGACGGTGAAGGATCTGGCGGACAAGCTCGACGTCCGCGTGAAGGACGTGCTCGCCAAGCTGCTGATGAAGCGGATGATGATGACCATCAACAGCACGCTCGACATCGAGACGGCCCGCGACATCGCGCGCGAGTTCGGCGCCGACATCGAGATGCGCAGCTTCGAGGAGGAGCTCGTCTCGGCCGCCGGCGAGGAGTCGCGGCCGGAGGATGTCGGTCCGCGCGCCCCGGTCGTCACGGTGATGGGGCACGTCGATCACGGCAAGACGTCGCTGCTCGACGCCATCCGCGAGACGCGCGTCGCCGAGCGCGAAGCCGGCGGCATCACGCAGCACATCGGCGCCTATCACGTCGACGTGCCCGACGGCCGGAGCGTCGTCTTCCTCGACACGCCGGGCCACGAGGCGTTCACGCTGATGCGCGCCCGCGGCGCCAAGGTCACCGACGTCGTCGTGCTCGTGGTCGCAGCCGACGACGGCGTGATGCCCCAGACGCGCGAAGCGATCGATCACGCGCGCGCGGCGAAGGTGCCGATCGTCGTGGCGATCAACAAGATCGACAAGGCGGAGGCGAACCCGGAGAACGTCAAGCGCGAGCTGGCGGAGCTGAACCTGGTCCCCGAAGAGTGGGGCGGCGACACGGTGATGGTGCCGGTGTCGGCGAAGAAGCGGCAGAACCTCGACCTGCTGCTCGAGATGATCCTGCTCTCGACCGACATCCTCGAGCTCAAGGCGAATCCGAAGCGGAGCGCGTCGGGCACGGTGCTCGAGTCGAAGCTCGATCGCGGCCGCGGCCCGGTGGCGACCGTGCTCGTGCAGGACGGCACGCTCCACGTCGGCGACAACTTCATCGCGGGCCCCGTGGTGGGGCGCGTCCGCGCGCTCATCGACGACCGCGGCCGCCCGGTGAAGGCGGCCGAGCCGTCCACGCCGGTGGAGGTGCTCGGGCTCACGAGCCTGCCGCAGCCCGGCGACCCGTTCCAGACGGTGGCCGACGCGGCGAAGGCGCGCCAGATTGCGACGTTCCGCCAGACGCGCGCGAAGGAGGCGGCGCTCGGCGCCAAGGGCGGCCGGCTCACGCTCGAGTCGCTCAAGGAGCAGATCGCGGAAGGCGGCATCAAGGAGCTGCCGATCATCGTCAAGGCGGACGTCCAGGGGTCGGCGGAAGTGCTCGCCGACACGCTGACGAAGCTGTCGGACGAGAAGGTGAAGATCAACATCATCCGCTCGGGGGTCGGCGCGATCAACGAGTCGGACGTGCTCCTCGCCTCCGCGTCGAACGCGATCATCGTCGGGTTCAACGTGCGGCCCGACCGCAACGCCGCGGACGTGGCCGAGCGCGAGCAGGTCGACATCCGCCTGCACTCGGTCATCTACAACGTGACCGACGAGATCAAAAAGGGCATGGCGGGCCTGCTCGAGCCGACGTTCAAGGAAGTGCGGATCGGCACGGCCGAGGTCCGCGAGGTATTCCGGGTGCCGAAGGTCGGCGCGGTCGCCGGCTGCATGGTGACCGACGGCCGCATCACGCGCGCCGGCGACACGCAGATCCGGCTGCTGCGCGACAACGTCGTCATCCATGAGGGGAAGATCAGCTCGCTGCGGCGCTTCAAGGACGACGTCTCCGAGGTGAGGGCGGGCCTCGAGTGCGGGATCGGCCTCGAACGGTTCAACGACATCAAGGTCGGCGACGTGATCGAGGTCTTTGCCATGGAACGGGTGCCGGTAACGGCCTGATCGAACCGTGTCGTTCACACTTCTCGGTTCTCGCTTCCCGGTTCGTGTTCGGGGTTCGGTTCTGGGTTCGGGGGAACGGAACTCGAACACGAACTGAAAAGCACAAAGATAGAAGCGTGAACGATAGATCTCGATGGTGATTGGGTTACTCAGCGTCGAGCTTCACATCCCCTACGCACAGTCGCTGAAGGACAAGCGGATGGTGCTGCGGCGGGTGAAGGACCGGCTGCAGAAGTTCAACGTCGCGGTGTCCGAGGTCGAGTACCAGGACGTCTGGCAGCGCGCGGGGCTGGGTGTCGTGGCGATCTCGACCACGACCGAGCACGTCGAGCGGGAGCTGGCCGCCGCGGCCGACGAGATCGAGCGTGTGGAGCCCGGCCTGATCACCCGCACGGAGATCGAATTCCTCACGTAGGCTTTGGGCCTTGGGCGTTGGGCGTTGGCCCGCAGCCCGAAGCCTAGAGCCCGAAGCCAACACCGTATGGCTCAGGGATACCGGCCAGACCGCGTGGGCGACCAGATCCGCCAGGAGCTGAGCGAGCTGCTGACCCGCGGCGCCGTCCACGATCCCGGCATCGGGTTCATCACCGTCACGCGCGTGCAGGTCTCGGCCGACCTGCAGCACGCGCGCGTCTTCTACACCACGCTCGGCGATCCGCAGGCCCGGCGCGAAACGGCGCAGGCCCTCGAGCGCGCCACGCCGTTCCTCCGCCGCCACATCGGCGGTCGGCTCCGCCTCCGCCGCGTCCCCGAGCTCGAGTTCCGGTTCGACGAGTCGATCGAGCACCAGGACCGCATCGAGCAGATCCTGCGCGACCTCCATGAAGAGGAGCGGCAGCGCGGATCGGAGGACGATGACGACGAGTGACGCGGCGCGGGCGCGCGTCGTCGAGGAGATCCGGAACCGGCGGCGGTTCGTCGTCGCCTCGCACGTCCGGCCGGACGGCGACGCCGTCGGATCGCAGCTCGCGATGGCGTTCGCCCTCCGCCACCTCGACAAGGAGACGCGCGTCGTCAGCCGCGATCCGGCCCCGCCTCCCTTCTCCGTCTTTCCCGGCGTGGCGGAGATCGAGCTCGTCGAGCGCGTCGAGGATCCCGGCGATGCGGTGATCGTGATGGAGTCGGGCGATCTGACGCGCACCGGCATCGCCGGGCTCGAGCGCGGCTTCATCATCAACATCGACCACCACGTCGGCAACACGATGTACGGCGCCGTGAACTGGTTCGACCACTCGGCGGCCGCCTGCGGCGAGATGGTGTTCGACCTGGTGCGCGCGCTCGGTGTGCCCCTGACGTACGAGATCGCCCTGCACGTCTACATCGCGATCCTCACCGACACCGGGTCGTTTCACTACTCCAACATCTCGCCGCGGACGTTCGACATCTGCCGGCAGTGCGTCGAGGCGGGCGTGGCGCCCCCGGCGGTCGCGCGCAGCGTGTACGACAGCAACAACCTGGGGCGCCTGAAGCTGTTCGGCGCCGTGCTGAGCCGCATGGAGCTGGACGAGAGCGGGCGCCTCGCCATGATGACGGTCGACCGGCGGCTCGCCAGTGACTGCGGCGGCACGTACGAGGACACGGAGGGGCTCATCAACCTGCCGCTGACGGTGAAGGAGATCCAGGCGGTCGCCTTTTTCAAGGAGAATGCGCCAGACGACTGGCGTGTCAGCATGCGCTCGAAGGACGACGTCGACATCCAGGCCGTCGCGCGGCAGTTCGGCGGCGGCGGCCACAAGAACGCCTCCGGCTGCAACGCGACAGGACGCCTGAGCGACCTCAAGGCGCTGTTCAGGCAGAAGATCGTCGAGCAGATCGAACTAGCCGGTAGCCGGTAGCTCGTAGCCGGTAGGCAGAACCATGAACAAAGAACCAGGAACCGGCTACCAGCTACTGGCTACCACCTACCAGCCATGGACGGCGTCCTCGTCATCGACAAGCCGCAGGGTCTGACGTCGCACGACGTCGTGGCGGCGGCGCGCCGGCTGCTCGGCGAGCGCCGGATCGGCCACACCGGCACGCTCGATCCGCTGGCCACCGGCGTGCTGCCGCTCGCGATCGGCCGCGCGACGCGCCTGGTGCGCTTCTTCGCCGCCTCCGACAAGGAGTACGACGCGACGATCCGCTTCGGCCTGACGACCGACTCGTACGACGTCACCGGCGCCGAGACGAGCCGCACGAATGCGGTGCCCTCGCGTGACGAGGTGTTGGACGGGCTGCGGAGGCTGACCGGCGAGTACCTCCAGACGCCCCCGTCGTATTCGGCGAAGAAAGTCGACGGGCGGCGCGCGTACGAGCTGGCGCGCGGCGAGCGGACGGTCGCGCTGGCGCCGTCGCCGGTGCGCGTGGAGCGCGCGGAACTCGTCGCATTCGAGGGCGCGCAGGCGCGCGTCGCCCTCACCTGTTCGGCGGGGTTCTACGTCCGCGCGTTCGCGCACGCGCTCGGCGAACTCCTCGGCACCGGCGCCTGCCTGGAGGCGCTGCGGCGCACCCGGGCCGGCGAGTTCACGCTCGAGGCAGCGGTCCGGCTGGAGGAGCTGCACGACCCCTCGCGCGTGGCCTCGGGTCTCGTCGCGCTCCACGCGCTGCTCGGCGGGCTGCCTGCCGTGACGCTGACGGACCGCGGCCGCGAGTTCGCCGCGCACGGGCGCGAGATCGAGGCCGGCGACTACGAGCCGCTTGCCCCCTTGTCCCCTGTCCGCTCGCCCCCTGTCCCCTGGGTCCGTCTGCTGGACGCGCGGGGCGGGCTGGTGGCGGTGGCCACCGGGGGGCGGCGCGCCGGTTCATTGCATCCGTCGGTCGTGCTGATATAGAATGTAAGTTCTTTAGGGACCCGCATTTAGCAGGAGTACGGCGGTCTGGTGGGTGGGCACCTTCTGGGCCGTTCGTGGAGGAAGCCATTGTGGCGTTTACCAAGGACCGCAAGAGCGGGATCATCGGGACGTATCGGACCCACGATACCGACACGGGATCTCCGGAAGTACAGGTCGCGTTGCTCAGCGAGCGCATCAACTATCTCACCGAGCATTTCAAGGTCCACGCAAAGGACCATCACTCGCGTCGCGGCCTGCTGAAGCTGGTCGGCCAGCGGCGGAGACTGCTCGACTACCTCAAGAGCAAGGACTCGGAGCGGTACGCGGAGCTCATCCGCCGGCTCGGCATCCGGAAATGACCTTCGAGGTGCCTAGGGTGCCTGGAGTGCCTGAGGTGCCCACGGTGCCGAAGGTGCCCCGGAGGCGTCGAGTCGCGGCTCTTCGGACACGTCAGGCACTCCAAGCACACTGATGCCGAACCCCCTCGAAAGACTTTTTGATATGCACAACGTGAATCTTCGGCGGCGCGAGGTTCAGATCGGCTCGCGCACGATTTCGCTCGAAACCGGCAAGCTGGCCAAGCAGGCCGACGGCGCCGTGCTCGTCCGCTCGGGCGATACGGTCGTCCTCGTGACCGCGTGCCGCGCGGCCGGCGTACGGGAAGGAATCGATTTCCTTCCCCTCACCGTCGACTATCGCGAGTACACGTACGCGTCGGGACGGATTCCCGGCGGGTTCTTCAAGCGCGAAGGCAAGCCCTCGGAAAAGGAAGTCCTGACGAGCCGGCTGATCGACCGCCCCGTCCGGCCGCTGTTCCCGTCGGGCTGGCGGTACGAGACGCAGATCATCGCGCTCGTGCTGTCGGCCGACACCGAGAACGACTCCGACGTGCTCGCCATCACCGGCGCGTCGGCGGCGCTGGCCGCCTCCAGCATCCCGTTCCAGAAGACGATTGCGGGCGTGCGGGTCGGCCTGGTCAACGGCGAGTTCATCATCAACCCCACCTTCTCCCAGCGCAAGGAGAGCTCGCTCGACCTCGTCGTCGCCGGCAGCATGGACGGCATCGTGATGGTGGAGGCGGGTGCGAAGGAAGTGAGCGAGGCCGACGCGGTGGCCGCGCTCGAGGCGGCGCACGCGGCGATCAGGCAGATCGTCGCCGGCATCGACTCGCTCGCCGCGGAGTCGGGCAAGAAGAAGATCGCCGTGCAGAAGAAGGAGATCGGCCACGACTTCTACCGCGAGGTCGAGGAGAAGGTCTACGTGCCGCTGAGCGAGGCGATGCGCATCAGCGGCAAGCTCGAGAACTACGACCGCGTCGACCAGGTGCTCGAGGAGTTCGTGGCGTCGATTCCGGAGGGCGAGGTCCAGCGGCGGCTCGAGGCGAAGGAGATCTTCCACGAGCTCAAGGAGAAGGTGCTGCGCGACGAAGTGCTCGAGCGCGACGTCCGGCTCGATAGCCGGAAGTTCGACGAGATCCGCCCGATCTGGAGCGAAGTGGGCGTCCTGCCCCGCACCCACGGGTCGGGGGTGTTCACCCGCGGCGAGACGCAGGCGCTCGTCACCTGCACGCTCGGCACCGCCGAGGACGAGCAGAAGATCGAGCACGTCGGCGGCGAGTTCTACAAGCGGTTCATGCTGCACTACAACTTTCCGCCGTTCTCGGTCGGCGAAGTGGCGTTCCTCCGCGGCCCCGGGCGGCGCGAGGTCGGCCACGGCGCGCTCGCCGAGCGTGCGCTGGCGCCGGTCGTCCCGGACGAGGAGAAGTTCGCCTACACGATCCGCATCGTCTCGGACATCCTCGAGTCGAACGGGTCCTCGTCGATGGCGTCGGTGTGCGGCGGCTCGATGGCGATGATGGACGCCGGCGTGCCGCTCAAGGCGCCGGTCGCCGGCATTGCCATGGGGCTCATCATGGACGAGAAGACCGGCAAGTACGCCGTCCTCTCGGACATCGCGGGCGCGGAGGACCACTACGGCGACATGGACTTCAAGGTGGCCGGCACCGCCGCCGGGATCACCGCGCTGCAGATGGACATCAAGGTGCCCGGCGTCACCGCCGAGATCATGCGCAGGGCGCTCGAGCAGGCGCGGCAGGGACGGCTCCACATCCTGGCCGAGATGGCCAAGACGATCGCCGAGCCGCGCAAGACGATGTCGACGTTCGCGCCGCGGATCGTCACGATCCGGATTCCCGTCGACAAGATTCGCGACGTCATCGGCCCGGGCGGGAAGACCATCCGGAGCATCATCGAGCGCACCGGCGTCAAGATCGACGTCGAAGACGACGGGCGCGTGAACGTGGCGTCGACCGACGGCGAGTCGGCACAGAAGGCGATCACCATCATTCAGGAGCTGACCGCCACGCCTGAGCTGCACAAGACGTACATGGGCAAGGTGCAGCGGATCACGGATTTCGGGGCGTTCGTCGAGATCATGCCGGGCACCGACGGCCTGCTGCACGTCTCGGAGATTGCGAACCACCGGGTCAAGGACGTGCGCGACGAGCTGAAGGAAGGCCAGCAGATCCTGGTGAAGGTGATCAACATCGACCCGACCGGCAAGATCCGCCTGAGCCGCAAGGCGCTGCTGCAGGAAGAGGCCGCCAAGGCCGGCGCCGCCACCGCGGCCAAGGAGTAGAGGCGGACCGTCAGGTCCGCCCTCCCATGGCACTCACCCGCCGCGAAGCGGCGCTGTTGATGGTCGCGGCGGGGACGTGCTTGTTCGCGAGACCCATGCTGCGCCGCCTGAAGGCGCAGGAGCAGGCGCCAGGCCGGCCCGAGTTCACGCTCGTGGCGAAGGACTACCGCTATTCACCCGACCGGATCGAGGTCGCCCAGGACGACCTCGTCAAACTGACCATCCGCAGCGAGGACGTGGCGTACAGCTTTGCGATCGACGAGTACCGGATCGTCCGCCGCGTGCCCGCCGGCGGCAGCACCACGTTCGAGTTCCGCGCCGACCGGCCCGGGACGTTCCGCTTCTACAGCAACCTGACGAACGACGCCGCGCACGCCGGGATGCAGGGGCAGCTCGTCGTCCGGCCGCGCTGAAACCTCTCGTACCGCTAAAACCTCTCATCCGTAGTGTCCGGCTTTAGCCGGGAATTATGCCCGGCCTTGAAGTCGGCCTTGTAACGCTTCGCGTACGCGTCAGTGGCATGAACAAGCAACTGTGCGTCCCGCTCGAGTAGCCGTTGGTCTTTCCCGGACGCGCTCGTGCTGACGACACAAAACGCAGATTCGGCGGACTTGGGGCTCAGTCGCCAGTCCCTACAGAACAACTCCTTCTCTTCGTCGAGTCCTGAATCTGAGTGAGATAAAGGCAGCGAGCCCGAATCACATCGCCGTCCATGCCGCCAGGCTGCAAGAAGGTCAAGATCTCTTTCTGCGTCTTCTTGCATTCGATCGTCACGACAAAGAAGTGCTTGCCTCCGACTAGATCGAGAGAATGATCCGCTCAGAATTCATCCCGCCAAGGAAACTCCTCAGCCAAGACCTGCCAGTCTGTCGTTTTGCGCACGATCTGAGTCGAGTCACGGCGGTCTGGAATGGAAAACCGCTCGCCAGGAGGGCACCGATTGCCTGCTGCTTCACGCCCGATTCTTGGTCCGCCATAGCTTACGGTCAACGATCCGCGCTCAGCCGCGAGCCGCGCCTGATCGCTTCTTCGACTTGGCTTTTCGCCCCGCGCGGCTCGTCGGCTGCAGCGCCCTGTTGGGCCGCCGGGTCGTGCTGGGCTTCCTCCGTGTCGCCGGCTTCACAAAGCGCTTGGGTGGAAACGACACGGTTGTGACGCCACTGGTTGCATCCTCACGTTGGAATGCCGCGACGATGGCGTCGAGGTCATTGCCATGTTCCCGAGCAATGGCCTGGCGGTGCTTCCGCACTTCCTCGACGATGGGATCTCGACGCATGACAGGCTATGCCTCCATCAGTTCCTCGGGCGTACAGATGATAGGCGGACGTATTCCGGCCTTCCGGCACGCCTCCTCGATCTTGCCACGGATCGCCGCGTTGGCGAGATGCCGCAGGTTCCACGTCAGGAGATAGTCCATGCCGTTGACTGCGGCGACCGCCACGTGGACGGCGTCAAGTCGTGCCTTGGCGGGCAGTGTGCCGGTCCGGAGCAGAGTTCTCGCGAGCGTAGTCGCTCCACGGCTGACAGTCAGCACTGGAATTCCGGCCAAGGTTTCCAACCGGCGGGCGGCTGCTGTGGTGTCTCCCCGACCAGCCTCGGTCAGGACGGGCCTCGACACGAACAGATCGAAGCGCTCGCGGCCCGCCCACCATTCTCGTGTGACCTGCTGGTGCGCCGACTGGATGAGGTCGTGGGTCGATGAGGCGACCAGGTAGCTGACGATCGTGGTCTCCAGATAGACCTTCGATTTCATCTTGAGTTCCGTTTGAGTCGGTCATCTTCGTCGGCCCAACGATTGGCGCTCACCCGCGGCGCCTCACTTGTCACGGCGCCGTCGGGTGCAGCGCCGGGTTAGGCCGAGTCGGTCAACTGGGTCGCAGGCGTTACAGCACTTCGGTGGCACATTCAGGGCAACGAGTGCTCCCAGTCCCGACGCTGCGCCCCTTCTTGTTACCACACTCCAAGCAAAAGAGTGAGCGACAGGACGGACACTCGAACTTCCTAGCCAGCATCTGTCCAGCGATGCCCGTGAGTGCATCAGGGAGGTGCCCGCTCCGAATCACGTCCTGGCCGAGAAAGGAGATGTGCCCGTCTGTTCCATGACTGAACTGCTTGCCGCAGACATCGCACGACGCCGACCCCCACTTTGCGCGAACGGCTGCGGCAAGTCGAACTGACGGTGCATCGTCATTGTTTGCTGCCTGTCGGAGAGCCTCATCGACTCCAGGAACTTTATCCAGCAACCGAAGGACTTTCGTCGCCCCTTCCCGGGTCGCTGACTGCGAGTGTGTTAGAGAGACGACCAGACGGTCAACCACTGGAAGTCGATAGTCCGCACAGTCAATGGGCATGTCGATGGCGCGCTCTCCCGGAATCCTTACGCGATCAAGGACCATGCTCCGAGTTCCTCTGTAGGTTGAAAGCCGTGCCAGAGCCTCGATTGCGGCGGTACGGGTCGACGAATCTTCGTGACCCAAACACAGAATCAGCGCGTCGATCAGTTGAGAGTCCGGTTCGGGGACCTTCATCAGGGCCATAATCGCCTGTGTGCGAACCGATGAACTCTGGGCTTTAAGGCAGCCAGCCAACGCATCGATGAGGCGAGGTTCGATCTGCCCGGCGTATCCAAGCCACTCAGTCACCATGCGCAGGACAGATGGGTGAGGATCCCTCAGAAGAGAACAAACATCGTCGGATCGGAGAGATCTGAAATCGGCCGCCAATTCGCCGTAATCTGCGCGATCGATGATCTGTTCGTATACGCGAGCGGCAGCGACTCGAACCTCAGGACTTTCATCCGTGAGCAGCGCCCGCAGCAAGGCCGCTCTCACGGTCGGGCGATTCTCCCAATTGCTCTCCCAATTACTGTAAAAGCTGTAATAATCGACCAACGCCCGTAGTTGACGAGCGCCCGCGACGCGCACCTCGGGATTTGAATCGCCGATCAGCGCCCGCAGCGAGGCGCGCCTGCGTATAAAGTAGTCGTCATAGCGCGTGCCACGCGTGCCACCAAGTTGTTGTGCCGCTCGTCTCCTGACCGAAGGCCAGCCGGCCCGCAGCTTGAGCAAGTCCCATTCGAGCATTCTTCGACTCCCTGCGCTCCACTGCGAAACGTGTCGGCATGCCCCCCTTGGGCGGCCTAACGTTTCGGCGCTCACCCGCGCCGGCTGCGGCGCGCGAGCGACGCGGGCGGCGTCGGGTGCAGCGCCGTGTTAGGCAGCAGCGCGTGCATTGCGCCGAGGTCATCCACGGCGCCATTCCTTTAGCAGCGGCGTTTTTCCGAGCAGATCCTTATCACGACGGACTGTTGGTGTTCCAAATATCGCGTGCGATCTTCCAGGATCCATCCAGATGTCTGCGGTGAATCCCCAGCCACTTAAACGTGGTTGTCGTGCCGTCCTCGAATTTGGCAGTCGCGCTACCACGGGAAAAGGCGAGATTGGCCTGCCCCTCGCAGTCGTCGATCTCTGCCGTAA
The DNA here is from genome assembly GCA_016192845.1 of Acidobacteriota bacterium. Classification (GTDB taxonomy): domain Bacteria; phylum Acidobacteriota; class Vicinamibacteria; order Vicinamibacterales; family UBA2999; genus MELF01. Next base: position 34,347 of record JACPTI010000010.1, read on the forward strand.
ACGTCTTTGGTGTTGGGAAGTTTTCCAAGAAACGACGGCACGCGACGCGACCTACGACTGGTGGTTGCTCTGGTGGAAGAAATGTGATGTCGTCTGTGCACGTCGCCAGGAATGCGTCCGGGTCGTGATTCAGAACGGCCTGCAGGTGCATGTCGGTCATAGCCCGAATCTCTGCCGCGTCCTGATCGGTAAACTTATCGGTGACAATTGACATACTGGCCTCCTTGAGTTGATCCGCCTTGGGCCAAGGGCGCCAAACCAATCCGATCGCTGCAATCGCTTCTGCCTAACTTGTTAGTCGACTGCGAGCCGGCGTGTATCCAGCGGTTGGTCGTACTCTTACCCGTACTCGCAACCTGCAGAATCGTCGGCGATTGTAGCCATAAATCCGACCTGCCGCACGGCGTGGTTACACGCGGAGGCGATCGTCGAGATCCCCCGCCAAATCGCCGAGGTGCGCGGCCACGCGCAGCCGCTCGCGTGTAACCATTCGGCACAGGCAACCGCTCGTGGTCATAAGAGTTTTGCCATCGCACGGTTCCGACCGCGCGGCTCAATGAGGACTCTGGCGGATACGCGCAAGGCTCGCGCGTATCCACTCACAGCCAGTCCATGGACTTCCCTGGCCCAGCCGCCCCGCCGTTCATAACGTGCAGATTTCGTTGTCGTCCACACCACGACGCAGTCGAAAGGCGACGGTGAGTAGCCGGCCCGCACGTGAGTCGAGTCAGCGTCGGAAAATCTCCTTGGGCATCAGCGCGTGGATGCCCTTCGTGCCGTCCACGGCCTGCGTCACCACCAGGTCCATCGTCGCGCTCGCCAGCATGTAGGCGTCCTCGCGCGAGAGTCCCTTGGTTTCGACCAGCAGGTCGAGCATCTCCCGAGTGGCAATCCGCACCGCCTCGTCGAGGTCGGCATGGAGTCCCATGGTGATGAAGTGCGTCGGCGTCTCGGCGCGCGGCCACGTCAGGCGGCGGCCCTTGTGCAGCACCACCTGAATCTCGCCCTTGAGCGAAGTCTCGATCGCCGACAGAGCCACCTCGCCGTAGCCTTGCGCGGCGTGGCCGTCGCCCACCGAGAGCAGCCCCCCGGGCACGTGTACGGGCAGGTACAGCGTGCTGCCGGCGCCGAGATCCCGGTTGTCGAGATTGCCGCCGAACACGTTCGGCGGGCCGCTGGGGACGCGCCCCATGCTCGGCGGCGGGGCTACCCCCATCACGCCCCAGAAAGGCTTGAGAGGGACCACGACTCCCGGCGCATACTCGACGGTCTTGCGCTCGAGATCGATCCACAGCACGCGTCCCTTTTCGTACGGGAACTCCTCCGGCAGCACTCCTCGATTCGGAACGAAGCCCTGCCCGGCGATCGGCAATCTGACGTCGACCGAGCGGATACGGATTTCGAGCATGTCGCCCGGCTCGGCGCCGCGGATGGCGATGGGCCCGTTCAGGTTGTGGTCGCCGCGCCCGCTTCCCTCGAAGCCCTCGTACGCGGCGTACAGCTCCGCCGGGATCTTTCCTTTCGGCACCCCGAGGTTCTCGAACCATCTGGGGTTGCCGCTGGCCGTTTCGAGGCGGACGATGTCGCCGGAATCGATGGTGAGAACCGGTCTCAGCGACGCGTCGAAGAATCCACGGTGAATGGTCGCCGCCGACGCCTTCAGCTCATGGACGCGGGGCGTACTCTGAGCGGCTGCGATGGAGGAGACGACGGCGATCAGGACGACGCCTGCGGCGAGGCGGCCTGTATTCATAATCGACCTCCTGATGGGTGATGAGCGCCTCAGTGCGGCGGATCGACGAGCGCCTGATAGACGAGCGTCGGGAACTTCTCGCGGATGTCGGTCGCATTGGGCGCGAGCTGGGTCATCAGCACGATCACCAGGCGCGCCTGCGGATCGACGCGGTACATCGTCCCGTAGGCGCCGCCCCAGCCGAAGGCGCCCATCGAATCCAGGCCATTCGCGCCGTAGCGGTCCGTGGTCTGGAAGCCGAGGCCGAAACCAAGCCCACTCGGCGAATGCAGCGTTCCGACCTGGTTCGTTGTCATGAGCTGCACCGTCCGCGGCGCGAGCAGGCGGACGCCGCCGAGCGCGCCGCCGTTGCGGATCATCTCGAGAAACCGCGCATAGTCGCGCGCCGTCGACAGCAGCCCCGCCCCGCCGGCGAAGCTCCGGCGCGGACCCTCGACGTACGCGCCCTGCCCCCTCGACCCTTCCGGCGCGCGCACGATCCGTCCGTCGCTCCCGCTGGCGTACACGGCCGCCAGCCGCTCGCGCTGATCGGGCGGCAGGAAGAAGTGGGTGTCGTGCATGCCGAGCGGCCCGGTGATGCGGGTGCGGAAGAACTGGTCGAGCGGCATCCCTGACGCGCGCTCGACGACGCAGCCGAGGATGTCGGTGTTGTAGCCGTAGACGAACGCCTCGCCCGGCTGGGCGACGAACGGGAGCGTACCGAGCCGCTCCATCGTGTCGCAGATCGGCTCGTTCTTGTCGGCCGTGTACCAGCCTAAGCCGGCGGCGGGGCCGAGCCCTTTCGCCTCGTAGAGCGCGGCGACGTCGTTCTGCGTGCCGTAGGAGATGCCGGCGGTATGGGTCAGCAGATCGCGGATGGTGATCGGGCGCCTGGCGGGCACGAAGGCAACGCCGCTGCCGATGAGCGGGCCGGATCCCGGCTCGCTCCGTACGGCGACGGTTGTTTTCGCGAACGTCGGGATGAAGCGGCTGACGGGATCGTTGAGGCCGAGCTGCCCTTCCTCCATGAGCATGAGGATGGCGGTGCTCGTGATGGCCTTCGTTTGGGACGCGATGCGAAAGATCGTATCGACCGCCATCCGCCGCCCGGCTTCCCTGTCGCGCCAGCCCACCGCCCGTTCGTAGACAGGACGCCCGTCCTGCAGCACCAGCCCGACGGCGCCCGCGATGCGGTTCTCGTCGACGTACTGCTGCAGCGCCTGGTCGATGCGGGCAAGACGCTCGGGCGCGAGTGTCGATCGGCGCGCGTCCTCCGACTGCGCGGCGACGGCGGCGCCCGTGACGACGACGAGGGTGAGCAGCGCGAGCGTCCTTCTCATAGAAGCCTTCTCCCGTAGGTGGCGGCCGGCTCCCCAAGGGTACGTAGCGTCCGGCTTCAGCCGGACCGGTGATCTCAGCGGAGCGCAATCGGCGCAACCGTCGATCCCGTCGCGCCCACGAGCTTCAGCGGCTGCACCACCAGCGCGAACTCGTACGCGCGCGCGGCAGCCAGCTCGTCGAGCCGCAGGTTCTCGAGCAGATGGATCCCGTAGACGACCAGCATGATCTGGTGCACCGGGTTCGAGACCTTCGGGTCCGGATTCGGCGTCACATTGATCGGCGCGGTATCCGCCCCGACCAGCATCGGGTCCTGCTTCGCCAACCACTCCGCCGCCGCGGCGCCGAGGCCGGGGTTCGCCTTCATGTACCGGTCGTTCTGCTTGCCCCACAGCCGGCCCCACCCGGTGTGGATGATCACCGCGTCGCCTGGCTGCAGCGAGAGCTGCTGCCGCTTGAGCGCCTGCTGCAGGTCGGCCACGGTGATCTCGTAGGTGTCGGGCAGCATCTCGACGCCCTTGAGGGCCGCGATGTCGATCAGCACGCCGCGCGTGACGAGGGCGCCGACGTTCTCGATGCCGAGCCTGGTGAAGCCGTTGCGCGTCGCGATGTCGTCGAGCTTGAAGCAGTTGTACAGGCTGTCGCCGTGCGTCTGGTGGGAGAAGCCGTCGAACTGCGTGCCGACCTGGCCGATTTCCGCCAGCACGATCTCCTCGTTGCTGCCGCGGCGGTTCGAGCCCGCCGGGGGCGCCGTGCGCTTGGTGTGCAGCTCGAAGGTGCGGGTCGCCTGGAGCGGCATGGACATCTCGAGCCGCCGTCCGAGCTCGAACACCTGCCCCGTCCGAATCAGCCGAACGGCGCGCAGCACCGTGTCTGGCTTCATGTGGTTGGCCGAGCCGCGCTGGTCGCCCGCGCCCCATTTCGAGGGACAGCGCTGGCTGTCGGCGGGCGGCTGCCACGACTGCGCGTGGGCCGTGGCAGCACCGGCGCTCATGACAACGGCGAAGGCGAGTACTCGCACAGGATGCATGTCACCACTCCTTGCGAAACTGCTATCTGACGGCCACGCGCATTCTGGCCAGTGCGGCCGCGATCACGGCGCCTGCAGCTCCGGCGCGCACGGCCTCGAGGATCGGATCAACCACCGTGCGGGTCAGGTTGGCGAGATTCGTGACGCCGTAAAGGATGAAATCCGCGGTGAACCAGAGCAGGAATCCCACCACGGCGCCGATGGTCGCGCCGGCACCCACGGTCATGGGCTCGGTGCGGCTGCCCATGACAAAGGTAATGAGCGCCCCGTACGACAGGGATCCCAGGATCACCGCCCACACCAGCTGCCTCTCGCGCGCCACTCCGAGGGCCGATCCGCTGTTCGCCTGATAGAACGACGCAAAGGCCAGATCGAACAGCAGATACCCGAGCACGAACAGAGTCACGCCGCCAGCGAGCGTTCCCGTCACGAGTCGTCTCGTATCCATGTTCCCCTCCTCTGCGAAGTGCGCAGCGCGGCGTCAAACCGTGCCTTGAAGTCGCGCTGCTCCTGCGGCATCTCGCGTCACCGCGTCGCGCCCTCCGATGCTTCCGGACGTTCTCCTTTCGGCTACTCGAGCCGGGTCAGCTTCAGCACGGCGCCCTGCGGGCGCTGCGTCAGCGTGAGCGTATTGCCGGAAATCGTGAACTCGTACTGGTTGCCGGGGGAGCCAATCGCGAACTTGCTCTTGGCGACGGTCGCAATCGTCGACAGCCGGTTCCCCGTCACCGTATAGGTGCCGGAATTGAAGTACAACGCGTCGAACGCCGCCACTTTCTGGGCAGGCGTCGCCTTGTCGTTCGACGGGTAGTCCGGCAGGGGCTGCGTCCCCTGAATGCGCCCGAAGCTGTAGTGCTGACGCGCGAAGACGTACAGCCCCGGCTGGGGATTGGTAATCGTCGTGCCGTTCGGGGCGCTGAACTCGGCCACCCGCCACGCTCCGATCAGGGGATTGGCCGGCTGCTGCCCGGACACGGTCGCGCCGACCGCCGCCAGGGCGGCAAGCATCATCGAGCCGAGCGTGAGCACGGCAGGTCTGGTCAGGTGCCTCATCGGACTCTCCTTCTCACATCACGCGCGCCCGACGCATGACGGTTTCCGCCTTCTGCCGGATCTCGCGGGCCACCTCGTACGGATCGCCCTTCTGGAACTGCGGCAGGAACAGTTCAACGGACAGCGGGCCGGCGTACTGCTTTTCTACCAGCTTGCGCAGGATCTGGGTGAGCGGCGCCACGCCATCGCCCGGGATGATGCGCGTCGTGTTGTCGAGCAGCTCGCGCGGGATGTCGGGCACGTCCTGGAAGTGGACGTGGCCGATCTCGCGCGGCCGGATGAGATCGAGGTCCTCGAGCTTACTCAGCCCGGACCAGAAGTGGTAGAAGTCGAGCAGCGGGGAAACGTTCCCCGCGTCGCGCGTCATCCGCAGCAGCGTTGGGAGCGTCGAAATGAACGCCGACGCCCGCACGGCCTCGGCCATCATCGTCAAACCGACCCCGCGGGCGATCTCCCCCGCCTCGCGCATGTTCTGGGCGCCGCGCTTGTAGTCGTCTGCGGTGAACTGGCCGGTGGCCGTCGTCGGTGAATAGATGCGCGTGAACCCGAGCTCCCGGAACTGCTCGCAGCGCTTCTTGAAGCTCTCGAGCGCGGCGGCACGGTTCGGGTTCGGCTCGAAGATGCCGGTGACCCCGCAGGCGCCGCTCACGGGCGTCAGGCCGAGGTCGGTGACGACGCGCCGCGCCGCCGCCAGCGAGTCGGTCTTCAGGAACTCGTCGAGCAGCGTGTTGGTGATCTCGACCTGCCGGATGCCGGCCTTCGCCCAGCCCTCCAGCGAGCCGCGATATCCCGCGCCCGCGGAGGTGTTCTGGTGCATCGCGAGCGTCATCTTCCCTCCCTGGGCCGAGCCCGCGCGGGCCGCCAGGAGCGCCGCCGGCGTTGCAAGCATCGTTCGTCTGGAAATCATGGCGCGGATTGTAGCGCAAAGGGTGCGCCTCAGCGCGTCGCCGACGCCGCGGCCGCCGTCAGCTCGTCGCGGTAGACGAAGCCGCCCTTCATCACGAACTTCACGCGCTCCATCTCGGTGATGTCCTGCAGGGGATTCCCCGCCACCGCGATGATGTCGGCGTACTTTCCCTTCTCGACGCTGCCCAGGTGATTCACCCAGTCGTAGTTCAGCATCCGCGCGGCCGGCAGATACGCCGTCTGCAACGCTTCGGCCGGCGTCATCCCCCAGCGCATGTAGTGCGGGAACTGGTCGGCCTGCCGGCCGTGCGGGATGGCATCGGACGTGGCGCCGCTGCCGAACACGATGGGCACGCTGGCGGCGCGCGCCCGCTTGAACGCCTGCTCCGCCATCCGCAGGCGGCTGTTCCGACCTCCGGTCGCCTGCAGATCGCCCTTCTCGAGCGCGATCAGGTCGTCCAGCGTGACGACGAAGGGGAGCCGCTTCTGCAGCAAGATCTTCACGGCCTTGTCGTCGAGTTCCAGCAGATGGTTCGGCGCATCGACCCCCGCGTTGAGGCAGCTGGACATCCCTTCGCCACCGTAGGTGTGACACGCCACCTTCAGCCCGAGGCGATGGGCTTCGTTGACGATGGCGTCGACTTCCTCGCTCGTCAGCGAAGGGCTGGCGACCAGGGTCGCGTCGGGCTTCCACATGTACATCGGCCCGACGAAGTCCTGGGTCGTGTAGATCTTGATCCAGTCGACGCCGTGCAGCTTGGCTTCCCGCACGGCGGCGCGGGCGAGCCACGGTGAATTGACGTTCTTGTTCTCGGTGAACCCCTCGAGGAACCGCAGCGACAGATTGTCCGGATAGTACGTGCCGGCGCGCTGGTTCAGCGACTGGCCGACCACCTGCATGCGCGGCCCCGCGACCAGGCCGGCGTTGATCGCGTCTCGCAATTCGACCGTGTTGAACCCGCCGCGCGAGTCCATGTCGAGCACGGTGGTGAACCCGGCCTCGAGATCGATCTGGGCGTTGGTCAGCGCGATGAGCGCGCGCTCGGCCGGCGTGTCGCCACCGGTGTTGACGTGCACGTGCGTGTCGATCATGCCGGGCAACACCGTCGCCGAGCTGAGATCGATGACCCTGGCGCTGCTCGGCACCTGGAGCCCTGAGCCGATGTCGACAATCCGGTCGCCTTTGATCAGGATGATCTGATTCGTCAGCAGCGCGCCGCTCCGGGTGTCGAACAGCCGGCCGGCCTTGATGGCGACCTCCTGCGCGGGTGGAGTCAGGAACCGGCGAGCCGGGCCGCGAGCACCGGCGCCTTCCTGCGAGTGCAGCGACACGACCAAGACGCCAACGACGACTGCGGCAAGCATCGGGGTGACGTGAGCGCGCATAGCTATTGCCTTTCGTGCTGATGGTTGGCGGACGCTCATGCGCCCGGCTGTCGCGGCGAATCGTAGCACGCCTCCCACGCACGCGCCGCCTCGACGCGCGCGGCCGTGGGCGGGTGGGAATGGAACAGGATCTCGACGAGCCGGGACGGCCGCTCTTCCGCGAGGTTCTGTGCCGCCAGCCGCCGCATCGCGCTGACGAACGCGGCCGCGTTCCGGGTCATCTCGAGGGCGTAGCGATCCGCCCGGCGCTCGTGCGCGCGAGACACGGCATTGGCCACCGGCAGCAGCCCCAGCGACACCGCGCCACCGGCGAGCACCAGCAGCGGCAGCCCCGCCACGTCATCCTTCGCGACGATGCCGAAACGGCCGACCGACGCCTCGAGGACGCGATCCGCCAGGTAGAACCCGAGCACCAGCAGAACGGCCTCGAGCGCGATCGCCTTCCAGATGTCGTGGTGGACGTGGTGCGATAGCTCGTGCGCCAGCACCACCTCAATCTCCTCGTCCGAGTGCTCGGCGAGCAGTGTGTCCGACAGCAGGATCCGCCGGGTCCGGCCGATCCCGGCAAGCGCCGCGTTCGCCTTCCGCGTGCGGTCGCTGAGCTGCCATTCGAAGACGCCGACGACGCGCGCGCCGGCGCGCCCGGCAAGCGCAACGAGCCGCGACGCGAGCTCGGGCCGTTCGAGCGGCTTGAACCGGTAGAACAGCGGCAGCAGCAGGACCGGCGCGAGCTGCGCGAGGAGCACCAGCACGAGCCCGAAACAGACCGCCGCCACGAGCCACCAGCGCTCCGGGCTCCAGCGCAGCAGTCCGTACACGAGGAGCGCGCCGCCGACCGCAAAGACCATCGCGACGGCACCCGCCTTGAGCTGGTCGAGCCACCAGCGCGCGGTGGTCTGCGTCGAGAGCCCGTAGCGCCGCTCGATCGTCACGCCCTGGTAGAACGCGAGCGGGAGCTGGATCGCCTCGCTCAGCAGCGCGAGCAGCACGACGTACACAATCAGCGTAAGCCCGAGGGATCGTCCGGCGAGTGCCGCGGCGGCGGCGCGCAGATCGGCGGACCAGCCGGTGACGACCAGAAGCACGAGCAGGAGCGCTCCGAGTGCGGTCCCGGCCAGCGCGGCGCGGCGGCGAAGACGATGGTACCGAGTGGCCTTGTCTTCGTTCACTGCCTGTCAAGACCACAAAGACGATCCGGCCACAAAGGGCACGAAGATCACTATGTCTTCTGCTTCGTCTTCTGCTTCAATGGCCTGTGTGGCGATCAGTTCAACTGCACCGAGATCAACTTCGAGACGCCCGGCTCCTCCATCGTCACGCCGTAGAGCCGGTTGGCAATCTCCATCGTCCGCCTGTTGTGCGTGATCAGGATGAACTGCGTGCGGTCGAGCATCCCCTGCAGCATCTCCACGAACCGCCCGACGTTGGCGTCGTCGAGCGGTGCGTCGATCTCGTCGAGCAGACAGAACGGGCTCGGCTTGTACCTGAAGATCGCAAACATCAGCGCGATCGCCGTCAGCGCCTTCTCGCCGCCCGAGAGGAGCTGGACGTTCTGCAGGCGCTTGCCGGGCGGCGACGCGACGATGTCGATGCCGCTCTCGAGCGGATCGGCCTCGTCGATGAGCGTCAGGCCCGCACGGCCGCCGCCGAACAGCGCGCTGAACGTCTCCTGGAAGTTCTCCTGGATCGCCGTGAACGCCTCGTTGAAGCGCCGCGTCGACGTCTCGTCGATTCGCCTGATGGCCTCGGTCGTCTGGGCGATCGAGTCGATCAGGTCCTTCCGCTGCGTCGTCAGGAACGTGTGCCGGGTCTCGAGCTCGTCGAACTGCTCGATCGCCATCATGTTCACGGGGCCGAGCCGCTCGATCTTCGTCTTCAGGGCCGCAATGGCCTCTTCGGCGGTCATCACCGCGCTCGCAGCGGCCGCCTCCGGTGACGGCTCCACCGCGGCTTCGCCGTCCTCCGCGTCCGGGTCCGGCTCCTCGGCAGCAATCGCGGCCGCATCGGGCGTCGACTCGCCCGCCTGCTCCATCTGCTCGACGTCGGCCAGCACCTGATCGAGCGGGCACTGCGTGGTTTCGGCGCACAGCTGGGCCAGGTGTCCGAGATCGCTCTCCGCGGTGGCGCGCGCCACATCGAGGTCGCTCGCCTGCACCCGGATGTCCTCCAGCAGCTGGCGCGCCTCACGGATGGCGGCGTCCTGCGCGTCCACCCGCACGCGCACGTCCGCGGCCCCCTCGTCCGCCTGGCGGACATCGTAGCGCAGGCTCTCGAGCGTCCGGATATCCTCGTCCAGCGACCGGCCACCCTCCGCGACCGCCTGCAGCAGCGCCTCACGCCGGGAGCGCGCCAGGTCGAGCTCGGCCGCCCGCGCGGCGATGCGTTGCTCGACGTCGCGCGCCGACTCTTCGAGCCGCAGCACTTCTGCGGCGACGGCGGCCGCGCGCTCCGTCATGGCGGCGTGCGCCGCGCGCGCCTCGGCGGCCCGGGCGCTCAGCGCCTCCACCGTTTCACGCGCCGACATCAGGCGCGCCTGCGCCTCCGACAGCTCCGCCTCGGTGCGGCACTGGTCCTCGTACAGGCGGCCGATCGCCGCCTCCGCCTCGGCGTACCGTGCGTCGAGCGCCGCGCGCTCTTCCTCGGCCTGCCGCTGCTCCAGCGCGATCACGTCGGCCTTGCGCGCCAGCCGGCCGGCTTCCTCCGACGCGCGCTCGAGGTGCCCCTCGTGCGCGACGATCGCCATCTCCTGCCGGTGACGTTCGGCCGTGAGCGCGGCCAGCGCGCCGGTCGCCTGGGCGATCGCCAGGTCGAGCCTGGCGGTCTCTTCGGCCGCCCGCGCCAGCTCCTCGCGCCCGGCGGCCATCCGTTCGCGCAGTTCCTTGATTTCGCGGCGGGTGGCAAAGATGCCACGCGCTTCGGCCTTCGCGCCGCCCCACACCAGGTGCGGGCCGCGCAGCATGTCGCCCTCGAGCGTCGCCACCGGCGCGGGCGTCTGGCGCGACGCGGCGACCGCCCGCTCGAACGAATCCGCGATGTAGGCTTCGGGAACCACTTTCGCGATCGTCGCGGCGTGGGCGCCGGTGATTCTGAGCACGTCAACGATCGGCACAATGTCCGGCCCGGCAGGCGGGCCTGAAGGCCCGCCTCCACGTTGAGGCAAACCTTCAGGTCCGGCTGCATGATCGATGACAACGAAGCCGCAGCGTCCGGCGTCGTGCTCGCGGACGAGCGCCACGCCGGCTGCCGCCTGGTCGTGCCGCTCGACGACCACGCACTGGAGGAGATCGCCGAGGCACGCCTCGACGGCACGCTCGTACCGGCGATCGACCTCGAGATAGTCGGCGACTGCGCCCTGCTGCCCGACGCGGCCGTTGGCCTGCAGGAGCACCATCCGCGCGGCATCGCCGAACCCGGCGCGGCTCGCGTCGAGCTCGACGAGCGACGCCAGTCGGGCCTCGGCGCGCGCCAGTTCCTGCTCACGCTCACGCAGCGCCCGCGCGTGGCTCTCCTGTCCCGCGCGCGCCGCTGCCAGGTCCGACTCGCGCGCCGCGACGTCGACGGCAATCTGGTCGAGCGCCGCCCGCCCGCGCGCCAGCGCCTCGCGCGCGGCCGCGAGGTCGGCCTCCGCGGTCTCGGTCTCGCGGCGCAGATCGCTCGTCTCGACGTCGAGCTTGGCGACCACCGCCGCCACACGGTCCCGCTGCGCCGCCGCGTGCTCCATCGCGTGGCGCAGGGCGGTTGCCGAGTTCAACGCGGCAAAGACGCTCGAACGTGCCGCCTCGACGTCCGCCTCGAGCCCCTCGATCTGCTGCTGCGCTCGCGCCTGCGCGCCGCTCGCCTCCGCCAGCGCCGCCGCCGCCGCGTCGCGGGCGCGCGCCGCCTCCGCGGCCGCCCCGCCGCGCTCGGCGAGCGCACGCCGCGCCGGCTCCCGCCGCCCCTCGAGCTCCTGGAGCTCGGCGGCGATTCCGGCGGCGCCCGCGGCCAGCATGTCCGCCTGCTGCCGGTCGAACTGCTGCTGCTGCTCGCGGCGATTGATGTCGAGCTCCCGCGCGTGCGCGTTCTCGCGGACGCGGGCGGCGCGGCTGTCCGCCTCCGCCTGCTCGATGCGCAGGCGCGCCAGGTCGGCCTCGAGCTCCGCCACGCGCGCCGCGGCGGCCGCCTCGCGCTCGCGCGCCTCCGCCAGCCGCGTCCGGGCCGATTCGATCGACCGCGACAGCTCGCGGTACCGCCGCGCCAGCAGCACCTTCTCCCACCGCCGCAGCTCGTCGCGCAGGCGCCTGTAGCGCCGCGCCCTGGCGGCCTGCCGCTTGAGCGCGCCGCGCTGCCGTTCCACCTCGAACACGATGTCGTCGATGCGCGTGAGATTCTGCTGCGCCGCCTCCAGCTTCAGCTCGGCGGCGCGACGCCGCGACCGGTACTTGGTGATGCCGGCGGCCTCCTCGACAAGCTGCCGCCGGTCGGCGGGCCGCGAGCTGAGGATCATGCCGATTTTCCCCTGCTCGATGATGGCGTAGGCCTTGGCGCCGAGGCCGGTGTCCATCAGCAGCTCGTGGATGTCGCGCAGCCGGCAGACTGCGCCGTCGATCAGGTATTCGCTTTCGCCCGACCGGTACAGCCGGCGCGTCACCTCGACGTCGCGCGTGAACAGCTCCGCGGCCGCCCGATGTGCGTTCCCGTTGCCGTTCCCGTCAGGACTCGTCGGATGGAACTCGGCAAGCTCGCCGTTGCCGTTCTTCGGCGGCAGCGGCAGTCCGGTGAGGCGCAGCCGCACTTCGGCGGTGGCGCCCGGCTTGCGCGCCTCGCTGCCGCTGAAGATGACGTCTTCCATCCGGTCGCCGCGCAGGCTCTTGGCGCTCTGCTCGCCGAGCACCCAGGTGATGGCGTCCGCCACATTGCTCTTCCCGCACCCATTGGGTCCAACGATGGCCGTGACGCCCCGGTCGAAGGAGAGCTCTGCGCGTTCGGAAAACGACTTGAAACCGTTGATCTCGAGACGTTCCAGGCGCATGACTGTTATCTACAGACGGAGCGCAGGGAGGCGCTCAGTCTAAACAAGGCCCACTGATAGTAGCAAGGCCAAAGCAACACCACAATATTTTGGGCTGGGAGCCCCAAAACGGCGGGGGTGGTGTTACGAAACGTCAACACCCAAAATCCCAACGCCCAACTCCCAATTCGCGCCTCACGAGGCCGTTTGGGAGTTGGGAACTTGGGAGTTGGAAGTTATCTCGCCGCTCTCGCCGGCGGCGAATCGCCGAGCCGCATCAGCGCTTCCGCTTCCGGAAACAGCGTCAGCGCGTGGCGCAGCTGCGGATCCTCGCGCGAGAGATTCCGTCGCGCAACCTCGAGGCCAAAGAGATCGACATCGATCTCGAAGCGGATCATCGCGCGAATGAACGGCAGATCCTGCTGCCACGCCGCCTCGTCTATGCGGAGGCGCGACTTCTCCACGTGCTGCTTGAACTCGGCGACCATCGCATCGGTGACCTCGAAGTCCGGCGTCAGCTCGCGCAGCTCGGTCGACGGCACAGCAGTGATCCGGCGGTCGCCGGCGCGCGAGAAGCGCTGGGCGAACGTGTCGAACAGGTTGCGCGCAAACAGGGTCCGGCCGAAGCGCGTCGGATTGAACCCCTCGACGGGGCCGTCGAACCGGCGATCCGGCTCGACGCCGCCGCCGCTGTAAACGCGGCGCCCCGCATCGGTGAACTTCAGCTCTTCCGGCTTGTGCGCGCGCCCCGGGTCCTGCTCGCGCAGCGTGTACGTCAGGTACTCGTCGAAGGTGCCGTCCCACGGCCGCTGGATCAGGCGTCCGCTCGGCGTGTAGTAGCGCGCCGTGGTCACCGCCACGCCGGCGCCGCCGCTCACGCGGTAGACCGACTGCACGAGCGCCTTGCCGAACGTCGTCTCGCCGACGATGAGCGCCCGGTCGTGATCCTGGAGCGCGCCCGCGACGATCTCCGAGGCGCTGGCGCTGTTGCGGTTGACCAGCGCGATCATCGGCAGGTTCAGGTAGTCGCCCGCCTGCGTGGCGCGGTAGTCCTGATCCGAGTTCGCGACGCGCCCGCGCGTGTAGACGATCAGATCGCCGCGCGGCAGGAAGCGGTTGGCGACGCGAATCGCCTGGTCGAGCGCGCCCCCCGGGTTGTTGCGCAGATCGAAGACCAGCCGGCGCATCCCCTTCGCGGTCAGGTCGCGCAGGACGCGTCCGAGCTCCTGATCGCTGTTCTCACCGAAGTCCTGCAGGAGGATGTAGCCGGTCGACGGGTCGAGCATGAACGCCGCGCGGACGGTCGGAATGTGGATTTCGTCGCGGACCACATCGAGGTCGATCAGCCTGTCGTAGCCGGGGCGCTTGATCGCGATCCGGACGGGGGTGCCGCGCGGGCCGCGCAGCTGGCGCACGGCCTGGTCGCTCGTCCATCCCTTGGTGTCCTGCCCCTCGATCCGCGCGATGACGTCGCCGCGGCGCAGTCCCTTCTGGTAGGCGGGCGACCCCTCGAACAGCGAAAAGACGGTGATCTCGCCGTCGACCACCTGGATCGAAATGCCCAGCCCGTAATACCGCCCCTCCTGCCGCTCCCGCATCTGCGCATAGCTGCGCGGATCCATGAAGCTCGAGTGCGGATCCAGGGTCTGCAGCATCCCGATGATCGCACTGTACACGAGCCGATCCGACTCGGCCGTGCCGACGTAGGTGCCTTCGATGGCGCCCAGGGCCGCCGTAAAGACCTTGTACTGCTCGGGAATCTGGTCCTGCGCGACCAGCGCGCTCCGCCCGTAGAAGCCGCCCAGCAGGGCGCAGAAGACGACCGCAGAGACGGCCACGGAGACGGATCGGTAGCTGCGCATATCTGAGGAAAACTATAAACGGTTACCTTGACCCCGTCCAGACCGGATTTCTATAATCCAATGAATCACTTGCGGGAAATTTGGTGGTAGTAGGCAGTAGGCAGTAGGCAGTAGGCGGTAGGCAGTGGTCGGCTAGGCATGGGCTGGGCATGGGCTGGGCAGCGCGTCGTGGAACGTGCTGCCCTACTGCCCCACTGCCCACTGCCTACTGCCTACTGCCTACTACCAGGAGCACGTTTATGTTTGGTTCCATCGGCATGCCAGAGCTGATCATCATCCTGGTGATCGCGCTCATCATTTTCGGGCCGCGGAAGCTCCCCGAACTCGGCCGTTCGCTCGGCCGCAGCATCGGCGAGTTCAAGCGGGCCTCCAACGAGCTCCGGACGACGCTCGAGGAGGAAATCCGGCTCGAGGATCAGCGTGAGCAGCGCGCGGCGGCGCGCGCCGAGCAGGACTCGGCGATCGCCGCGGCCGCGACGCCGCCGTCGGCGACGCCCCCGCCGGTGGCACCCGCAGGCGGCGTGGAGACCCCGCCGGCGGCGCCGGCGCCGCCGGCAGGCGACACCGTCAACCGGACGACCGGCACCGGCCCTGTGGCTTAGTGGCGCTCGTCCCCTTCCCGACGAACAAGCAGCAGACGCCGGTCCCGGACGAGGATCTCGACCGGGACCGCAGCGGCCTGGAGGAGGAGCTCGCCGACGAAGACGCCGGCGGGAAGATGTCGTTCCTGGAGCACCTGGACGAGCTCCGGAGGCGGATCATCTACGCGGTCGTGTCGGTCTTCATCGGCTTCGTCATCTCGTTCTTCTTCATCGACGACATCTTCAATTTCATCATGCGCCCGCTGCAGCAGCTGCTGCCGCCGGGCGGGACGCTCGTCTACACCGACCCGACCGAAGCGTTCATCCTGTACATCAAGATTGCGCTGATCGCCGGGCTGATTCTGGCGTCGCCGGCGGTCATGCTCCAGGTGTGGCTGTTCGTCGCGCCCGGCCTGTACTCACACGAGAAGAAATGGGCGATCCCGTTCGTCGCGATGTCGTCGATCTTCTTCGTCGCCGGCGCCGCCTTTTCGCACTACGTCGTCTTTCCGCTGACGTGGCGGTTCTTCGTAGGCTTTACATCGGACATCCTGACGTTCATGCCGCGGATCGAGCCGGCGTTCTCGATCTACCTGCGCCTGCTCCTCGCCTTCGGGCTCGTCTTCCAGATGCCGACGCTGGTGCTCTTCCTCGCGCGCATGGGGGTCATTTCCGCGCGCTTCCTGATCCGCAACTTCAAGTACGCCGTGCTGATCATGGTCATGGCGTCCGCGGTGATCACGCCCGACGGCGGCGGCGTCTCGCTGGTGGCGATGACCGGACCGATGATCCTGCTCTACGGGATCAGTATCGGGCTGGCGTGGATGTTCGGGAAGAAACCGACCGCCGAGTCGTAGCGCTGTGTTCCCCCTCACGGGAACACCGAGACACCGAGGCACCGAGGATACTTTTCAGCGGTTCCGCGCTAAGATCGCCATCCGTGTAGGCGCGCCATGTCACTCGGTCCAGGCACCCGTCTCGGACCGTACGAAATCCTTGCCGCCATCGGCGCCGGCGGTATGGGCGAGGTGTACAAAGCCAGAGACACGCGCCTGAACCGTACCGTCGCCCTGAAGGTCCTTCCGGAGCACGTCCGCGACAATCCTGAGTTCAAGCAGCGGTTCGAGCGGGAAGCGCGCGCGATCGCGGCGTTGGAGCACCCGCACATCTGCGTCCTTCACGACATCGGCCACGACGGCGGGATTGACTTCCTGGTGATGGAGTACCTGGAAGGGCAAACGCTGAGCAGGCGCCTGGAGAAGAGTCCGCTGTCGTTCGACCAGGCGCTCCAGTACGCAATTCAGATCGCGGACGCGCTGGACAAAGCCCATCGAGCAGGCATCACCCACCGCGATCTCAAGCCGAGCAACATCATGCGCGGTGCAAGTGGTGAACCATGTCCGTTCGGGCACGGATCTGTCCAGCAGCATGTTCACCGTCAGCCGCAGTGGCACGCTGCTCTACGGCCAAGGCGAGCCGAGCGTAGGACAGCGATTAGTCTGGGTCACTCGGAACGGCTTGGAGGAGTCACTTCCAGCCGAACCCCGGGCAATGTTCTACGCTCCACGGCTCTCGCCCGACGGAAAACAGCTGGTAATCACTCGAATAGATGAACCAGGGTCCGCTAACGGGGAGATCTGGATCTACGACCTGATAGCCAATACTGAGCGGCAGCTCACGTTCGATCCCGCACTCGACGGGTATCCCATATGGACTCGTGATGGCCAGAAGATCGTGTTCACCTCCAGCCGTGCAGGGGGACGCAACCTGTTCTGGCGTCCGGCTGACGGCAGTGGCCGCGATGAGCGCCTCACGACCGGCGCCAACGTGCAGTCTCCGTGGGGCTGGTCACGGGATGAGACCACACTCGTCCTCGCAGAGCGCAGCGCGAACACCGACTGGGACATTGCCGTTCTGTCGATGAGTGGCAACAGTTCGACGAGTCCACTGATTCAGACGCGGTATCTGGAGACCTTCCCTGCCGTGTCTCCTGACGGCCGGTGGATTGCCTATCATTCAACCGAGGCGGGCCGGCAAGAAGTGTATGTGCGGCCGTTCCCGAATATCAATGACGGCAAGTGGCGCGTTTCGCGAGAAGGCGGCGGCGAAGCAGTGTGGAGCCGCGATGGACGGGAACTGTTCTACATAGGCGGCATGGGGCTGATGGCCGTGCCCGTGACGACGGAGCCGACGTTCAGCTCGGGAGCACCCGAGGTGCTGTTTCCGTGGCGATACGTCGACGTCCCTGGCACACCGTCATACGACGTCGCGCGAGACGGCCGGCGCTTCCTGATGGTCAAAGAATTGACCCCGGCCGATCAGACATCCGCGCGTCCGGAGTTGATCGTCGTTCTCAACTGGCTGGACGAGCTGAAACGCCTCGTGCCGAGCCAGTAACGCCTGTTTCGAATATCCGGCGCCTCAGGTCCGGCTGAAAGCCGGACGCTACGTACTGTGTTGCCTCGGTGTCTCGGTGCCTCGGTGTTCCGTCTCGGCAGAACTTGCCTCGGTCTAATAGGCCTTCGCGAACCAGGCGTGCGCCGTGGCCGGGCCGCCGCACTTCAGGCATGCCTTGCCGTCGGCGGGCAGGCTGGTGAACGGAATGTTGCGGATCGTCGCCTGCGTCTCGGCCTTGATCGCCGCCTCGCACGCCGCCGACCCGCACCAGGGCGAGATCACGAACCCCGGCCGCCCCTCCATGATCTCCTTGAACTCCGCGTAGCTGTCGGTCGACGAGGTGTGCTCCTCGCGGAACTTCAGCGCGCGGTCGTAGAGCGCGCGCTGGATCTCGTTCAGCCGCTCGTCGACGTGCGCGCCGATCCCCTCCATCGGCGCCGACGACTTTTCGCGCGTGTCGCGGCGCGCGAGCACGACCTGCGACTTCTCGAGGTCTTTCGGCCCGATCTCCATCCGCAGCGGCACGCCGCGCAGCTCCCATTCGTTGAACTTCCAGCCGGGCGTCTGCGTGTCGCGGTCGTCGATGAGGACGCGGATGCCGCGGGCGGCGAGCTCGTTGCGGATCGCCTGCACCCTCGGCAGCACCGTCTCCCGCCAGTTGCCGCGCGGAATCGGCACGATCACCACCTGGTACGGCGCGACCTTCGGCGGCAGGATCAGCCCGCCGTCGTCGCCGTGCGTCATAATGACGCCGCCGATCATGCGCGTCGACACGCCCCAGGAGGTACCCCAGACGTACTGCAGCGATTTGTCGCGCGCCTGGAACTTGATGTCGAACACCTTGGCGAAGTTCTGGCCGAGGTTGTGGGACGTGCCGGCCTGGAGCGCCCGGCCGTCGCGCATCAGCGCCTCGATGGAATAGGTGCGGACCGCGCCGGCGAACTTCTCGCTCTCGGTCTTCAGGCCGTCGATGACGGGCATCGCGAGGTCGTTCTCGGCGAAATCCTTGTAGACGGCGAGCATGCGCAGCGTCTCCTCCTGCGCTTCCTCCTCCGTCTCGTGCGCCGTATGCCCTTCCTGCCAGAGGAACTCGGTCGTGCGCAGGAACAGCCGCGTCACCTTCTCCCACCGGACGACGTTCGCCCACTGGTTGATGAGGATGGGGAGATCGCGCCACGACTGCACCCACTTGGCGTACATCGTGCCGATGATCGTCTCCGAGGTCGGGCGCACGACGAGCCGCTCCTCGAGTTTCTCGGTGCCGCCGTGCGTCACCCACGCCACCTGCGGCGCGAACCCTGCGACGTGCTCGACCTCCTTCATCAGCAGGCTCTCGGGGATGAAGAGCGGGAAGTACGCGTTCACGTGCCCGGTGGCCTTGAAGCGGCGGTCGAGCCCCTGCTGGATGAGCTCCCACATCGCGTAGCCGTACGGCCGGATCACCATGCAGCCCTTGACGGGCGAATAGTCGGCCAGCTCGGCGCGGCGGACGACGTCGACGTACCACCGCGCGAAGTCCTGCGACTGGGGCGTGATCTCAGTAGGAAGATCGGGAATTTGCTCTGTCGTCATCGGGCTTTGGGCTTTGGGCTTTGGACTTTAGGCTTTGGACGGGCTTTGGGCCTTCCCAAAGCCTGACGCCCTAAGCCAAAAGCCGATCGGAGATGTGCTTGTTCCAGTGTAGATCGTCGCGCGATGGAAAATCGGTGCGAAAGTGCGCGCCGCGGCTCTCCTCGCGCCTGAACGCAGCGCGGGCGACGAGCCAGCCGACCGTCACCAGGGTGGCCGTGCGCCGCAGTGGCTCGTCGCAGTGTCCTCGCGCCTGCGCGGCGACCACCGCACCCAGCCACGCGTCGAGGCGGGCCACCGCCGCCTCGAGCGGGCGCACCGCCCGCAGCAGGCCGACCGAGCGCCACATCAGATCGCGCACCGCGTACGTGTCGGGCACCGGGCCCGCTCCGGCTGTCGGTAGCGGCGTCTCGAAGACGTCTGCCGCACGCAGTGCGGCGGGACGCGGCGGCGCCGCCATGGCAGCGGCGGCACGCGCGCCGAATACCAGCCCTTCGAGCAGCGAGTTACTCGCCAACCGGTTCGCCCCGTGCACGCCGGTGCACGCGACCTCGCCTGCCGCAAACAGCCGCTGGATCGAGGTCCGTGCATCGAGGTCGGTTTCCACGCCGCCCATCAGGTAATGGGCCGCCGGACTGACCGGGATTCGGTCATGGGCGAGGTCGAGCCCCGCCTGCGCGCAGGTCTGCGCAATGGTCGGGAAGCGCCGGCGCACGAACCCGGCGTCGAGATGGGCCATCGTCAGGTACACGGGAGCGGCGGTACGCTCGGCCTCGCGGACGATCGCGCGCGCGACGAGATCGCGGGAGGCCAGGTCGCCCGCGGGCTCGTACCGCGTCATGAACGGCTCGCCGGCCTCATTGACGAGCCGCGCGCCCTCGCCACGCAGCGCCTCGGACAGCAGGAACCGCGGTGCGCCTTCGACGCTGAGAACCGTCGGGTGGAACTGGACGAACTCGAGGTCGGCGACGCGGGCGCCCGCACCTACGGCCATCGCGATGCCGTCGCCGGTGGCGACAGCCGGATTGGTGGTTTCCCGAAAGACCTGACCGGCACCGCCGGTTGCGAGCAGCGTGGCATGCGCCGTGACGGTCCCCCGCTCTCCCGCCGTGGTGACGAACCGCGCACCGGTGCAGGCGCCGCCGTCCACGACCAGCTCGGTCGCGGCCGCGTCATCGACGACCCGGATGCGCGGGCTGCCGCCGACGCGCGACCCGAGGACCCGGGCGATCTCGCGGCCGGTGGCGTCGCGGGCATGGAGGACGCGGCGGACGCTGTGCGCCGCCTCGCGGCCCAGCGCGGGCGCGCCCGCCGCGTCGCGATCGAAGGCCGCGCCCCACTCGATCAGCTCGCGGACGTACCGAGGCCCCTCGCGCACGAGCACGTCGACCGCCTCGGGCACGCAGAGGCCGTCGCCCGCAGCGATCGTGTCGCGCGCGTGCAGCTCCGGCGAGTCGTCCGGACCGATGGCGGCGGCAATTCCGCCCTGGGCGTAGCCGGTGCTACTCTCGCGCGGATCGGCCTTCGTGAGGATCACCACGTCCCCCGTCTCGGCCAGCGACAGCGCGGCGCGCAGTCCGGCGATGCCGCTGCCGATGACGAGGAAATCACCGCCCAGATCCATGGGTGTTATCCTAGCAATGCACAAGTCACAAGTCACAAGTCACAACAGGTGGTGGCTTTGTGACTTGTGACTTGTGACTTGTGACTTGTGACTTGTGACTTGCCGACCGAGGTCCAGAAAGAGCCCGTTCGCATCGACGTCAAGGTCGGATCCCGGATCTCGCCGATCTGGATCGGCGACGGCGTGAGCGAACGCGCGGCCGCGCTGCTCGACGCGCAGCGGGTCGGCTCCCGGCGCTTCGTCGTGTCGAATCCGGTCGTCTGGCGGTTCCACGGCGGGGCCATCACGCGCGCCCTCGGGCGGACCGAGCCGATCCTCGTCCCCGACGGCGAGCGCTACAAGACGCTGCAGTCGGTCTCGCGCATCTACGAGGCGCTCATCCGCGCGGGCGCCGACCGCGGCAGCGCCATTGTCGCGCTCGGCGGCGGGGTGATCGGCGACACGGCCGGCTTCGCGGCGGCGACGTTCCTGCGCGGCATCGGGCTCGCGCACGTGCCGACCACGCTGCTGGCGCAGGTCGACAGCGCGATCGGCGGGAAGGTCGGCGTCAACCATCCGCTCGGCAAGAACCTGATCGGCGCCTTCTACCAGCCCGCCGCCGTGCTGATCGACCCGCTGCTGCTGCGGACGCTGCCGCGGAGGGAGTTCCGCTCCGGGCTCTACGAAGTGGTGAAGTACGGCATGATTGCCAGCCGCGATCTGTTCGATCGCGTGGCGCGCGACACCAAGGCGATCTTCGATCGCGATCCCGCCGTCCTGCTGCCCGCCATCATCGAATCGTGCCGCATCAAGGCGGAGATCGTCTCGAAGGATGAGCGCGAGAGCGGCCTGCGGCGGACGCTGAACTACGGCCACAGCGTCGGCCACGCACTCGAAACCGTCACCAGGTACCGGCGCTTCCGGCATGGCGAAGCGATCGCGTTCGGCATGCTGGCTGCGGCCGATCTGGCGGTCGCGCGCGGTGCACTCGCCGAGCGCGAACGGCAGGCGCTCGCGCGCCTCATTACACAGCTCGGGCCGCTGCCGCCGATCGGGGATCTGTCGATCCGCGAAATGATGGAGGTGATGTGTCGATCCGCGAAATGATGGAGGTGATGCGCCGCGACAAGAAGGTCGTCGCCGGCAGGCTGCACTTCGTGATTGCCATTCAAATTGGCGCAACGATGACGATCGACGACGTCACGGAAGAGGAGCTGAAGGGCGTGCTGGGACGCCTCGGACTCAAGCGCTGACGCCAGCGAGGGAGCGACCATGACGACAGCCACCACGGGGCTTTCGCGCATCCATCAGATCTCGATGCGGGCGCACGACATCGAGCGCGCGACCCGGTTCTATCGGGACACGCTCGGGGTGCCGTTTCTGTTCGCGGCGCCCCCACGCCTGGCCTTCTTCGACTGCAGCGGCGTTCGGCTGATGCTGTCGACCCCCGAAGCGGACTTCGACCATCCCGGCTCGATTCTCTACTTCGCGGTCGAAGACATCCGGCAGATGCACGCGGCGTTGACGTCGCGCGGCGTTCGATTTCGGACCGAACCACACAAGATCGCCACACTGGCCGACCGCGAGGTCTGGCTGGCTGATTTCGAGGACAGCGAGGGGAACACCCTCGCGATCATGTCGGAGCCGAGGCTAGTCGGTAGCCGGTAGCCGGTAGCTACGCTTCCACCCCGTGCTCCCGCAGCTTCTGCAGGAGCGCTTTGTAGCTGATCTGCAGCACCTCGGCGGCGCGCTCCCGGTTGCCGCCCGCGTCGCGTAGCGCCTGCGCCACCTTGCGGCGTTCAACCGCCGTCGTGACGCGGCGGACCACTTCGTTCATCGTCCCCGAGAGATCGATCTGCGCCCACGGATCCGGCGGAGACGCGACGGGACCCTCCTGTGGGTCCTGGTGTTCGGCGCGTTCTCCCTTCGCCGGCGACCGAAACGACAGGCTCAGATGCCGCGGCTGGATGGTGTCGCCGTCGCAGAGGATCACGGCACGCTCGATACAGTTCTGCAGCTCGCGCACGTTCCCCGGCCACCTGTATGCGGAGAGCTCGTCGAGCGAGGCGGGCGACAGCTTCAGTGTCGTCTTCTTGAGATCGCGACAGAAGCGCTCGACGAAGTGGCGCGCGAGAATCGGCAGATCGCCTGGACGCTCGCGCAGCGGCGGAATCGTGATGGGGAAGACAGACAGGCGGAAGTAGAGGTCTTCGCGAAACTGATGGGCCGCCACGCTCGCCTTCAGGTTCCGATTCGTGGCTGCAACGACGCGTGTATCGACGTGCAATGATACGGTCCCACCCACCCGCTCGAATTGCTTCTCCTCCAACGCCCGCAGAATCTTCGATTGCAGCCCGAGCGACAGGTCGCCGATCTCGTCGAGAAACAGCGTCCCGCGGTGCGCCATCTCGAAGCGTCCGGGCTTGCGCGTCGCCGCGCCGGTGAATGCGCCCTTCTCGTGGCCAAACAGCTCCGTCTCGAGCAGCGTCTCGGGGATTGCGGCACAGTTGATGGCGACAAACGGCCCATCGGCTCGCGGGCTCAGCACATGCAGCGCCCGGGCGAACAGCTCCTTGCCGGTGCCGCTCTCGCCCTGCAGCAGCACCGTGGCGTCGGTGGCGGCGGCGCGGTGCAGCTGCTGCGAGACCTGCCGCAGTTGTGGATCTTCGCCGATGATGCGCGGCGCGCCGCGCCGCGCGGCCAGCTCCTCTTTGAGCAGCATGTACTCGGCAAGCATCCGCCGCTGCGCGATCGCGCGCTCGACCATCAGGAGGAGGTGTTCGGGGTCGACGGGCTTGGCCAGGAAGTCCATCGCGCCTTCCTTCATGGCCGTCACCGCGTCCTGAATGCTGCCGTAGGCGGTCATGACGACCACCTGCAGCTCCGGATCGAGCTCTTTGGCCGCGCGCAGTACGCCAAATCCGTCACCCGACGGGAGCTTCAGGTCGGTGAGGACGACGGCGGGGCGCGATTGTCGGAGATGCTGAACGGCTTCAGGCTCGTCGTGCGCCTCGAGGACCACATGCCCCTGCGCTTCGAGCGCATGCCTCAGCATCACCCGCAGCGAGTCTTTGTCTTCGACGAGCAGGACGGGGAAGGACGACATGTTCTAAAGTCAAAAGTTCAAAGTCAAAAGTCGAAAGTAAGTTTGAAGTTCGAAGTATGCACTTGCACACTTACTTTGCACTTTCCACTTTGAACTTTTAACTTTCGACGTGACCTACCTCACCCAGCCGGCCGGAACCCCCGCGCGGCGGGCGTCCTCCTGGACGGCGGTGATCGCTTTCTGCTGCTGCTGGATTTCCTGCTTGACGCGGTCGAGCTCGGCCAGCGCCTTGAGGCGCTCCGCCTCGACGACCGCGCGCTGGGCCGGATCGTCGCGATTGACGAAGTCCGTCGTGAGCGCGTTGATGCGGCTCTGCAGCGCCTCGGCGAAGATCTGGGATCGCGCCAGCGTGTCCCGAGCGGTCGTCATCCGCTTCCGCCACTCCGCTTCGCCCTGCGGCGCCGGTGGCGCCGTCTGACCCGAGGGGGCCTGTTCCTGGCCCGGCGCCGGCGGCGTCCCCGCGGCAGGCTGCGAGTCAGGCGGGGCCGGCGCTGTGGGCGCGGCAGGGGGCGTGGGCTGGGCGGCCGTCGAGGGCGCCGGCTCCGGCCGCAGGCTCTCGTTCGTGTACAGCTTGCCCGGCGTCCGAACGGCTTTACGCCGCTCCTCCTCCTGTCGGGCAATCTCTGCCAGCGACTGCGCCCGAAGCGGCGCGGCCGCGCCGAGCACACAGACGGCGACCAGCGTGCCAGCGATGGCGAAGCGCGTCATATGTGCATTCTCGGACCCCTACCCGCGATCGTCAAGGCGGGCGCCGCAGGCGGCCGGTCGCCCCCACTCTTGTTTCGGCCGGGCGCGCGGCCCGCGATAGGCGCACCGCTAGCGCAGTTCCTCCCACGACAGCACCTCGATGGCGTCCAGGCCGTCGTCATCCGTGGCAGTAGACCTGGCGAGCGAGATCGCGATGGTGCGTTGGGCGCCTGTCGGGCCGTATGCCCGGCCGATGAGGCGGAGGCCATCTGGAATCTCGGCAACCCACACGCACAGGTAGATCGGCGGCGGCGCTCCGGTCGCCGGCAGGAGGTCCGCGAATCGGCCGTAGGCATACAGCGCAAACGACAGCGGGCCGTCAGCCCCGGCCGCCGCGAGCGCCTCCACGTCGGCAGTCGCCTGCTCGAGGTCGACCATCACGCGGCCCACCTGCCGCGGCCCCTCCGGCGGTCCGTCGACGAAGGCCGACGTCGCCGCGCCGCTCAGGACGGCATCCCAGTCGGGTGCTCGCGCGAGGTCGCGGATGGCAAACTCCACGGCTCCTTCTGCCGCATAGAACGCCTCTATCCCCTGCCGGTAGCTTGCCACCACGGCGGTCTCCGTCATCGTCCCGACGACGAGGACCGTGCCGAGACCGGTGAGGAGCGCCAGTGCCATCATCACAGTGACGAGAGGCATCGGCCCCTACCGCCCGGCGCCCATGTTTCTGAGCGCGACGTCGAAACGCAGCTCCCGGTCTGGCACGTAGCGCGTGCTCGACGTCGACGTGCCTCCGCGCGCGAAGAGGGAGCCTGCCGGACCGCGCATCGACGCGAGCGCCGCCTCCACGCGCACCGTGGCGCGGACGCGGCGCACGCGGAGCAGATCGGCATCGAACGGCGGCAGCACGGCGCCGCCAGGCACCCAGGGGCCGTCCTGGAGGGCGGCGGGGTCGATGGGCGCCGCGCCGGCATCGAAGTACTCGAAGCCGAGCCTCACCACGTGATCGACGACAGGCAGGTCGGTCTCGGCGCCGTCGTACCGCATCAGCTGCGGCGTCCCTGTCCCAGGATCGGACTGCAGATAGTACGTCCGCGAAATGACCGCGGTGTCCGTCCATGGAACGAAGACGACCGAAACGACGTCGGGACGATAGAACACCGCGGCGCCGGGATCGCTCCCCAACGCGCCGATCCGGTACGGGAGGACGGGCGGTGCCACCGTTGACGCCACGCCGGCACCGGCCCTCAGGAGGTCGCCAGCCAGCGCGTCGACGGCCACTCGCAGGCGCTGGTGCATGTCCGAGATCTCCGGCTGTGCCTGAAACATGCCCCGTGCCGGATCGACGAGCGCGAGCACCGCACCCGTCACGACGAGCATGATGGCCATCCCGACGAGCAGTTCCGCGAGCGTGAATCCTGCGGCGGATCTCATTCGCCTCTCCGCGTTCTGATCGTCGCCAGGCGCACCGCGCGATCAGGCGCGCCCCGCCGCGACACGACGACCGTGATGGCGACCGCATCCGCTGGGTCGGCGGGTAGCGGCTCCACCGCCCACCGCCGTTCGTAGAGCGCGCCGCGGGTTCCGCCGGCGAGCGCGGTTCCCCGGGCGTCCAGATACTCGGTCGTCTCCGTGACCGCATCAAAGGGCGCCGCGCGCAGCTCCTCAATCTTCTGGAGCGCCAGCACCGTGGCGTAGGTGGCATCACGCGAGTCGGACGTGGCGCGGGCGGCCACCAGAAACAACTGCAGCAGCGCCGCCACACCCCCGGCGAGCAGACCGGTGGCGATCATCACCTCGACGAGCGAAAACCCGCCTTGGCTCTTCGGGCTTCCGTCGTCGCGCTCGGCGCTTCGGCGGACAACTCGGCGGACAAGCCGGTGGGCACGGCCGCGCCACATGCCTCCCCCATTCGCAAGGGAGGTGCCGGACCCCTGCATTCCCGCGACCTATTGACCGATAAGGAGTTAGGGATCGCGCGCCCGCGAGTCGATGGCAGAATTTGCCGCGCCCGCCGGGCGGTTCTGTGGCATAAATTTCGTACGACCGCCCTTTTCTCGGTCCCCAGCGCCGTACCGGAAACGTAATCCGGGTGTCACAAAATGCAGCACGGTCGTGGGCAAACCTCTCAAATCCAGCACGTTGAGCCCGGAATGCATCTTGTTCTGCACCAGAGGGCAGCTATGCGTCGCGCGGCAGGGTTTACGCTGATCGAATTACTGATCGTGGTCGCGCTGGTGGCCATTCTGGGCGCCGTCACCGTGCCACAGGTGGCCGAAGGCCTGGAGCGCTACGCCGTCATTTCGGCGGGACAGCAGGTGGCGAGCACGATCCGCGCGGCGCGGTTTCAGGCGGTCGGGAAGAACACGCAGCTCCGGGTGCGGTTCAACTATCCGGCTGCCGGACAATATCAAGTTGTGCTCCATTCAAATGGCACGACCGCCATGGGAGAGGTGCAGCAGTTGCCCGGCGGCGTGAGCTTCCAGGCTGGATTTGCCGACGTGGCGTTCGATACGAATGGGCGTAGGCCGACCGGAGCTTTGGCATCCACGATCGTGGTGACGAATGGGAACGCAGCAGACGACAGGACGGTCACCGTCTCGACCAGCGGCCGGGTCCAGCTGCAGTAGGCGCTATCGGCACCGTAGCGTGCGCGAAGGCGGCTTCACGCTGGTGGAGGTGATGATCTCCATGCTCATCCTCACCACCGGGATGCTGGCCGTTGCGGGGCTGCTCGCCGTCACCACGCAGATGCAGGTTGGCGCGCGCGAGGCGGCCCGATCGATGCGGCTCGCACACGAAAAGATTGATGAGCTGATGAAGGAAGACTTCGCCACCTCTGTGCTCATTGCGGTCGGCGGCAGCCTGACGAGTGACGCGGCCAACCACTTCGAAACGGCGCCGGGCGGGCTCGATGGAATCACCTTGCGCTGGTCGGTGGCCGCCGGGCCCATTGCCAACACGCGCGTGCTGATGGTCCGCGTCGTGAACCTGCGCGCCCAGCAGTACCGCAATACCGACGTCAGCACGATCATCCGGGACGAGTGATGAGACACGCCACAGAGCCGCAGAGACCGTGTGCGCCTCACGAGCGCGATCGAGCCCGCCTTGGGTGGCAAAGCAGCGGCCAAGGCGGGTTCACGCTGATCGAATTCATGATTGCCGTGGCAATCATGGCAACGGTTCTTGGCGGCACGATGCTGCTGGCGAGCCAGATCCAACAGGCGTACAGCACCGACCTTGACGAAGTGGTCGTCGAGCAGGAGGTACGGTTTGCGCTGGATTGGATCACGCGAGTTCTACGGTCTGCAGGCAGCAACCCATATGGCGTCGAAACCTCGACCTGCGCCTCGGCAGTCTTTCAAACAGTCAACGTCGATCCGAACGCCAACGGCGCTGTTGATGACATCCAGATTCACGCGGATCTCACCGGACCGGGCGGCTCGCCAGACCGCTTGCTTGGCGGGAGCGCCGGCTCGTGCAACCAGGCGGGAGAAGACGTCCGCATTTTCTACAATGCCGGCACGAGCACCATCAGGATTCAGGATCAGAACACGGACGCGACGGCGATAGATATGACCGAACCGGTGATCACAGGGCTCCAGTTCGTGTACTACAACGCCTCACATACGGTTCTGTGCGGCGATCCTTGCGCCACCCCCGCCAACATCGACCCTGACCTCGTGGCGTACGTCAAGGTGCGCGTCACCGGTCAATCGACCGCGTATGACACGAACCTCGGTGATCGGGCCACGACGACGCTCGAGTCAGAGGTCCGGATACGAACACGATGACGACTTGCAGACGATATATGGTGAACGCACGAGACGAACACGGCACCGCGCTGGTTGCCGTCCTCCTGCTGCTGATGCTGATGACGGCGGTCGCCGCCGCGCTTTCGCTCAACGGCCACACCGAAGCGCTGATCGTCCGCAACGAGCTGGCCACCGGACAGGCACAGGCGGCGGCCGAAGCGGGCCTCAACCACGCCGTCGAGGTGGCGATCGAGCACATCTTTAACTGGAAGGCGCTCGGATTCGCCAGCTCCGACGCGGCGGTCGACGACGTGCTGGCCGACGCAAATGGCGGCACCATTCTGGACCTCGACGGAACCACCGTACTCCTCACCACCTGCACTGCCGGTCTCGACACGTGCGCGGTCGACCACGACATCACCGCCGGCGTCAACGCGAAATACTACGTCGAGATCGTCGATGACCCCGCCGGTTCGCCTCCGGCGACGAGCAGCCCGAGCGCGATGACCGAAGACGCCAACGCGCTCGACGACCTGAACGAGGCCATCGTCATCAGGGCCAAGGGAACGGCGTACGACGGAACGGAGGTGGTGCTGGAAGCCTACCTCTCGGCGCTGGAGCTCGGAGCGCTTGTGACCAACGGCGATCTGACCATCAACGGCAACATCACCGTGGACGGCGCGGAAGGGAGCGTGCATGCGAACGGCAACCTGACGACCAACGGCGCCGGGAACAGTGCTTCGATCTCGGGCGACATCACCGCGTCGGGCAGCTATACCGGCTCGCTGGCCGGCGCGACGGGCGGCGAACCGACGGTTCAAGTGCCGTCTGTCGAGGCCAGCGCCTACCGTTCCTATGCCGATTACCTCCTCGCATCGACGGGCCTGTTCCAATGCGACAATTCGGCGGGCTGCAGCGGCGGTTATGCATACGGCGCCACTATCTACGACTGCACAACTGGTGGAACTTACTGTCGAGACAACTACGGTTTCGCGTACACCACCAGCGGCGGCACGCCCAAGTGGTCGTTCCTGAACGACCTCGTCAACGGCACGTATTACGTCGAGACCGACGCAGACATCAATGGGCCGGGCAATCCGAGCGGAGGAACGCCGACGCCGGTGAATCTCACCGTCATTGCCGAAGGCTCGATCGCCGTGAGCGGAAACACCTTCATCACCCCGCATACGACCGAACTGTTGTTCGTCACGGACGTCGACCTGACCATCGCCGGGGGCGTCGAAACAGGCGAGCTCAGCGCGCAGGGGCAAATCCTGGTGCACGAACAGGTCTCCGCTGGAGGCAGTTCTGCCATCGCGGGGCAGCTCATCATCGAGAACGCCACGGATACGGTTGGATCTCCGGTGAGCAGCAACACGATCGGCGGCACCGTGCAGATCACGTACGATGGCGGTCTGGGGAGTGCAACGTACACCGTGGTCGGATGGAGGGACGTGCGGCAATGAGGGGCGGAGTCTCGCGCGCGTTCTCGGCAGCGGCCGTGCTCGTCGGGCTGACGCTCGGCGTCGAGACGGCAGCGGCGCAGTCGCTCGGCGAAGTTGCGCGAAAGGAAGCGGAGCGCCGCCAGCAGGTGCAGTCGGGCCGCGTGTACACGAATGCCGATTTGCTCCCGGCTGATCCGCCCGCGTCGCCGGCGCCGTCGCCGCCTCCCGCGCCGCAGGCGGCGGGCGATGGCGGTGAGAAAAGCACCCCTGCGGCCGAAAAGGAGACAGAAGGCGCGGGCCCCCAGGCACCTGCCGGTTTGCTGCTGAAGCCGCGAGAAACACGGCCCGAGGAGTACTGGCGGATGAACGCGCGAGCCCTGCGGGCCGACCTTGCCAAAGCCGAACGCGACGTCGAGCAGGCGGAAACGCGGCTCAAGGAACTCGAGGCGGCGCCACAGACGCCGGCCGTGGCCCGCGAACGCACGCTTACCACCAAAGCCCTGGCGGAGTTCCAGCAGACGGCGCGCTATCGGCGGGGCGCGATTGGACGCTTCGAGGCGTTTGCGGAATCGCAGAAAGTCCCACCGGACTGGATTCGATAACAATCCCAAGCGCCCAACTTCCACACCCAACGGGCCACAGAGTCGCAGAGACACAGAGCCGGAACAAAAATTCTTCTCTGTGTCTCCGTGTCTCTGTGGCCTGTAGGGGAGAGGCCGCTGCTACGCCAGGGGAAACGTCAGCTCGATGCTGGCGCCGGCGGCGGACGCGGCGACCGAGGCGCGTCCGTTGTGCACGACGGCGATCTTCTGGACGACCGCCAGCCCCAGCCCGGTCCCGCGCGTTCGGGTCGTGAAGAACGGCTGAAAGACGCGCTCCCGATCCGCCGGCGCAATGCCGGGCCCGTTGTCCGACACCGTGACCGCGCACGTGCCGCGCGCCCGGTCGACGCGCCCGTCGATGACGATGGCGGGGGTCCGGCCGGCGGCGTCGCACGCCTCGGCGGCGTTCCGCAGGAGGTTCCCGAACATCTGCCGCAGCAGCACCTCGTCGCCCTGGATGT
Organism: Acidobacteriota bacterium; assembly: GCA_016192845.1. Lineage (GTDB taxonomy): Bacteria > Acidobacteriota > Vicinamibacteria > Vicinamibacterales > UBA2999 > MELF01. The sequence goes on from JACPTI010000010.1 coordinate 64,847, forward strand.
CGGCGAACTCGCCCGTCACGGTGACCGTTGTCCCCCCCGGCAGATCGTGCCGCAGTTCGTCGCTCGCCCGCCGGGCGAGCACGGCCAGCGCCACGGGCGCGAACAACGGCTTCTCGGGCCGTGCGAAGTTGAGGAAATTGGTGACGACCTGGCCGAGCGCCTCGGTCTCCTGGCGGATGCCTTCGACGTACGGGCGGTACGCGGGCGGCAGTGCGTCGGGCGCCAGCAGCCGGCTGTAGCCGTGAATCGTCGCCAAGCCGTTGCGAAACTCGTGCGCCAGGCCCGCGGTCAGCTCGCCGAGCCGCGCCAGCGCCTCTTTGAGCCGCAGCTGCTCCTCGAGCTCGACGACGGCGGTCAGATCCGAGAAGAGGCAGATCGCGCCCGCATCGTCGCCGCCGCCGAGCGGCGACACCGTGACGCCCAGATGGGCGGACCGGTCGCCGCGCGGCACCTCCAGCGACCGCCGCAGGATAGCGCGGCGCGTGGCGAGGCACTCGGCGATCGCGTCGCGGAGCGGCGGCACGGCGTCGAGCAGCTCGCGGTAGTCCGCGCCCATCGGATCGCCGGCGACACCGAGGAGCCGGCGACCCGCGGGGTTCAGAATCTTCACCCCGCCCGCGCGTCCGACCACGAGCAGCCCTGCCGTGAGGCTCTCGACGATCTGCGCGCTGAGCTGCTCGGACGCCGCCGCGCGGGCGCTCATCGCGCGCTCCTGGTCCTTCAGGCGCGTGACCGCATCCTGCAGTGCCGCCGACAGGAGCACCGTCTCGGAGCTCCCCTCCCCCAGCACTTGCCGGGCGTTCCGCGCCGCAGCGGCGAACCTGAGCAGCGCGAATGTCAGTACGGCCACCAGCACCGCAACGACCGCCGTGAGGCCGAGCAGCGCGTATCCGTATTGCGTCACGAGGCGTTCCGCCTCCACGGAACACCGAGACACCGAGGCACCGAGTTGGGCATTTTCAATTTGAGTATTTTCAATTTGAACATTGAAGATGCTCAAATCCGAGATGAACGAAAGCTCGGTGTCTCGGCGTCTCGGTGGTACGTGGCGGTGAAGGGAGCATCAGTAAAAAGATAGGTACCACGCCAGAATCGGCTCACCGGCGATGGCCGCGACCAGCGCGCCGAGCGCCAAAAACGTCCCGAAGGGCAGCGCGGCCTGCATGCTGCCCCGTCCGCTCGCGATCAGCGTGAGGCCGACGAGCGACCCGGCAAATGACGCCAGCACCAGCGTCAGCACCATCAGCGGCCAGCCGAGGAACGCGCCAATCATCGCCAGCATCTTCACGTCGCCCATGCCGAGCCCTTCCTGGCCGCGGACGCGGTAGTACAGCTCGGCAATCGCAAGCAGAATGCCGCCTCCGGCGACAGCGCCGATGAGGGACGACAGCCACCCGGGCGGCAGAAACCAGGCGGCGAGGAACCCGGACGCGATGCCGGGTAGCGTGATGGCGTTCGGCAGGATGCGATGGCGCAGGTCGATCACGAAGAGCACGACGAGCGCCGACGCGAACAGCAGTCGCACCGCCAGCAGCCACGTCAGGCCGTAGACCGCGACGGCGCCCGCGAACACGGCGGCCGTCGTCAGTTCGACGAGCGGATAGGTGCCCGAGATCGGCGCGCAACACGTGCGGCAGCGCCCGCGCAGCAGCAGCCAGCTGACGACCGGCACGTTCTCGTACCACGCCAGCGGGCGCTGGCATGCCGGGCAGCGCGACGCGGGCCAGAGGATCGACTCCCGTCGCGGGAGCCGGTGGATGCAGACGTTCAGAAAGCTGCCGACCACGAGCCCGAGGAGCGCAAAGAGCGAGATCACAGAGACGTCCACGTACCACCGAGGCCCCGAGGCAGCCGCCTTCGCCTTCGGCTACGGCGCCCAAGCCGCACCGGCCTGCCCGCCGAAGCCTTGGCGGAGGCGGGTGCCTCGGCGGTACGTGGGGGTGAAGGATGCACCGACAACTCAGCGGCGCCGGCTCGACTCGATCGGCAGCGGGTTGATCGTGGACTTGCGGTCGAGCGTCACGGCGCCGGACGCCGGGTCCAGCTGGTACGGAAAACGATCGGGATCGAGCGGGACGCCGGGCAGGAAGCCGGCCTGCACCACGTCCGCCCAGGTGCGCGGCCGCGTGCCGACGCGGCGCGCGTACTCCTCGATGAGGGCCTCGAGCGCCGTAATCTGATCCATCGCGTCGAGCTGCCGCAGCCGGAACCGCGCCTGAACGCGCAGCCAGTCGGCTTCGGCGTTGTTCAGGACTTCCTGCCACAGCCGGCGCGAGCTGGCGCGATTGCCGCCCTGCGCCAGCGTGACGGCCGCCAGCGGCGCCATCCAGTTCGGCGCGTTCGGCATCTCGGCCGCGCGGCGGAACCATGCGGCGGCTTGCATGTAGTCCTGGTCCCACCAGTAGTGCACGAACCCGATCGCCTGCGCGTATTCCCACTTGTCCGGCTGCGCGCGCAGCCCCTTCTGCAGCAGCGCGACGGCGAGATCGCTCCGGCCGGGACCGCCAGGCGGCTCCTCCGCAAGAAAGACGGATCCAAACAGGTACGCGATGCGGAAATGCGGGTCGAGCGACGTCGTGATGTCCAGCAGCGGATACAACAGGTCGTACTGCTTGGTGGGGTCGGTCGAGAGCCTCGTGCCTCCGTAATGCTGCACGGCGCGAATCCAGTACACGTCTGCAAGGAGGGAGTGGTACGACAACGCCATCCGCTTCATCGCTTCCGGCGACCGAACGTAGAGCAGACTCTCGGCCGTGCCACCTGGAGGACCGCTACGGCGCTCGTGCACCGCCTGAAGACCGAGGACCGATCCCAGCAGCAGCACGAGCAGGACCGCGGCGCGCCGGGTCATTTGAAGTCTCTCCTCGAGAAGACGAGAACGGCTCCCGTCAGGAGCAGCGCGATGTAGACGAGCGCATAGGCCGCCGCCAGCAGCAGGTATGTGGGCGGCACCGGCAGGGCGTTCACGACCTGCGCCTTGATGTCGAAGGCGGCGAAGTTCGGCAGCACGTAATAGATCCCGCGTGCGAGGTAGGCCGCCGTCTTCGATTCCACGACCACCTCGAAATTCCGCAGGTCGGCGTTGAAGTGACCGGCGACCCACAGGCCGAAGGTGAGCGCGGCCGACAGGAACGGGCTCGAGAAGGTCGAAAAGAAGAGCGCAATCGCCGTGACGAGCAGCAGCTCGAGAACGATCAGCGCGACCGCGCGCAGCATGCCCGGATCGGCCGCCGGGGCGGGCCACACCGCGCGCAGGGCGTCGGACGCCTGCGTGTTCATGTATGCCAGCACGACGTAGAACGCCGCGGTCATCATCGCGACGTTAACCAGCAGTGTCAGGGCAAGGCCCGCGTACTTGCCGAGGATGAACTCGTGCCGGCGGATCGGCTTGGAGAGCAGGCTGTAGATGCTCCGCCGCTCCACTTCCTTCCAGACCAGCCCGATGCCGATGAAGACGGCGATGAAGAGCCCGAAGATCGCAATCGCGGCGAGCCCGAGGTCCTTGATGATCTTGACGTCCTGCCCCGCCGTCAGCTGGCCGATCAGGTACGAGGCGCCGATGAGGAGCGTCGCGAACGCGACGAGGCTGTACAGCACCCGGTCGCGGACCGATTCCTTGAACACGCTCAGCGCCACGTGTCTAACGACCTGCATAGACATGAGGACTGTCGTTCGCACTTCTACCTTCTCACTTCTTCGTTCGTGTTCAGGTTCGGTTCACGTTCGGTTCCGGGTTCAGGTTCGGGGTTCGGCGTTCCGGGCCGGCTGAAGCCGGCCGCCACGTACGTCCGAGTTCCTGGTGTCCGCCTTCCGGCGGACCGGAACCGCGAACATGGAACAAGAATCTCGAACCGAACCAGAACACGAACCGAGAAGCGAGAACCAAGAAGTGCGAACGACATGACTCATTCACGTTCCGGTTCCCAATCCTCGTTCGCGCGGCGCGTCCGCCACCTGGCGGACGAAGTAGTCCTCGAGCGTTTCGCGCACCGGCGTGAGCGATACCAGCCTCGCGCCGCAGGCGGTCAGCTCCGACAGCACGCCGTCCGGCGCAACGGTGATCGGCAGCTCGAGCGCGTAGTGCTGCGCGCCGAGCGGGGTCGCGCGCGCGATGTGGCCGAGCGTCGTGGCGCGCTCCAGCGCCGCCTCCGTGAGGCCCGTGACCACCAGCTCCCAACCGCGCACCTGGAAGGCGAGCAGGTTCGAGAGGTGTCCGGACGCCACCAGCCGGCCCTCCGCGAGAATCGCCACGCGGCTGCAGAGCGTTTCGGCATCCGACAGCACGTGCGAGCTGAAGAAGACCGTGCCGCCACGGTCGCGCAGCCGCAGAATCAACTGCCGAACCTCCCGGCGGCCGAGGGGATCGAGGCCGGACATCGGCTCGTCGAAGAAGACGACCTCGGGGTCGTTGAGGATCGCCTGCGCGATGCCGACACGCTGGAGCATCCCTTTCGAAAACTTGCGCAGCTGCAGCCGCCGTTCGGCGCCAATCCCCACCTCGTCCAGCAGCGACGCGACGCGGCGGCGGCGTTCGGCCGCCGCGTAGCCGAACAGGCTCGCGAAGTAGTCGAGCAGCTCCTCGGCGGTCAGGTAGTCGTAGAAGTACGGGTTCTCCGGGAGGTAGCCGATGCGGCGCCGAACGGCGACGTCGCCGACGGGCCGGCCGAGGATCTCCGCGCGGCCCGACGTCGGATAGATCAGCTGCATCAGCAGCTTCAGCGTCGTCGTCTTGCCGGCGCCGTTCGGGCCGAGGAACCCGAACACCTCACCCTGCCGGACCTCCAGCGTCAGCGCATCGAGTGCGACGTAGGGGCGGGGACGCCAGAAGCCGACGCGGTAGTGCTTGGTGAGGGCTTCCGTGCGGATCGCGTCCATTGGACCGCTATACGGCTCCAAAGAAGAAATTTGTAGGCACGGTGAGGAGGCCGTATAGCGGTCCTAGGCGCGCGAAGCGCGCCAAGCCAATACTGGTCGACCAGCCAAGGGCTCTCACCATCATTATCGCCATCGAAGGGATATCTAGGCCGGAGCCCTTGGCTGGTCAGGGTGTCGCCGCCTGCGTCCTCTTCAGCTCGTAGGCGATCGCCGCGTCGAAGTAGGCGGGACGCAGTGTGGAGGCGATGCGGATGCCGTTGATGAAGAACGTCGGTGTGCCGTTGATCTGCAGTTTCTGCCCGAGCTGCGCGTCTTTGCGCACCTCGTCCAGCACCTTCGCGTACTGCGCGTCGAAGTCGGTGACCTGCGCGATGTCGGCGAGCGCCTGCTTCACCGTGTCGCGCGTCATCCCGGGCTGATTGTCGAACAACCACTCCTCCATCTGCGCGGCGCGGTTCCTCGTACGCGCCAGCCGCACCGCCACCGCCGCCTCGCACGCGGCGGCGTGAATCCCGCCCGTGTTGCACTCCGCCTCGAGCGGGTAATCGACGCTGACGAAGGCGACCTGTCCCGGATACTGGGACTCGTAGTTCTGCTGGATTGCCTTGTATGCGATGTAGGCCTGCCGGCACGCGGGGCACTGGTAATCGTTGAACTTGACCACCACCACGCGCGCGCCGCCCGACGGGACGTCGAGCTGCACGCGCGGCTGCGCCGACAGCCACGCCTCGAACGCCTCGGTCTCCTCCGGTCCGAGCGCCTCGGTCGGCGGCGGCGCAACCGGCGCGGCCGCGGCCGTCTCGGCCACCGGCTCCTCGCGGGGGAACCACAGCACCAGTCCGATGCTGGCGGCCACCAGCACCACGGCAAGGGCCGAGGCGAGCGGGTTGGACGTCACCGCGCGCACGTCTCGCCCGAACGCGCGCGGCAGCATCGACAGATCCGAGGCGGCTCCGCCCGACACGATGAACAGGCCGATCACGGCGACGTACATCGCCATGCAGAGCGGGCACGCCTGCCGCAGGACGAAGAACGAGGCGTAGCCGAGGTACAGCACCGCCGCCAGGCCCACGGTAGACAGGATGAAAATGTAGCCGGCCACCCGCCCGGAACGGTCATCCGTGGTCCGGCTAAAGCCGGACGCCACGACTCCGGACGGTGCGGCTTTCGCTGGACGATCGTGGCGTCCGGCTTTAGCCGGACCGGTGGCGCCCGGACCCACAGGAGCGGAGGCGGAGGACCTCATCCCCAGCGCGCCCAGCATCAGCACCAGCGCGGACCAGATGGCGCCGCCGACGGCCACCGGGACGCCAAACAGGCTGCCGTAGCGGCTCGTCAGCACCGCCTCGCAGCTCACCGTCTCGCTCACGTCGCAAAAGCTCGTGTAGGAGGGATCGGCGAGCAGCCAGTAATGCACGTAGAGCGCGGCCACCGACGCGGCGAGCCCCAGCGCGGACAGAATAATGATGAGCGTGCGGGAGTGCTTTTTCATGGCTTCAGATCCTGCCGCATCCTACCAAAAAACGAACGCCGCAGGCCCCAGACCCCAGCCCCCAGACCCTGGCTGCTCAGGCCCGGTCGCGGAGCGTGCGCCGCAGGTCGTTCAGTACCCGCTGCTGCGACTCACTGGCGATCCGCGAGAGAAGCGCCGTGAGCGTGGCGGCAGCAAATCCTGCGAACGCAAGGCTGGAGGGAATCTCGACGTACTGGCCGCGTCCGAGCCGGTAGAACACGGCACGGCGGCCGTCGTATCGCCACACCTCCGGAACGCCAAGCTGCGCGTAGAAGGCGAGCTTTCGCGTGGAGCTGTGCGACACATCGACCTCGACGACGATATCGGGAGGGTCGATGGCAAGGTCGACGACCTGCTTCCCTATCACGCGCGCGGCATTCTGCACATAGAAGCACGAGTCGGGCTCGGCACCTTTCTGCAGCGATTTCTTCTTGATCGTGGAATGACCGTACCCCTCGAGCTCGGTCCCAAGCTCTGTTGCCAGGACACGCGCGACATCGGCAATGAATCGATTCCACCACTCGTGCTTCGTCGATGGACTCACGATTTCCAGGCTCCCCTCGTCGTACGTGAGGCGAAAGTGGGAGTTATCCTCGAGCTCCGCGAGGAGCGCCTCGTACTCGTCCCAGGAGACGCCCGGAATGGTGAGCGTGCCGCCGGCCGGCATGTGGCGGATGGCGTCAAGATAGGTGCTGGTTGCGGTCGTCATGTGTCGCGCGCCGGCTCCCCGGGGCGTCCTCATGATTATCAGCGAGGCGTGTAGAGCGGGCAAGCATCTCCCACCTTCGTGAGAAACGCGCCGCGACGACGACGATGACATCTCCATCTCCGTATGGCACCGGCGCGCCGGACGAATGGGGTCACGAGAGTACGTCGAAAAGGCCTCAGGCCCCAGGCCCCAGGCCTCAGCACTGAGGCTTGGAACTGCCCTGGGGCCTGAGGCCTCCTCGGGGCCTCAGGCCTTCACGCGTCCGGGCTACTGCAGAACCAGCGCGCCGGCCATGCCCGCCGGAATCGCGGCGCCGGTGGCCAGCTGATACACCGTGCCGCGCTGATCCGCGGCGAACGACCGCTGACCGGTGCTGCCGACCGTCACCGGCACGGCGCTGACGTGGAACGTCGCCGTCGAGTTCGCCACGGCGTTGCAGGTGTTGGCAGCCACCACCACCACGGTGGCATCAGTGCCGACGGCCAGCGTGACCGTGTAGCCGCTCTTCGTGGACGGGTCGGTGGCCAGGTCGGGGCTGATGAACGGCACGCCTCCGGCGGGCGCCGTGAACAGATTCACGAACGTCGTCGCATACCCACCGCCACCGCAGCTGGCCGCATACGTCGCCTCGGCGCTGCTGGTCGACCGGACCGAACCGATGGCCGACGCTTCGTTACCCGACTGACGGGCCCGCAGCAGCCCCGGCACCGCAATGGCCGCGATGATGCCGATGATCGCCACGACGATCAGCAGCTCGATCAGCGTGAACCCCTTATTGTCCTGAATCTTCATGTGTCGCTCCTCAGAAATCCTCCGTTACCACCGGGCCGCCGGAGTTGCCGCTGAGGCACCGGCAGCAGTCGCCCTCCTATAGGCAACGGCTGTGCCCGAACGCCTCGATTCCACCAACTCTGTTAAGTCGTTCCGTACTCAGTTGTTAGGGTGATAGGCCAAAGGACCAGGCACATCCACTATGGGCAAGAGTGACAAATTCTGTCAAGCTCGGCTGGCAATAAATGTCAGCTGGTAGCTGGTAGCCGGTAGCCGATAGCCGGTTCCTGGTTCCCGGTTCGTGCTACCAGCTACCAGCTACCGGCTACCAGCTAGCGCAGGTTGTATTTCTTCACGTAATACCGGAACGACCGGAAGCTCATGCCGAGCAGCTCCGCCGCCTTGACCTGCACGCCGCCGGCGCGCTGCAGGGCGAGCGCGATGTAATGGCGGTAGAACTCCTCGCCGCGAGCTTCGAGGTTGAACCCTTCGCCGAGCTCGGGCAGGACGCCCAGCGCCGGCTTCTCGCCGGTGCGCCACGCGAGCCCCTCGGCGGACCGGACCTCATCGGGCAGCGTCTCAGGGAGGATCGACTCGGTCTGTTCAAGGGCCACGGCACGCTCGATGGCGTTCTGCAGCTCGCGCACGTTGCCGGGCCAGGCGTGCGCCTGCAGCAACTGCATCGCCTCGGCCGAGATCGTCCGCACGCGCTTGCCCATCTGCGACGCGAAGTGCTGGAGGAAGTGCTCGGCGAGGAGCGGGATGTCTTCGGCGCGATCCCGCAGCAGCGGCAGCTTGATCGACAGCACGTGGAGCCGGTAGTACAGGTCCTCGCGGAACCGGCCGTCCGCCACCATCTTCGGCAGATCCTGATTGGTGGCCGCGATCACGCGGACGTCCGCCTGCGCTTCCTCCGTGCCGCCGAGCCGCCGGAAGCGGTGATCCTGCAGCACGCGCAGCAGTTTCACCTGCATCGACGGCGACATCTCGCCGATCTCGTCGAGGAAGATCGTGCCCCCCTCGGCGGTCTCGATGAGCCCCTTCTTGTTGCTGAGCGCACCCGTGAAGGCGCCGCGGACGTGGCCGAACAGCTCCGACTCCAGCAGCGTCTCGGGAACGGCGCCGCAGTTGACGGCGACGAACGGCCGGTCGCGCCGCAGCGAATTGAAATGGACGGCGCGCGCCACCAGCTCCTTGCCGGTGCCCGATTCGCCGGCGATCAGCACGGTGCTGCTCGTCGCCGCCACCGTCTGAATCGTCGCAAACACCTGCAGCATCGCATCGCTGCGGCCGAGGATGTTCGAGAACTCGTAGCGGCTGTTCAGCGCGCGCTTCAGCAGCAGGTTCTCCTCGCGCAGGCGCCGCGCCTCGAGGTGCTGGCGCACCTTGAGCCGCAGCTCGTCCATGCTGAACGGCTTGGTGAGGTAGTCGGAGGCGCCGAGCCGCATCGCCTCCACCGCGCTCTCGGTGGAAGCGAACGCCGTCATCATGAACGCGACGATGTTGCCGTCGATCTGTTTGGCCGCGCGCAGCACGTCGACGCCGCCCGTGTCCGGCATGCGGATGTCCGACAGCAGGAGGTCGAACGGCTGCGCCTGGAGGTGCTGAATCGCCTCCTGGCCGCCGGCGGCGACGACGACGTCGTAGCCGTCACGGCGAAGCACGATCCGCAGCATCTCCCGCATCGACGGTTCATCGTCGACGACGAGGATGCGCGGGGAGCTTTGCGCCGCGGCCGGCTGCGGCATCGGCTGCTTCATGAGCTCGCCCCCTTGGCGGCGCCGTCGGCCGCGACGCGCGCCGGTGCCGGTGCGGCCCGGACCGGCAGCCGCACGCGCACGGTCGTGCCGGCGCCGACCGTCGACGACACCTCGATCGCGCCGCCGTAGTCGCTCACGGTGCGATGCACGATCGCGAGGCCGAGACCGGTCCCCTTTTCGAAGGAGCCGCGAAACGGCTGGAAGATCGTGTCGAGCTCGTCGGCGGGGATGCCGCGGCCTTCGTCCTGCATGCTCAAAACCACTTCGTCCTGCGCGGCTGTGCCTTCGACCACCAGCGCGAGCCGTCCGCCGTCGGGCATCGCCCGCAGGCCGTTGGAGGCGATGTTCCACACAATCTGCCGGATCTGGTTCTCGTCGGCGTCGAACCAGACCGGCCGGGGCGGAACCTGGACGTCGATGACATGAGTCGGGCGCGCCTCGGAGCTGTTCCGCAGCAGCACGGCCGTGTCCTGGACGATCTTGCCGAGGTCGAGCCGCACGACCGAGAACTTCTGCGGCCGCGCGTAGGCGAGGAACGAGCGGATCGTGTCGTTGAGCCGCTCCGACTCCTTCAACACGATATCCATCAGTTGCGCCTGCTCGTCGCTGAGCGGGAGCTCGTGCCGCAGCACCTGCATCGAGCCCGAGATCGCCGCGAGCGGATTGCGGATCTCGTGCGCGATGCCGGCGGCCATCTCGCCGACGGCCGCGAGCCGCTGCTGCAGCCGCGCGCTCCGCTCGAGCCGCCGCAGCTCCGTGACGTCCTGGAACGTGAAGAGGTACCCGCTCCGCCCGTTCGGCAGCGCGATCATGGTGGCCATCAGCCCGATGTCGAGCAGCCGCCCGTCGGCCGCGTGGTACTCGAACTCGGCGCGCAGCGTGCGCGTCTGGGCCAGCGTGCGCAGCCGCGTGCGCGACTCGGCGGGGAGCTGCAACACCTCGCTCGCATCCTGCCCGATGGCGTAATCCGCCGTGACGCCGGTGATCGCAGCGGCCGCGCGGTTGAACGTCAGGATCCGGCCATCGGCGTCCGCCGTGACGAGGCCGCTCAGCAGCCCGTCGATGACGTACTCGTTGAAGGCGCGAAGGTCCTGGATCTCGTGGGCGACGCGCTCGAGGCGCGCATCCGCCGATCGGAGCCGCTCCGCCAGCGACCCGGCGAGCAACGCCACGGCCACGAACCCGAACACGTTGATCGCGATCGTGTACTGGGCAAACTGGCGCGGCGGCAACTCGTACGAGCCGCCGCCGAGCCAGACGGGCAGCACGTGGAGATACTGGGCGCCCACGAGCGCGAGGTACAGCCCCGCGGTGACGACGGCGAGCTGCAGCGCGCCGCGCCGGAAGCGGATCATGCTCGCGGCGATGATCGGCAGGACGTACAGCGACGAGAAAAAGCTGGCGATCCCGCCGGTCAGGCCGATGAAGCCGGACACCAGCAGCGCGTCGGCGGCGAGCTGCGCGTCGGCCAGCCACGGCCACCGGTCGACCACCCGGAGGGTTGCCAGATAGACGAGGGTCAGGGCGTAGGTGACGCCGATCAGGAAGAAGAACGGATCGACCGGGAACGCCCCGGGCCGGCTCACCTGGATGAGGATCGCCGACCCGAGCAGCGCCGTGCTGACGACGGCGCGGACCGCGATGAGCGTCGCGAGGCGGGAACGGAGATCCATGAATGAAGCTGTCAGTCGTCGGTTGTCAGTTGTCAGTTGGGCTGTCCGGACACGCAGCGACGCGGCCGCCGCACTGATAACTGACAACTGATAGCTACAGATTACCCTCCTCCCGTCAGCTGGCTGATCAGGCTGAAGATCGGCAGATACATCGCGATCACGATGCCGCCGACGATGCCGCCGAGCAGCGCGATCATGAGCGGCTCGAGCAGCGTCAGGAGGCCCGCCACCGCCACGTCGACCTCCTCCTCGTAGAAATCGGCAATCTTGCCGAGCATCGTGTCGAGCGCGCCGGTCGCCTCGCCGACGCCGATCATCTGGACGACCATCGGCGGGAAGACCGCGGTCTGCTTGAGCGGCCCGGCGATGGTATCGCCCCGCTCGATGCTCTTGCGCGTGGCGAAGATCGCGTCCTCCACGACCGCGTTCCCGGCGGTACGCGCGGTGATGTCGAGCGCCTCGAGGATCGACACGCCCGACGAGAGCAGCGTCGACAGCGTGCGGCAGAACCGGGCGACGGCAATCTTCCGCAGCAGGATGCCGAGCACCGGCAGCCAGAGCATGACGCGGTCGACGACCTTGCGCCCGGGCGCCGTCGCGTAATACGCCCGGAACCCGAACGCGAGCGCCACCAGCCCGACGACGATGAAGGGCATGTAGGCGACGAGCGCGTTGCTCAGCGCAATGACGATGCGCGTCGGCAGCGGCAGGTCGGCGCCCAGTCCTGCGAACAGGCTTGCGAACGTCGGGATCACCTTCCACAGGATCGCGGCGACCACGACCGTGGCAATGACGATGACGGCGACCGGATAGACCATCGCCGACTTCACCTGCCCCTTCAGCTTGACCGACTTCTCGATGTAGGTCGCCAGCCGCTTGAGGATGGCGTCGAGAATGCCGCCCGCCTCGCCGGCCGCAATCATGTTGCTGAACAGCGAGTCGAACACCTTCGGGTGCTTCTTCATCGCGTCGGCGAGCGAGGCGCCGCCTTCGACGTCGGCGCGGACCGCCAAGATAACCTCGCCGAAGCGCTTGTCCTCCGCCTGCGTCCCGAGGATCTCGAGACACTGGACGAGCGGCAGACCGGCGCCGATCATCACCGAGAACTGGCGGGTGAAGACGGCGAGGTCCTTCGCCTTGGCCGCCCTGGCGCGCATCTTCTTCGCGCCGCGCGCCCGCGCCACCTTCTCCTTGGCCGGGCTGATCTGCGTGACCAGGATCTGCTGGTCGCGGCGGAGCCCCGCCACCGCCGCGTCGAGCGTGTCGGCGATGAACTCGCCAGTGACCGTCTGGCCCCCGCGCGAGCGTCCTTGATATGCGAATGTAGCCATGTTGTGACTCCAGCTTGTAGCCGGTAGCCGGTAGCCGGTAGCCGGCAGCAGGAAGGTCGTTGCTACCAGCTACCGGCTACCAGCTACCACCTGCTTTTCATCTCCCTACCGCGGGCCGCGGCGGCGCGCCGGGGCGTCCGAGCCCGGCGCCCGCGACCACGCCGACGCCGCGGTTGATCATTTCCTGCAGCTCCTCACGGTTCGAGGATTTCTCCATCGCGGTGTCCAGCGTAATCAGCTTCTTCTGATAGAGCGTGGCGAGCGACTGGTTGGCCGTCTGCATCCCGTATTTCTCCTGGCCTGTCTGCATCGCCGAGTAGATTTGATGGACCTTGTCCTCACGGATGAGGTTCCTGATCGCCGGCGTCGGGACCATGATCTCGAGCGAGACGACACGTCCGCCGCCAATCCTCGGACAGAGCGCCTGGCAGACGATTCCTTCGAGGACGAGCGAGAGCTGCGTCCGAATCTGGCTCTGCTGATGGGCCGGGAAGATATCAATGATTCGGTTGATCGTCTGCGAGGCCGAATTCGTGTGCAGCGTGCCGAACGTCAGGTGCCCGGTTTCGGCGATGCGCAGCGCGGATTCCACGGTTTCGAGATCGCGCATCTCGCCGATCAGCACGATATCCGGATCCTCGCGAAGCGCGGCGCGGAGGGCGTTGGCAAAGCTGCCAGTGTCCGAGTGGACCTCGCGCTGGTTGACCAGGCAGTTCTTGTGCTGATGCACGAACTCGATCGGATCCTCAATCGTCAGGATGTGGTCGTATCGCTCGTTGTTGATCTTGTCGATCATCGCCGCAAGCGTCGTCGATTTGCCGCTCCCCGTGGGGCCGGTCACCAGGATAAGCCCTCGCGGCTTTTCGGCGAGCTTTGCAAGGACAGACGGCAGCCCGAGCTCATCGAAGCCTTTGATCCTCTCGGGAATCAGCCGGTAGACGGCGCCGACGGCGCCGCGCTGGTGGAACATGTTGCAGCGGAAGCGCCCCACGCCCTGGATGCCGAACGAGAAGTCGAGCTCGAGGCTCTCCTCGAAGCGCTTCTTCTGTGCGTCGGTGAGCACGCTGTAGGTGAGCCCCTTGGTGTCGGCCGCCGTCAGGTCCGGCCCCTCGAGCCGCTCGAGGTGCCCGTGCACGCGGATCTGGGGCGGCGTGCGCGTCGCCAGGTGCAGGTCGGAGCCGTCGAGCTCGACTACTTTCTGCAGCAGTTCCGGTAATGTCATCTTGTCGCCCTCAACTCCCAACTCCTTTTCGTCCTCAACTCCCAACGTCCAAGTTCCCAACGCCCAAGATTTGGGAGTTGGCGTCTTGGGAGTTGGGCGTTACTTGACCGTCTCCCTCACGACTTCGTCGATCGTCGTGACGCCGTCTTTCACCTTCCGCAGCCCGCTCTGCCGGAGCGTGATCATCCCTTCGTCGATCGCCTTGCGGCGCAGCTCGAGGGCGGACGAGCCGACGAGAATCAGCTCGCGCAGCTCCTCGGTCACCTCCATCACCTCGTACAGACCGAGACGCCCCTTGTAGCCGGTGTTGTTGCACTTCTCGCAGCCCCGGCCGCGCTGCGGCACGACGGTCCTGGCGTCCTCGTTCGAGAAGCCCGCCTGGACGAGTGCCTGCGGGGGCGTGGGGTGCGGCTCGCCGCAGTTCTTGCAGACGCGGCGCACGAGCCGCTGCGCGCAGATCAGGTTGAGCGAGCTGGCGACGAGGAACGGCTCGATCCCCATGTTCATCAGCCGGTTCACCGTGCTCGGCGCGTCGTTGGTGTGCAGCGTCGAGAGCACGAGGTGGCCGGTGAGCGCCGCCTTGATCGCGATCTCCGCCGTCTCGAAGTCGCGGATCTCGCCGACGAGGATGATGTTCGGGTCCTGGCGCAGGAAGCTGCGGAGCGCGGCGGCGAACGTCAGCCCGATGTTCTCGCGCACCTGCACCTGGTTGATCCCCATCAGGTTGAACTCGACCGGGTCCTCCGCGGTCATGATGTTCGTTTCCGGCGTGTTGATCCGCGAGATCGACGAATACAGCGTGTTCGTCTTGCCGGAGCCGGTCGGCCCGGTGACGAGCACCATGCCCCACGGCTTCAAGATGGCCGCCTCGAACTTGGCGAGCGATTCGCTCTCGAAGCCGAGCTTCGTCATGTCGAGCATCAGCTTGTCCTTGTCGAGCAGACGCATGACGATCTTTTCGCCAAACAGCGTCGGCAGACACGACACGCGGAAGTCGATGTCCTTCGGCCGGCCGTTGTCCTGGAAGCGGATCTTGATGCGCCCGTCCTGGGGCAGGCGCTTCTCCGAGATGTCGAGCTTCGCCATGATCTTCACGCGCGAGGTGATCGCGTCGCGGAACTTCAGCGGCGGCGACATGATGTTGTAGAGCACGCCGTCGATGCGGTAGCGGACGCGCAGCTCCTTCTCGTACGGCTCGATGTGGATGTCGCTGGCGCCCTTCTGGATGGCCGACATCAGCAGCACGTTCACGAGCTTGATGATGGGCGCTTCCTCGCCCTGCTTGGCGAGCGTCTCGGCGCTGATCTCCTCGAGATCCTCCAGCACCTCGACGTCGGCGTCGGTAGGCACCGGCATCTCCTGGAGCGCCTTGCTCGCGACCTCCAGCGCGCTGGTGCCGGCCGCGCCCCCGCCGTTGCCGGTCCCGGTCCCCTTCCCGTAGTACTTCTCGAGCGCCTCGAGCACCGCGATCTCCGACGCCACCACCGGCTCGACGTTGTAGCCCGTCATGAACCGGATGTCGTCCATCGCGAACACGTTCGTGGGGTCCGTCATCGCGATCGTGAGCGTTGCGCCGGCGCGCGCGAGCGGCACGATCTGGTACTTCTGGGCGGTCTCCGCGGGGACCAGCTTGACGACCGCGGGATCGATCTCGAAGTCGGTGAGCGAAATGGAGGGGACGCCGTACTGCTTGCTGAGGAGGGCCGTGATCTCCGAGTCCTTGACGAAGCCGAGCTTCACCAGATTGAAGCCGAGCTTCCCCCCGTGCTGGCGCTGGTGATTCAGCGCCTCCTGGAGTTGCTCAACGGTGATGCGCTTCTCCTTGAGAAGCAGCTCGCCTATCCGGACGGCCATGTCTGGTGGCTAGAACGAGACCCGCGCCGCGACGCCCCACCCCTTTTCATCCGCGGCTCCGCCGCGGACCACGTGTCCATCGACGTACAAACCTGCGCGAACCGCGACGCTCGCCCCCGCCGTCGCGCTTCGCTCGCGGGCACCGACCGTGTTGATCCGGCCCCCGGCGCGCACGGCAACCCGCCGCTCCAGGAACCACTGCTCGGCGCCGACCGCCACGACGCGCCGGCGTCCCGTCGCGACCGTATAGCTGTCCACGTCCGCATCGACGGCCACCGTCAGCGGCACGCCGCCGGCCGCGGCCGGCGCGACGGCCACACCGAGGCGCGTCTGCCGCTCCATCCGCACGGGGCCGACCGTCGGTTCGAGCACGTTCCGGACGCGAGCGCCCAGCCTCACCACGCCCGCCGTCGCCAGCACGCCCAGGTCGAGGTCGAACCGGTTCTCGGCGTCGCCGTCTTCCAGTGCATCCCCCCGATCCAGGAGCTCGGCCGGCGACGCACGACCATCTTCGTGCCCGGCGGAAAACCTGCCGCGCAGATACTTCAGCGTCGCGCCAGTATGTACACCGGGAAGAAGCGTCTGAACGAGCGTCACGCCTAGCTGGCTCGCCGACAGGGAGCGGACCGGCACTCCTGCCCCTCTATTTTCTCGGCCGGCGGCCCCCTCCGCTGTAGGGTCGAACGGCCGTATGTCCGTGATCCGAAAGCGGTAATACGACAGGCCGAGCGGCGGGGTGCCGAGCGCAAATCCCGAGGTGCGCTGGCGCCACACCGGCAGCTCGTCGCTGATTTCGACCTCCGCTCGCGCCAGCGCCATGTCGAAGAAGGGGCCGGCCGCAAGTCCCGCCGGGTTCCACCAGGCCGCGCTGCTGTCGGAGGCGACGGCCACGAACGCACCGCCCATCCCCGTCGCCCGACTGCCGATGACTTCGACGACCTGCGCCGAGGCTGCGGACTGTGCGGATCCGGCACAGCTGCACAGTACGGCAACGCAGACCCGGGGCCCCCACGGCGCACGCCTGCGCCGTGGGGTGGAGATGGCTGGACAGTGTCGCATAAGGCCGGATAGTTTAGGAACCAGCCAAGGGCTCCGGCGACTCGTCGTTCGCACCGACAGTCGTGAGAGCCCTTGGCTGGTTGGCCAGTTTCTCTTCGGCGCGCTCCGCGCGCCCAGGACCGCTAGACGGCTTCATCGCACCTGCACGGCATTGTCGTACGGAGCCGTATAGCGGTCCAGGGAAGAACCCTCATCGTATCAGGAGTTTGAGTGACATCCTGGTACGTCCTTCCCACAACGCGACTGGCCGCGCCGTTGTCGCGGCCAGCAGAACTGCGTCGAAAGGCTGTCGTTCGTGGTAGAGCATCAGTTGAGACGGTCCAGTAGTTGGCCGCTGCCGGTCCGACTTCGGGGGGTTCTTCGTTCGCCGCGCGCCACCTTCGACCGACTGGCCGCCGCACCGCGCTGGGCCGACGCGCTGGCGATCGCCTTTCTGGCGGCGGCGACCACAACCGCGCTCGTGCTCGAGACCGAGGTGGGACAGCTGGCGCTGCTCGACCATCTGGAACGGACCGCTACGGCGCTCGGACCGCCCATTGACGATGCGCGGTACGCCGCCCTTCGGGAGATCAGCGCCAACGGGACCGCGTACGCGGTCGTGACCTCGCTCATCAGCGGGCCGGTCCTCGCCGTCGGCCTGTCCGCGGTGCTGGTCGGCGTACTGCGACCGCCGGCCGGCGGCAGGGTGACCTATCATCAGGTGCTCGCCGTCGTGTCCCACGCAGGCGTGATCCTGGCGCTCCGGCAAGTGATTGCAGCGCCGCTCACCTACGCGCGTGAAACGCTGGCGAGCCCGCTGACGCTCAGCATGTTTTTCACACTGCTCGACGAGGCGTCGCCGCTCTCGCGCTTCGCGGGCATGGTCGACCTCTTCGTCATCTGGTGGATCGTTGTGCTTGCCGTCGGTGTGTCCGTGCTCTATCGCCGGCCGGTCGCCCGCGTGGCCGTGACGTTTGCCGGCGTCTACCTCGTGCTCGCGGCCCTGATGGCGCTCGCCGCCGCGATGACCGGGGGATCCGCGTGACCCGTGGGCGGCTGCTGCTGGCAGCCTCCGTCCTCGTCCTTGCCGGTGCCGGCGCCGCCGCGGTCTGGCTGACCCGTCCGGAGCTCGCGGCCGTCACCGTAGAAAGCGTCCGCAAGCGCGATCTCGAGGCGATCGTCACGGCGTCGGGCAAGATCCAGCCGAAGCGCCAGGTGAACGTCTCGGCCACGACGATGGGACGGGTGACGCGGCTCGCGGTCGAAGAAGGACAGCGCGTCCGCGCCGGCCAGTTCCTGCTCGAGATCGATCCGCGGTCGCTCGAAGGGCAGTTGCAGCACGGCGAGGCCAGCGTCGCCGCCGCCCGCTCGGCGCTCCAGCAGGCGCGCACGGCCGTCGAGCAGGCGCGCGTGACGCTCGACCTCGCCCGCCGGACGCTGAAGCGGCAGCAGGAGCTCTGGAGCGGCGGCCTGACGTCGCGCGAGGCGCTCGAGCGCGCGCAGAACGAAGTCGAGTTGCGCGAAGCCGAGCTGAAGGCCCGGGAACAGGAGGTGCAGACGCGCGAGCAGCAGATCAAGCAGGAGGAGGCGAGCCTCGCCACCACGCAGTACAACCTCAGCCAGGTGATCATCTCCTCGCCGATGGACGGAATCATCACCCGCCGCAACATCGAAGAGAGCGAGAACGTCGTCGTCGGGACGATGAACAATCCCGGGACGGTGCTGCTGACGATTGCGGACATGTCGGTCATCGAAGCCGAGGTGGAGGTCGACGAGACGGACGTGCCGGAGGTGACCCTCGGCCAGCAGGCGCGCGTCACGATCGACGCGGTGCCGGATCGCACCTTCGCCGGCCGGGTCACCGAGATCGGCAACAGCCCGATTCAGACGACGGCCACGCAGACGATCACGACGACGGCACAGGCGACGAATTTCAAGGTGGTGATTACGCTCGAGGAGCGGGTTCCGGACGTACGGCCGGGGTTCACCTGCACGGCGGAGATCACGACCGCGACGCGGCAGAACGTCGTGTCGGTGCCGATCCAGGCGCTGACCGTGCGCGAGCTGCTGTACGACGCTGCGGGCGCGCTGGTTCGCGAGCCGCCGCCGGCGCCGCCGCGGCGGTTCCGTCTGTTCAACCGCGAGCCGGCGCCGAGCCCGGTTCCGCCGGAGCCTCCGCCCGGACAGACGCGGCGCGAAACGGAAGGGGTGTTTCTGCTGCGCGGCAACCGCGCCGTGTTCGCGCCGGTGAAGGTCGGCATCGCCGGGGAGCGCTACTTCGAGGTGCTCTCCGGTCTCGACGAGCACGATCAGGTCATCACCGGCCCGTTCTCGTCGGTCCGCGAGCTGGCCGACGGCACGGAGGTCACGCGGCAGGCCCCGCCGCCGCGTCCTTGAGATGCTCCTCGAAGCGGTTGCCGTCGCCCTGCGCGCGATCTGGGCCAACAGGCTGCGGTCGTTCATGACCGTGCTCGGCAACATCGTCGCGGTCACCTCGATCGTCACGGTCGTGTCACTCATCCAGGGGGTCAACGCGCTAGTGTCGGACGCGATCCTGACCGAGGTCGGCGCCGACGCGTTCACGATCCAGCGCGTGCCGCCGATCACGCGCACCGAAGAGGAAGAGGAGCGCGCCCGCAGCAACCCGAACATCACCCTCACGGAAGCGGACGCCATCCGCGCCTTCAGCCCGACGATCGACGCCATTGCCGCGCAGGCGCAGCGGCGCGGGACGATTACCTATCGCGACCAGGTGATCGAGAACGTACAGATTCAGGGCGTGACCAGCGAGTACGTCGAGTTCACGACGTTCGACGCCGAACGCGGCCGGATGATGACGCCGCTCGAGGTCGATCGGAACCGGCCCGTCGTGCTCCTGGGCTGGGACGTCGCGGAGCAGCTCTTCGGCGAGGTGAGCCCGCTCGACAAGATCATCAGGATTCAGGGGGCGCACTTCCGGGTCGTCGGCGTCAGCGCGAGGAAGGGGGGCATCTTCGGCGCGTCGCTCGACGGCTACGCCGTGATTCCGCTCGGCGCCCACATGAAGCTGTTCGGCGCCCGCCCGTCGCTCGCGCTGATGGTGAAGCCGACCTCGCCGGATCGGCTGGAGGCCGCCATGGACGAGGCGACGGCGGCGCTGCGGATTGCGAGGCGGCTGAAGGGGACCGAGCCGGACAACTTCGGCATCTACACGTCGGACACGCTCCTCGGCCTGTACGAACAGGCGACGACCGGGATCTTCGCCGTGCTCGTCGGGGTGGTCTCGTTGTCCCTTCTCGTCGGCGGCATCGTCATCATGAACATCATGCTGATGGTGGTCACGGAGCGGACGCGCGAGATCGGCCTGCGCAAGGCGGTCGGCGCGCGGCGGACGGACATCATGCTGCAGGTGCTGACCGAGTCGGTCACCCTTTCGACCGTCGGAGGACTCGCCGGCGTCGCGCTCGGCTTCCTTGCCGCGCAGGCCATTGCGGCGGCCACGCCGCTGCCCGCGCTCCTCGAGCCGTGGTCGGTCGCCCTCGGGATCGGCGTCACCGCGGCAGTCGGCCTCTGCTTCGGCGCGTTTCCCGCCGCGCGCGCCGCCCGTCTGGATCCCATCGAGGCGCTGAGACGAGAGTAACGGTGCGATGGTGCGATGGTGCGATGGTGCGATGGTGCGACGATGCGACGGTCCATGACTTTCAGCGTTGCATTGCTGCGCGAGGTCGTGCTGCTGGCGCTCGACACGCTGCGCGCCAACACGCTGCGCTCGGCGCTCACCGTGCTCGGCGTCGTCATCGGCATCACCGCGATCGTCGGCATGACGTCGCTCATCCGCGGCTTCGACCAATCGCTCCGCGACAGCATCCGCGAGCTCGGCCCCGACACGATCTTCGTGGCGAAGTTCAGCGGCGTGAGCCTGGCCTCCGGCCGGAAGTTCACGGAGCTGCTCCGCCGCCCGAACCTCACCGTCGAGGACGCCGCCGCGATCGAGCGGCTTGCACCGTCGGCGGGGATCGTCGACGTCTGGCTCGGCGCCGGCGGTCCGCCGACCCAGACGCGCGTCGCCTACCGGGGCGAACGCACCAAGATACTGGCGGTCCTCGGCACGACCGAGGAGTTCGCCCGCATCAACTTCCTGGAGGTCCAGGCCGGGCGGTTCTTCACCGAGGCCGAGGTGAGCCGGCGGCGCAACGTCGTGGTGCTCGGCTACGCGCCGTTCGAGGCGCTGTTCGGGCGCGCCGGCATCGACCCGATTGGCAAGCAGGTGCGCGTCGGGCCGGTGGAGTACAGGATCATCGGCGTCCTCGGGAAACGGCCCACGGCCGGCAGCTTCGACCTCGGCCAGGACGACTTCGTCGTCATTCCCGAGACGACCTACCGGAAGCAGTTCGGCATTCAGATTTTCCGGCGCGGCAACCAGACCCATCAGAGCGTGCTGATTGCCGCCGCGCCGCGGGCCGGCGCCACGCGGGAGGCGCTCATCGCGGAGGTTCAGGAGATCATGCGCATCCGGCACGGGCTGCGCGTCGACGAGCCGAACGACTTCGATCTCGTGTCGCAGGACGCCGCGCTCGAGGTATGGGAGCGCGTCAGTCAGGCGACGTTTCTGGCGCTCGTCGTCATCTCGTCGATCGCGCTCATGGTGGGCGGCATCGGCGTGATGGCGATCATGACGATTTCGGTCACGGAGCGGACGCACGAGATCGGCCTGCGGAAGGCGCTCGGCGCGCGGCGGCGGGAAGTCCTGATGCAGTTCCTCACGGAGGCCGCGGTCCTCACCTCGATCGGCGGTCTGCTCGGCATCGCGCTCGGCAGCGCGATCGGCATCACCGTGAACCTCTTCACCGGCTTCCCCGTCTCCCTGCCGTGGTGGTCGTTCGCGCTCGGCCTCGCCTTCTCCGCCAGCGTCGGCCTGGTGTTCGGGATGATCCCGGCCATCCGGGCCGCCCGGCTCGATCCGATCGAAGCGCTGCGATACGAATAACGATCGTTCGGACCGTTCGGGTCGTTCCGGAGTAGTATTCCCCCGGCAAATCGCCACAATCCGGTTCCGGCGCACAGGAGGTCGGCGGCATGCAGGTTGGCGAGCGCGTCTCCCACTACCGCATCGTCGAGCAGATCGGGGGCGGCGGGATGGGCGTGGTCTACAAGGCCGAGGACACCCGGCTCGGCCGGGCCGTCGCCCTGAAGTTTCTCCCGGAGGATCTGGCGCAGGACCGCCAGGCGCTCGAGCGCTTCAAGCGCGAGGCGCGCGCCGCCTCGGCGCTGAACCATCCGAACATCTGCACCATCCACGAGATCGACGAGGCCGACGGTCATCCGTTCCTCGCGATGGAGTTTCTCGAAGGCGCCACGCTCAAGGCGCGGCTCCGGGGCAAGCCGCTGCCGTTGGATCTCGTGCTCGATGTCGGCGCACAGCTCGCTGACGCGCTCGACGCGGCCCACGCGAAAGGCATCATCCACCGCGACATCAAGCCGGCGAACATCTTCGTGACCACGCGCGGGCATGCCAAGATTCTCGACTTCGGGCTGGCGAAGGTGGAGCGCCCGGCGGCGGCGGTCGCTGGACTGTCGCAGCTGGCGACGCAGGCGGTCCTGATCAGCGAGGAGCACCTGACGAGCCCCGGGACGG
Organism: Acidobacteriota bacterium; assembly: GCA_016192845.1. Taxonomy (GTDB): domain Bacteria; phylum Acidobacteriota; class Vicinamibacteria; order Vicinamibacterales; family UBA2999; genus MELF01. The sequence continues at coordinate 87,207 of JACPTI010000010.1, forward strand.
CGATCGGCACGGTCGCCTACATGTCGCCGGAGCAGGCGCTCGGGCAGGAGGAGGTCGACGCGCGGACGGACCTCTTCTCGCTCGGCGTGGTGCTCTACGAGATGGCGACCGGGCGGCTCCCCTTCCAGGGGAACACGTCGGCCGCCATCTTCAACGCCATCATCAGCAAGCCCGCGGTCGCGCCCGGCCGCGTCAATCCGGATCTGCCGCTCGAGCTCGAACGGATCATCACCAAGCTGCTCGAAAAAGATCGCGGGCTCAGGTATCAGAGCGCGGCCGAACTCCGCACCGACCTGCGACGTCTCAGCCGCGACACCGAATCGACCCGCGCGGTCGCTGCGACAACACCCGTCGTCGTGACGCCCAAAAAGGTGATCCCGGACGGGCATGTGCGCTGGCTGACACATGCGACGGCGCTCATCGCAGGCGCCGCGCTCGCCGGCACCGCGGCCTGGACGCTCAGACAGCCGCCGCCCGCCCCGGCGCAGCAGGTGATGCGCTTTACCGTCACGCTGTCGCCGGACGAACGGCTCGCGATTTTCAATCAGAACAACCTTTCATCCTCAGTCGTCATCTCACCCGACGGCAGATACATAGCGTACGTCGCCACACGGGGGAATGACCCTCGTCGAATCTACATTCGTCCTTTGGGCAGTGTCGAAGCTCGACCGGTTCCCGGAACCGAGGCCGGTGTGGCGCCCTTTTTCTCACCCGACGGTCAGTGGCTCGGCTTCAGCGAGGGGCCGTCGCTGTTCAAGATCGCGCTGAGCGGCGGCACGCCATTGAATCTGAGAGTTCCGGGCGGGGCCGCGAACGGCGCGTACTGGGGAAGCGACGGTTTCTTGACCCTTGGCTCGCCCGCAAACTCAGGCTTGCGGCGGGTCTCAGAGAACGGTGGCACGCCGGAGACGTTCACCGAAGGAAACGTCGGCGGCCGCCTGCCGGACGTGCTGCCCGGGGCTCGCGGTGTCCTGTTTGCCGATTTGGAGCCGGGCGCCGGGGTCGCCGGAGGGTGGCGCATCAGTGTTTGGTCTGCCGCAGAGCGTGCGCAGCGCGTGCTCGTCCCCGGCGGCACGGCGCCTCGCTACGCGCCAACCGGTCATCTCGTCTACGCGCAGGCGGGTACACTCTTCGCCGTCCCATTCGATTCGGATTCGTTGAGGCTGACCGGCAGGCTCGCGCCGGTCATCGAGGGCGTCCTTCACACGACGATCGGCTTTCCGTACTACAGCTTTTCGTCGACGGGAACGCTCGTCTACGTGTCGGGCACTGCAGGCGCCAGCCGCAATCTCGTGTGGGTGGCGCGCGACGGCACCGAGCAGCCACTGGCGGCACCGCCCCGTGAGTACGACTGGCCTCGGCTGGCGCCGGACGGCCGCCGGATCGCGATAGAGATTGCAGCACAGACGTGGGTGTACGACACCGAACGCGACACGCTGACGCGCGTGACGTTCGACGGCAGCCAGAATGATGCGCCGACCTGGACCCCGGATGGAACGCGCCTTGCCGTGCGGTCCAACCGGGAAGGCGCGCCAGCCAGCATTTTTTGGCAGATGGCGGACGGCAGCGGCGGCCCAGCGCGGCTCACCACATCCAGCGCTCCCTCGGCCGATACCCCGCAATCGTTCTCGCCCGACGGGCAGCTCGTCGCGTTCTTCACGAACAACCCCAAGACGCAGCGCGACATCTGGGTCGCGTCCGTGAAAGACCAGAAGCGATCCCTTTTCCTGAGTACACCGGCCAACGAAGGCGCCCCGCGCTTTTCGCCGGATGGGCGATGGATCGCGTACGTCTCTGACGAGTCTGGCCGACCCGAGATCTACGTGCAACCGTATCCCGGACCTGGCGGCAAGTGGCAGATTTCAACCGACGGCGGCATCGAACCGGTCTGGAATCCGAACGGCCGCGAGCTCTTCTATCGCAGTGGCAATCGAATGATGGCCGTCCAGGTGACCACGCAACCGGCGTTCTCGGCCGGCCGGCCTACGGTCCTCTTCGAGGGCGAGTACCTGGCCAGCCCGTTTCCAAACACCGGCGTCACGTACGACGTGACGCGTGATGGGCAGCGCTTCCTGATGGTGAAGGACGTCGAGCAGGCGTCGACGACCCAGATCAACGTCGTGGTCAACTGGTTCGAAGAGCTGAAGCGCTTGGTGCCTGTTCGTTGACGCTGGTCCGGCGGTAATAATATACTTGACTGACCGCGCGGTTTCTGCCATGATTCACCCATGGTCAGCCACCGCGAACCGAAAACCCTTCAGCAAGCGATAGTTTTCTTCTCCGACTACGCCAACTGCCATGCGGCCGTCGTCGCTATCCGCTGGCCCGATGGCGTGGTGAAGTGCCCAACCTGCGGGTCGGAAAATGTCACCTATCTGGAGAACGCCCGCGTGTGGAAGTGCTACGCCAAGCACCCGCGCACCAAGTTCTCCCTGAAGGTCGGGACCATTTTCGAGGACTCGGCTGTTCCTCTTCAGAAGTGGCTTCCAGCACTGTGGCTGCTGACCAACTGTCGCAACGGGATTAGCTCGTACGAACTTGCCCGCGCTCTCGGCGTCACTCAAAAGACCGCATGGTTCATGCTGTCGCGGCTCCGGCTCGCGTTGCAGGCTGAGCATGGCGGCAAGTTGGATGGGCACATCGAAGCCGACGAAACCTTCATCGGCGGCAGGGCACGCAACATGCACGCGGCCAAGCGCAAGAGACTCGGTATCTCGCAGTCCCGCTCGATGGTCGGCAAGGTGGCCGTGATGGGCCTGCTGGCTCGGCATGGTGAGAAGGGATCGCAGGTCCGTACCGAAGTCATCCGCAATCGGAAGAAGCATCAACTGGAACAGACCATCGGGGAGAACGTCACCGCCGGCTCGACTCTCTACACCGATGCACTGCGCTCCTACGACCGGATGGCGCAGCGCGGCTACATCCATCAGGTCATCGACCACGCCGAAGCCTACGCAGACGGACAGGTCCACACTAACGGCCTTGAAAACTTCTGGAGTCTCCTGAAGCGGGCTATTAAGGGCACCTACATCTCGGTCGAACCGTTCCATCTGTTCCGCTATCTGGACGAGCAAGCCTTCCGTTTCAACAACCGCAAAGGGTCAGACGCCATGCGTTTCGCACTCGCCCTCAAGGGCATCATCAGCAAGCGACTCACCTACAGCGCGCTCACCGGCGCGGAGCTGCCGCAAACGTGCTGAAAAAAAGTTCCCCCAACTCAAGCGCGGACGTGCCCGACGTGCCCGCCGATAATCCGGTAGGCACGATGGAGCGTTTCTCTGCTGGCCTTCGGCGAGTGCTTGCGGTGCGAAAGGGTAAGGCCGGAAGATCGCATCACCAGCCCCAGCGCCGACAGGTGAAACGCCGGAAATCGCCGTAACGGCGCTTTAGCCACAACGTCGGCAACAGCCGTTCTGGCTCATCGGCGCACCCTGTGCCACCACTTCCCGCCGGGATGCATGTGGTACTCAATGTCACCGATACACAATTCCTTGGGGTCGGGAAGGTCCCCATCCCTAAGTGTTCCATCAGCCTTCTCGAACTGATGAACCCGCACCACCAGCCGGCCCGTGCCTGCGTCCCTGTAGTAGACTTCACGAGAGACGCCACCCTCGCCAAGGTTGTACTTGGCCGGTGCCCTGCGCGCCTTTCCAGGTGTGCGGATGAACTCTTGGGCGCCGATGCGCTCCGGAAACCGCCCACGATTGAACAGGCAACGTAGGGTCCAAGCGTCAACTGTGACGACCATGATTCACGAGGCGGAGATCAGACGGCAACTCGCAGCAGTTGTGTCTCAGCGGCTCTCGATGGTTGCGTTTGAGCGCTGGCTTGCTGAGCACGCCAGACATATGCACGTCGATAGTTCGCCTGACGCCGTCGATCTTGTGTCGGTGATTCAGTCGCTGTTCTCGGAACGGGATGACGACATTCACAGCGACAGTGATCTCCGGCGGGAGTTTTCATCACTCCTTAACAACATCGTCGTGTCAGACCCCGTCGATCTGCAGGAATACCGCCCCGTGGGGCGCTTCGTGGCTAGCGCGGTGAATCAGTTCCTTCCTGTTCCTCAGCGCGTAATAGTCTGAGCGGCATCCTTGTTAACAATTCGTCATCAAAGAGCACGTCGAACCAGCACTCGCCGAAGTTCTTGACTCCCAGCGGAAACCTGAGTTTGAGGTTCACTCCGGCGTGACCCCCTTTCAGATCAACCGGCCATCCACCTGCGGGCGATATGTCCGTACGAACCCCGAGTGGATTCTCTAAGACCAATCGAATCGCGTGAGAACCGGTCACATCGCCTGCCTTGATAGCAATAAGGCCGGTTACGAGGATCGCTGGGATCGTGTCAGGTGGGACCCCTTCGGCGGAATACTCGGAACCCAGTAGGTATCCACAATCCTAATTGCGCTGAGCGTCCCGTCTTTGTCTTCCAGGAGGTTGTCGCAGAAGCAGGCCGCGGCGACATGTGGCTTTAGATTCGCCATTTCGATGGAGACTAGCAGAAACGGCGAGGTCAGTCTAGTATATTGTTGCCGCTGAAGCCGGACGCCACGTACCCCGTTAGTCGTAGTACTCGGGCGCCTTGCGGAGCTTGCGATGGCCGGCCAGGTCGTGCTGGATCCAGAGCGCCGCGGCGGTCCGCATGAGGAACGCCTCCAGCGCGCGGCGCGAGGCGGCGGTCTGCTCCTCGCTCACCTCGAACGTCGGCAGCCGGTTCAACGTGCGCTCCTCCGGGTAGTGATACAGATCGCCTGAGAGCACGACACCGCCCGCCTTCGCCAGCTTCACGTACAGCACCTGATGGCCTTCGCTGTGCCCGGGCGCGGACTTCAGGATGACGCTCCCGTCGCCAAACACATCGTGCTCGTCCGCAGTGACGATCGTGGTTTGGCTGCCCTTCAAAGCGGCATACGTGGCAGGCCTGGCCGCGCCGGGCGCCGGGTCGGCGAACATCGCGTCCAGGTCGCCCTGGCGCACGAGCCACGTGGCGTGCGCGAACGCGTTGGCGTTGGCCGTGTGGTCCCAGTGGTAGTGCGACAGCGCGAGGCGGGTGATCTCGGCGGGCGCGTAGCCGCTCGCCCGCAACTGCTCCTCGAGCGCCGGACCGAGCGTGACGACGCGCTCCGCGCCATCAGCGCGCGTGACGCGGTACTCGGCCCCGCTCGGGAGCGACCGCCGCTCCTCGTCCGCAACCGCGCCGGCATCCCACAACAGGACGCCCCGGGGGTGCGCTACGAGATACGCGGCAATCGAAAGCGGCGTCGCCTGCACCTCCGCCTCGGTCAGACGGTAGCGCGCCGGGTCGGACGCGAGTACGCCGCCGTCGAGCACGTAGAGCCGCGGCGTCGCAGGCGGGTTCTCCACGCCGGGCCGCCCGCAACCCGCCGAGGCGGCGGCCGCGAGCGCGACGAGGCCGGTGATCCTCCAGAGCGTCATGCGCGGTTTCGAACGATTCGAACGATCCGAACGGCCCGAACGAGTCAGACCTCCTGTTCTCCCGTCCGGATCCGGTAGCTGGCCAGCACCGGAAACACGAACACGCGCCCGTCGCCGATCTCGCCGGTCCGTGCCGCCTCCACGATCGCCTTGATCACGTCATCGGCAATCGAGTCGGGCACGACGATCTCGATCTCCATCTTCGGCAGGAGGCTCACGTTGTATTCCTTGCCGCGGTAGATGGCGGTGTGCCCCTTCTGCTTGCCGTGCCCGCGCACCTCGGTCACGGTCATGCCCGAGATGTTCAGCTTCGCCAGCGCGTCCTTGACGTCGTCCACCTTGTTGGGCCGGACGATGCTCTTGATCAGCTTCATAACGTTGTCTCCCGTGGGTTTGAAGGTGGGCGCCTCAAGCTACACTGGCATGCGCGGTGACGCCTCGCCGGCATGCAGGTACGCCTCTTCACCGTGCTGGGTGATGTCGAGGCCGGTCGTTTCATCGGCGACGGCAGCGCGAAGCGGCATCACCAGGCCAATCAGCTTCAACAGGATGAAGCTCACGAGGCCGCTGTACACGATGACCGCGAGCACTGCTGCAGCCTGCACGCCAAGCTGACCCGGGTTACCGAAGAGCAGGCCGTCCTGTACCCCATTGAAACTTCTCTGAGCAAAAACGCCCGTCAGGAGGGCGCCCGTCGCACCGCCCACACCGTGCGCCGCCACGACGTCCAGCGAATCATCCAGTGAGGTCCTTGCGCGAATCATCATGGTCATGTAACTCGGGACTGCGGCAATTGCACCAAGAATGATCGCGCTCATCGGGCTGATGAACCCCGCCGCCGGCGTCACGGCAACGAGGCCGACGACGATCGCGGTCGCGACGCCCACCGCGGTCGGTTTACCCGAGCGGATCATGTCGAGGAAGCTCCAGGCGACCATCGTCGCTGCCGGCGCAAGCATCGTCGTCACGAAGGCGAGGCCGGCAATATTGTTGGCGGCCAGCGCGCTGCCGGCGTTGAAACCGAACCAGCCAAACCACAAGAGCGCGGAGCCAAGCAGTGCGAACGGCACGTTGTGGGGAACGAGTGACGAGGAGGGGTACCCCTGGCGTCTGCCCACCGCGACGGCCGCCGCCAGCGCCGCCATACCCGCGTTGACGTGCACCACCGTGCCGCCGGCGAAATCGAGCGCGCCCATGTCGGCGAGCCAGCCGCCGCCCCACACCCAGTGGGCGATCGGCGCATACACCACCAGCGCCCAGAGCGAAATGAACAGCATGTAGGCGGAGAACCGCATCCGCTCAACGATGGCGCCGGAGATCAGCGCCGCCGTGATGATGCAGAACGTGGCCTGAAAGGCCATGAAAAGGACGTGCGGGATCGTCCCCTTCGCCTCCAGGTCAACGCCCGTCAGCCACGCATTCGACAGGTCTCCGATCCAGTTGTTCCCTTCCGTAAAGGCCAGCGAGTACCCGAGCAGCGCCCAGACCAGGCCCACGCACCCGAGCGCGATGAAACTCATCATCAACGTGTTGAGCGCGTTCTTGGAGCGGACGAGCCCGCCATAGAAGAAGGCGAGCCCTGGGGTCATCAGCAGCACGAGCGCGGTGGCGATCAACATCCATGCTGTGTCGGCTTGATTCATGCTTCACCTCGGTGATGAAGTCTGCCAGTTACGACGGGCGCGGCGATTCTACCGCGTCCCGATACCCGCCGGGTCGAAGGGCCCGGCCTACAGTAATACTCGATGGACCGGCCTACGACGTTTGCTCGAAGACACCAGGCAAAGCGGCAACTGCTTCCTCCACGACGACTTCCGCCCCGGGCCGATGTGGGAACACCAGCCGCAGCAGGGGCGGCGTGATCATCGTCGTCACCAAGACCATGATGACGGACGCAGAAAAGATCTCGCGTCCAATCAATCCGTTGGCGAGCCCGTAGCCGGCGACGATCAGGCCCACCTCGCCGCGCGAGATCATCCCCACGCCCACGCGGATCGACTCCTCGGTGGTAAACCCGAACAGCCTGGCACAGACACCGCAGCCGGCCGCCTTGGCGACAATGGCCACGAGGACCAGTGCGACAGTGAAGGCTAGCTGCTCTCCGAGCTCCCGCCCGTTGGCCTGCAGGCCGATGTTGATGAAAAACACCGGCACGAACATCGAGTACGTCAGCGGGTGGATGCCCGCATCGACCTGCCTCTTGAACTCCGTTTGGCCAATCAGCACGCCGGCCACGTAGGCGCCGGTAATGGCGGCGACGGCTCCGAGATACTCCGCCGCCCACGCGTACGGACGCGCCGCATCTCGACCAGGTCGGTTTCGAGCCCGGCGACGAACATCAGCAGCAGCACGCCGATCTCCGCCAGGTCGCGCATCACCGGGAGGAGCGCCTCGCCGCCGCGTCCGCCTCCCGAGAACAGCGGCCACGCGAGCAGGTTCAGCAGCGTGGGCCCCAGAACCAGCCCGACGAGAATCTCGCCGAAGACCGCCGGCTGTCCGATACGGTTGGCCAGCGCGCCCGCGGTCTTGGCGGCGACGACAACGAGCGCCAGCAGCAGGATGAGTTGGAGGAAGTGGCTCACCCCTCAGGATTCCCTCTCGCCGGTACGGATGCGATAGCTGTCGAGCACCGGACACACAAACACGCGCCCGTCGCCGATCTCGCCCGTCCGGGCCGCCGTGATGATCGCCTTGATGGCCTCGTCCGCGATCGCGTCGGGGACGACAATCTCGATTTCCATCTTCGGCAGCAGGCTGACGTTGTACTCCTTGCCACGGTAGACGGCCGTGTGACCCTTCTGCTTGCCATGACCCCGGACTTCGGTCACCGTCATGCCGGAGATGTTCAACTTGGCCAGCGCGTCCTTCACGTCGTCCACCTTGTTCGGCCGGACGATGCTCTTGATCAGCTTCATGAGATTCCCTCCAGTGTGGCCTGCAGGTCGGACGTCAGCGCGCGCTGATCCGCCTCGGTCAGTTTGGTCCCGGCCTTCGTGATGTGAAAGACGTCGATGGCTTTCTCGCCTTCCGTCGAGATGAGGACCAGGTGGACGTCGCAGCCGTGCTGCGAGATGACCCGGCTGATGCGATACAGCAGCCCGAGCGCATCGCCGGCGATGATGTCGAGAATGGTGAAGCGCCCGGATGCCTCGTTGTCGGTCCGGACAACCGGTGCGATCCTCGGCGTCCCTTTCCAATGGAGCACGCTCTGTTCGCGCCCGCGCAGCAGCACTCTGACATCCGACCGGCCGGCGACCACCTCCTGCAGCACGTGCAGCACCTGGGCGTGCGCATCGGGATTGAGCGCCAGGAACCGCTCAGTGTCGGTGAACTGGAACACGTCCAGCACCAGACCTTTCGGACTGGTCAGCGCCTGGCCGCGCAAGATATTCATGCCAAAGGACGAGAGCACGCCGCAGATGTTCGAAAACAGAAACGGTTTGTCGAGGGTCACCACGGCCAGCGTCCAGACGCCGTCGCTCTGCTCGAGCGACAGGTGCACCTCATCGGGGTGGATGTCTCGCGCGAGCCGCACGTGCCGATAGATGGCGTCCCGCGGAAACAGGTGCAGGTACCGCCGCGGCAGCCCCTCGAGGAATTGCATGATCTCAGACTCGGGCACATCATCCGGACGCCCCGACAACAGCTCGGTCAGTCCCGCCTGGTCCCGCTCGATGACTTCATCGCTGTACCGCTGTGTCAGGTGGTTGTAGGTGTCGACATAGAGACGCCAGATGAGCTCTTCTTTCCAGGGGGTGAGCGTGTCCGGGCTAACGGCCTCGATATCGACGAGTGTCATCAGGCAGAGCATCTTGAGACGATCCTCGGTGCCGACGAGCTCGGCGAATTCCTTGACGATCTCCGGGTCCTCGGTGTCGCGCTGGAGGGCCACGAGCGACATCCGCAGGTGATGGCGGATGAGGAACAGCACCGTCTCGCGCGCCTCCGCCGGCAACTGCAGGCGATCGAGCACGTCGCCGGCCATGTGCACGCTCTCGGGGGTGTGCTCGTCGTCGCGCCACTTGCCGACGTCGTGCAGCAACAGCGCCAGCACCAGCAGCTCGGGCGAGGGGAGACCGGTGGCCACCGCCTTGAAGCGCTCGCGCGAGGGCTCATCCTCGGCCATGAGCCGCTCGAGATTGCGGATCGTGAGCAGCGTGTGCTCGTCCACGGTGTACTTGTGGTAGAAATCGCGCACCACCCGCCACGAGATCGCCTCGAACTCCGGAAACAGCTTGCCGAGCAGCCCGCAGTCGTGCATCTGCGACAGCCGGGCGTAGAGACCGGGCCGCGGCCGCAGCAGGCGCACGAGCGCCGCCCGATCACGCGCCTCCGGCACGAAGTCTTCGGGCCGGTACCGGTCGACGTGCTGCTGGATGCACGACACCGCCTCCTCGGTCACCTCGGTGTTGGCGTCGAGCGCCGCCTGGAAGGCGCCGATCCAGGAGGGCGGGGTGACCGCGGCGCGCACCGGATCCAGGAACCGGATGCCGTCGCGCGTGAGACCGAGATTGACACCGACCGGGGTCGGTGCCGCGCGGCGGGCCCACTCGAGCGAGCGGTGTACGGTGCGCGCATGACGGAAATAGTCGCTCATGAGCCGCTCGACCCGCTGGCGAGGCGTGGTCCCCGCGTAGCCGAGCACCTCGGCGGTCCGCTCCTGCAGCTCATGGCTGAGGACGTTCTGGTTGCGCCCGCACTCGAGGTGGAGCACGGAGCGCACGCGAAGCAGGAAGTCCTCCGCCTCCTCGAACCGGCCCGGATCCGCCGGCCCGCGATGCAGCAACAGCGGATCGGTGAGCGCGGCAATCGTCCGCGCCGCCATCACATCGCGGAGCGCGCCGGGCGCCTCTTTCACGTCGGGCTCGAGCTGGTAGAGCGTGCTGTTGAACCGAACGTGTCGCTCCTCCACCAGCGACAGCAGCGACCGCAGGATGTAGGCGTGCGTGGCCGGCTGGTGAAACATGGCCTGCAGTCGAACGAACAGCGGCTCTGCCCCCGCGACGAGCCGCGCGTCCAGCAGCGCCAGCAGGAATTCGGGGTTGTCCGTCTCCAACTCGGCGAACTCGTCCAGCTCCCGCACCTGGTGCCCGACGACGACCCCGAGGTCCCACAGCGGGTGCAGGAACGCGCGCAGGAACCGCTCCTCGGCGCGTCCGATGCGCTCACCGAACAGGATGAGCAGGTCGATGTCGGAGTGCAGCAACAGGTGCCGGCGGCCGTAGCCGCCGAGCGCAATCACCGCGACGGGACGCTCGGGGACCCCGGCCTCGACGTAGAGCTGCTGCAGCAGGCCGTCGACGCGTGCGGCGTGACGTTCGAGCGCGGCGCGGCCGCCGTCACTGCGCGCGACATCCTGGCGCAGCTCGGCCCGCGCGGCATCCAGCGCGGCTTTCAACGTGGCGCCGACACCGCGCTCGGTTAGGGACATGGAGGGACTATCTCCGCTGGCAGCTACGGAGTCAAGCATACGCCGCCCGATAGTGGACGCTAGAGACGACCGCCAATCCCCGCCGTCACCTCACTGACGGGTGCTGAACGCATACACCCACCCGACCGTGAACGAGTTCTGGCTGTCGCGCGGCACACGATTCTTTGTGAAGAAGTCGATGTCCGACCAGTCACGCCGGTACTCGAGCCGCATGATCAGTCCCTGGCTGTGCTTTACTTCGCCGGTGAGGGTAAACTCCTGCAGGTTCTGCGTGGAGCCCGTCGTGAACCCGTCATCGTCGTTGAAGTACTCCCAGCGCGGAACAATCGCGAAGTAGGGGTTGACCTGCGCCTTGGCGTACAGCCCAATGCCCTGCCAACTCACGGCTTTCCCCGCGACCCGATCACGGCCGTAGTCGTAGTTGCCCATTACGCTGAACGCGTCGTTGACAACATACGTGACGGTCGTGTCGGCAAGATGCCGCCAGTCGTCGGGGTTGCTGTTCTGTTCGGGCCCACCCATGTAGTTCTGGACGATCGAGACCGATGCGGTCGGCTTGACGAGCGCTTGGATTCCGTACGTCTTCTGCGAGTTGTTGTCGGCCACGTTGTTCCAGCCGTTGTTCACGGTGGCACCAAGGGTGACCTTCTCGTTTGGCGAGTATCCGACGCGCACGCCCATGTGATAGTACGGAATGGCCCAGGCAAACAGCAGTGAGCGCGAGTAGTTCCAGTTGTCCTTGGCCTCGATCACTTCCGCGCCGTGCTGGGTGACGAACTTGCCGACATCAAACGAGAGCCCCGTGCCCACCGGCGCCAGATAGCTGACGTACGCCTGTTGAAAGTGCTTGACGAGCTCCGGCCCGGCGGGATCGGCGCTGTGCACCCAATCGGTCACAGGGCCGTAATCGAGATCCAGCCGGAACCCGACCCGATCGTCCGCTGTCGGCGGCTTGATCAACGCCAGCTCGGCGAGCGCAAAGCTGAATTGGTTGTGGTCGAAATCGAAATTGCGTAATGGGGTCTTGGAGCCGGTCAAGGGCTCATTGAAGTTGTAGTGGAAGTACAGGTCGACGGTGCCCGCCACCTCGGTCTTCCGGAAGAAGTTCAGAAAGCCGTCGTCGGCGGTCGGCTGCGCCGTTTGCGCTGCCGCAGGAGCCGCCGCAAACAGCGCAAGGGTTGCGAGTAGTGACAACGCCCACGTTCTCATTGCGCGAGTCGATGACATTGTTGCCTCCGTTTCGTGTTGACACGCGGCGCCGCACGCCACGTGACAGAAGGCGCCCCCGCCATCAGACTTCCGCCGGGTGGAAGTCCGGGTAGGCCACGTTCGCATGCTCGCCGAGGTCGAGCCCGTCCAGCTCCTCCTCGGGCGACACGCGAAGGCCCACGATCATCTTGATCACCGTCCAGCCGATGAGAGACGCGACCGACACGAACGCGCCGACAGCGAGGACACCGTAGATCTGGGGCAGCAGCTGCGCCAGGCCTCCGCCCATCAACAGCCCGGGCTTGGCCACGGCCGCAGCCGGACTGACCGACGGGTTCGCGAACAAACCAAGTGCGAGCGTGCCCCACACCCCGTTGGCCATATGGACCGACACGGCGCCCACCGGGTCATCGACCCGAATGCGGTCGAAGAACAACACCGAGGCGACCACCAGCATGCCCGCAATGATCCCGATGACGAAGGCGCTGCCCACGCTGACGAACGCGCACGGCGCCGTGATCGCCACGAGTCCCGCCAGCCCCCCGTTCAGCGTCATGCTCAAGTCCGGCTTCCCCCCGACCCACCACATCGTCAGCAACGCGCTGATGGACGCGGTCGCTGCGGCAGTGTTGGTGGTGACCGCAATGTGAGCGATCGACGCCCAATCAGCGGCCATGGTCGAGCCGGGGTTGAATCCGAACCAGCCGAACCAGAGCACGAACACGCCCAGCGTCGCTGATGTCAGGCTATGCCCGGGAATCGGGTGCGCCGTGCCGTCCTTGAACTTACCCAGGCGCGGGCCGAGCATCCACGCGCCCATGAGCGCCGCCCAGCCCCCGATGGAATGCACGACGGTGGAACCGGCAAAATCGAGCATACCCAACTGGGCCAGCCAGCCGCCGCCCCAAATCCAGTGGCCGGCAATCGGATAGATCACCCCCACCATCAGGAACGAGAAGAGAAAGAACGCCCCGAACTTGATCCGCTCGGCCACCGCCCCGGAGACAATCGTGGCCGCCGTGCCGGCAAACACGAGCTGAAAGAAGAACTTGGCCCAGAGCGGCGTGCCCGTCCAACTGAGCGCGTCGTACACGCCACTGTAGGCCTCTCCCGTCATCGGGCTGTTGTCGGCACCGCTCACGAACGAGAGCCCCGACAGGCCCATGAACCCGTTGCCGTCGCCGAACATCAGGCCGAACCCCAGCAGCAGGAAGGCCACCGAGGAGATGGCGAAGACGATGTAGTTTTTTGCCAGGATGTTGACAGCGTTCTTGGCCCGGCACAGGCCGGATTCCACCATGGCAAACCCGAGGTTCATGAAGAACACGAGGAACGCCGTGACGAGCGTCCACATCGTGTCCATGGCCACCTTGGCGTCGTTGATCGCCGGGGCGGCTGCCGCCGGCTCCTGTGCCGACACGATATAGGACGTGCCGGCCGTGCCCACCGCGAACGCGACCAGCGTGGCGAGCACCGCTTTCCACAAGAGTGTCGCGCGTCTAGTCATCTGCAGTCCTTTCTTCTGTCCCACCCCAAACAGACAAACGGCGAGGCGCGCCCCGTGGCGGCCGCCTCGCCGTCTGTGCTGAACGTCGCCAGTCGAGTGTGTTGTGCCAGCTATCTGGTCGTGAACGAATACGAGTACAAGAACCCCATCCCGAACGTGCTCTGTGAGTCGACCGCCGTCCCGTTCTTCTTCGTGAAGACCGGCGCATCAGACAGGTCGCGCCGATACTCGACCCGCCACAACAGACCGTCCATCAACTTGAGCTCGCCTGTGATCGTCGCGTCCTTCATGGACTGGCTCGTGCCGGTCATGAATCCGTCCGTGTCGTCGAACCACTCGACCCTCGGAATGACCGCCAGCCACGGTGTCGCCTGGACCTTAAGATAGCCGGCGACGCCCTGCCAGCTGACGCCGGTGCCGGCCAGCGAATCCTTGCCGTAGTCGTAGTTGGCCATCACGCTGATCTTCTCGGTCGCCGTGACGGTCACCGTGGTATCCAGCAGGTGCCGCACGTCGTCATCGTTGTCGGCCTGCTCAGGACCGACCATATAGTTCTGCACGATGCTGAGCTGCGGAATCGGCTTCACGACGGCCTGCGCGCCGAACGTCTTCGCGCCATTGTTGTCGTCGAGGTTGTTCCAGCCATTGACGACCGTGCCCATCAGCGCCAGCCTGTCGTTGACGGTGTAGCTCGCCCGCACGCCGGCGTGGTAGTACGGAATTGCGAGGGCGAACAACAGCGACCGCGAGTAGTTCCAGTTGTCTTTCGCCTCGATCACCTCGGCGCCGTGCTGAGTCACGTACTTGCCGGCGTCGATTTGCAGTCCCGTTCCCACGGGCACGAGGTAGCTGATATACGCCTGCTGGAGCGCCGCGGCCCCAGTTCTGTCAAACGCGGCCAGCGTGCTCGGTTCGGCGCCGTGAATCAGGTCGGCCGCGTGCCCGGCATTCAGCTTCACGTTGAAGCCGATGCGGGAATCGGCGGTCGGCGTCTTCACCGCCCACAACTGCGCCATGCTGAAGCGCGCCTTGTTGTGGCGGGTGTCGAAGTTACGGAAGGGGGCGTCCCCCTCCACTTCGTTGTTGTTGTAGTTGTAATAGAGGTCGGCCAGCCCCCCGAACTGGATGTTCTGGAAGAACTTGGGGGTACTGGTCGTAGGCGCGGGAGTCTGCGCGGCTGTTGGCCCCGCCGTGACCATCAGCACCGCGGCGGCCAGCAGCGCCGAGAACCCCAAACGTGTCGCGCGTGTCAGCAGCATCAATCGTTCCTCCGAATCATGAACCGGGGTTACACCACTTCGGCCGACGCCACCTGTGGCGCCAGACCCGAGTACGCTTCGATCCCGTGCTCACCGAGGTCGAGTCCTTCCATTTCCTCCTCGGCGCTGACGCGAATCCCCAGCGTGACCTTCAGAAGGAACCAGGCGATCGCACTCAGGGCGAACACCGTCGCACCGACGCCGAGGACGCCATACAGCTGCACCAGCAGCTTCGAGGTGCCGCCACCGAAGAACAGGCCGCCGTCGGTCGCGAAGAGGCCCACCGCGAGCGTCCCGAAGACCCCGTTGACCAGGTGCACGCTGATGGCGCCAACCGGATCGTCCACCTTCACCCTGTCGAAGAAGAGCACGGCATAGACGACCAGCACGCCGGCGATCAGTCCAATCAGCACCGAGCTCGCCACGTTTACGAAAGCACAGGGCGCTGTGATTGCAACCAGGCCGGCGAGCGTGCCGTTCAGAATCATGCTGAGATCCGGCTTGCCGAGCGCCATCCACGCCACCGCCGTTGCCGCCAGACAGCCCGCCGCCGCCGCCATGTTCGTGTTCAGCGCAATGCTCGCGATCGCGGCCGGATCCGCCGCCATCGTGCTGCCAGGATTGAACCCGAACCACCCGAGCCAGAGGATCAGCGTGCCGAGCGTTGCCAGACCCATGTTGTGACCGGGAATGGGGTTGACCGTGCCGTCCGCCTTGAACTTGCCGAGCCGCGGGCCGAGCACCAGCACACCCGCGAGCGCCGCCCAGCCGCCGATGCTGTGGACGACGGTCGATCCGGCGAAATCGAGGAAGCCCATCTGCGCGAGCCAGCCGCCGCCCCAGGCCCAGTGACCGCCAATCGGATAAATGACGGCGACCAGGATGAACGAGAAGGCGATGAAGCTGATGAACTTGATGCGCTCGGCAACCGCACCGCTCACGATCGTGGCCGCGGTGCCGGCGAAGACGAGCTGGAAGAAGAACTTTGCGTAGAGCGGCACGCCGGTCCAGTTGAGCGCGCTGAAGATGCCGCTGTACGCCTCGCCGGTCGCCGGACTGTTGTCGGCGCCGCCGAGCATCCAGCCGTTCAAGCCGATGAAGGGAGTGCCGTCGCCGAACATCAATCCGAATCCGATCACCCAAAAGGCGATGGAGGAGACGGCGAAGACGATGAAATTCTTGGCGAGAATATTCACGGCATTCTTCGCCCGGCACAGGCCCGCCTCCAGGCACGCAAAGCCGGCGTTCATCCAGAAGACCAGAAACGCCGTCACCAGCACCCATATGGTGTCGAGCGCCACCTTGGTGGCATCGGGCCCGGTGCTCTGAGCGAACGATGGCGCGGCCATCAACAGCACTGCGAGTGCACAGAAACTGGCGATCCGTCGGCGCATGACACCTCCAAGCCTGTGGCCCCGGCCCCAGCGTGCGAATCTCCAGAAAACTGCAGACGCGGGGCTCGTCGCTCCGCTCGCGCTGGGACCGGGGTCGGGTTGAACGTGGAAAATGACGCCACACCTACGCCGGGCGTCGCCGCCTCCGGAGCAAGATGGACGCCAGCGGCGGCGGGGGCGCCGCGCGGGGGGAAACGGACGATTTTCCTCGGAAAATCGCCTTGTCTGGCGCCCGAGGGCGGCTCGCGGCTGTCCTACACATTTGTTGAAATAAAAGGAAACGGTCACAGAAACGTTGGAATTGGTCGGATGCAGGAGGGCCGCCGGGCCCGCGCCGGCCCGGGCCCGGGACGATCGGCGCGCGACGAGAGACGCCGCGGCGCCGCACGAAACGGGGCCTTGCCGCGAAAGCAGGCAACAAAGTTGTCGTATTGATTAATCGTGTATACACAAATGTAGGAACAGATCGCCGTCCCCGGCGAGATCGGCCGCCCGGCTTGCCCGGCGCCGCCCGCCGCCTTGCGGCGCCAGTTGGCCAATGACTATGATGCCGAGACGTTCGCCAACGCACGAGGCAGCGTCCGGCGTCAGCCGGACCAACGACCCGCCAGGTAGCGGTCAGGAGGGGTACCCCGTATGAAGGTCTACGACGCAGCAAGCATCCGCAACGTGGCGGTCGTCGGCCACGCCGGATGCGGCAAGACCCAGCTCGTCTCGGCGATGCTGTTCGCCGCCGGCGCCGTCAACCGGCTCGGCCGGGTGGACGAGGGGTCGACGGTCACCGACTTCGACGAAGAAGCCATCGCGCGCAAGCACACCCTCTGCTCCTCCCTGGCCCACGCCGAGTGGCGCAGCACCAAGATCAACATCATCGACACCCCGGGGTTCGCCAACTTCCTCACCGACGCCCGCTCGGCGCTGCGGGTCGTCGAGGCCGCCCTGGTCGTAGTCGACGCGGTGGCGGGTGTCGAGGTGCAGACCG
Source organism: Acidobacteriota bacterium (assembly GCA_016192845.1). Classification (GTDB taxonomy): domain Bacteria; phylum Acidobacteriota; class Vicinamibacteria; order Vicinamibacterales; family UBA2999; genus MELF01. Next base: position 104,425 of record JACPTI010000010.1, read on the forward strand.
AAAAGCTCTGGGCCGAGGCGGCGGCGCTCAATCTGCCCCGTCTGGTCGTGGCGAACCGCCTCGAACGCGACCGCGCCAGCCTCGAGCGCACGCTCGACTCGCTCCGTCGCGACTGCGCGCGCGAGATCGTGCCGATCCAGCTGCCGCTCGGCGAGGAGCGCGGCTTCACCGGGGTGGTCGATCTCGTCCGGATGAAGGCGCTGACGTTCGCCGCCGACGGCAGCGGCACGATGACCGAGGGAGAGGTTCCCCCCGCCCTGGCCGAGCAGGCGGCCAAGGCGCGCGAGCAGCTGATCGAGATGGTCGCGGAGGCCGACGAGGCGCTCATGGAGGCGTTCTTCGCCGAGGGGACGCTCACCCAGGAGCAGCTCGAGACGGGACTGCGCGCAGCCACGATGGCGGGGCGGCTGTTCCCGCTGGTCTGCACGTCGGGACTCCACGTCATCGGCATCCAGCCGTTCGTCGACGCGATCCTCGCCAACGTCGCCTCGCCGGCCGAGCGCGAGTTCCCCGCGCTGACCAAGGACGGCGCGGAGACGGCGGTCAAGGTGTCCGACGCGGCGCCCGCCGCCGCATTCGTCTGGAAGACGATTGCCGACCCGTTCGCGGGGCGCATCACGATGCTCCGGGTCGTCACCGGCGCGTTGAAATCCGACTCGACGGTGCAGAACCTGCGGAGCGAGGCGGCCGAGCGGCTGGGGCACCTGATCGTGCTCCAGGGGAAGACGCAGACGCACGTGCAGGAGCTCAAGGCGGGCGACCTCGGGGCCGTGGCGAAGCTGAAGGAGACGCGCACCAACGACGTGCTGGGCGACAAGGCGAGCCCGCTGCGGTTCGCGGAGATCAAGTTCCCCGAGCCGGTGCTGTCGTATGCGATCGAGCCGAAGAGCCGCGGCGACGAGGACAAGATCAGCACCGCCATGCAGCGGCTGCGCGAGGAGGACCCGACGATCGGCTACTCGCGGGATCCGCAGACCAACGAGCTGCTGCTCTCGGGCCAGGGGCAGATGCACATCGAGGTCACGGTGGCGAAGCTGAAGCGCCGCTTCGGGGTCGAGGTGAACCTCAAGCCGCCGCGGATCCCGTACCGCGAGACGATCATGGCCGCCACCGAGGCGCACGGCCGTCACAAGAAGCAGACGGGCGGCCACGGCCAGTTCGGCGACTGCAAGATTCGCGTGGAGCCGCTCCCACGGGGCAGCGACTTCGAATTCGTCGACGACATCTTCGGCGGCGCCATTCCGCGGCAGTTCGTGCCCGCCGTGGAGAAGGGAATCCAGGAGGCGCGGATGCGCGGGTACCTGGCCGGCTACCCGGTGGTCGACTTCAAGGCCACCGTCTACGACGGCCAGTACCACCCGGTCGACTCAAACGAACTGTCGTTCAAGCTGGCGGGCTCGCTGGCGTTCAAGGACGCCATGGCGCGCGCGCGCCCCACGCTGCTCGAGCCGATCATGCAGGTGGAGGTGCACGCGCCGAGCGACTTCGCCGGTGACCTGATGGGCGACCTCAACGGGCGCCGCGGGCGCATCGCGGGCATGGACACGCGCGGGTCGATGACCGTGATCCGGGCGCAGGTGCCGATGGCGGAGATGCTCACCTACGAGCAGCATCTGACGTCGGCGACCGGCGGCCGCGGCTCGTACCACATGGAGTACTCGCACTACGAGGAGGTGCCGCAGCACCTCCAGGCGAAGATCATCGCCGCCGCCAAGGCCGAGCGCGGCCAGGAGGTGGCGGAGGAGGCCTGAGCGCGCGGCCCTACGACCCGACCGGCCGCCGGCCGATCACGGTCAGCGTAGAGGGCAGCGATTCGCGCGTCACGAACGTTCGGATGAAATCGAGCTCTCCGAACCGGTAGTTGCGTTCGAGGACGGCCTCGAGCGGCACCCTGGGCACCGGACCGAAGGTGAGCGCGGCAAATTCCGTTCTCAATGGCTCCTGCAGGAGGACCGGGCCTCCTGGAGGCGCCATCCAGTACACGTTCGCGTAATCCGTCCAGTACTGCGTATAGCGCGGGTTGGGAAGGTTGCCCTCCACCCTCAGGATGTCGACCAGGAATGGCACCGAGTATCGGTCCGTCCGAACGTCCGTCGGATTCGGATGCCCACTGATTGACACCACCCGATAGGAGGGGTGTGACGACATATGAACTTGGGTAAATCGTCTTGCACTGACGTGCCACGGCGGATCGTCCCCCGCCCGGCTGAACGTGTAGCTCTTGCTCGCGGTCGCGTAGGCTGAAATAGACCCGTAGACCCTCGACGTCACGACGGTGCCGTCGATGAGTTGCACGGTGAGCGTCTGCGCGGCACCCGGGCGCATCCGAAAGGCACGCGGATCGGGTTCGTCAGCCTTCCGCTGCCACACGCCGCCCGGCATGGAGACGCCATCGAGCTGAAATTCGTCGCCCTGGCGGTAGGGCGTCACGAATACGCGCGCCATCACGTTTGCCGAACGGTTGGTGATCAGCTCGCCCAACGTTACCATCTCGGTTGTCGGGCGCCAGTCGCACCATTCCTCTCGGGACCAGTACGGATACTCGAACGTCGTCCCGCACGTCTCCCGAAGGTCGGCCGTGTGAGTCGTCTGCAGGATGATGACGTGGGGCACGGCAAAGACCTGCGCTGCGACGGCGTCCTCTTCGAGCCCGATGCGGCCCCGGAACACCAGGATCTGCCAGGGTGTCAGGTGTTCAGGCTGAAGATAGGTGATCGGCAGCACGACCGAGCGGTGCGGCGCGATTGTCGCCGCGGCGCCCCCATTTATCACACCCGTCCGCTCCCGCCCTTCACCCGTCAAGACATCAGGCCTCCCAAAGACCTCGAACACCCCGCTCATCTCTTCGCCCGTGAGGTTGTCGATCTGGAGGAAGGGGCTGCCCAGGCGCATCCGCGACGTATTCACGCGAAGGCTGCCGCGGAAGAAGTACTCGAGCACGCCTCGGGCGTAGCCGACGGCGCGCGGCAGCATGTGCCGCGCGGTTTCCTCCCAGACCGCCGCGTCCACGCACGGGTAGGGTGGCGGCTGAATGAGCTCGCCACGCCAGTAGTACGCCTCGGCCGCGCATTCGGCGCGCAGTGGACTGGCGGGAAGGAGCCCCTGTTCCGCGGGGCGGGAGAAATACCGGCGGACGCGGCCGAGCGGGGTGGTCGATCTGGCTGGAACGAGGCCCTGCTCGTTGGGATACGGGTACTCACCCCGCAGCGTGTTCTCGCTGAAGAAGTTCGCGTTGGCGATTTCGGCGAGACCGGCCGCCGCCGGCGCCCGCGGGTCGACCCCGACCGTGACGTGCGGATTCGAGCCGTCGTAGCGATCGGCGTCGATCAGTCGCGCGATTGGGACGGTGGCCACGGGCTCGCCCGCAGGCGGCGCAACATCGAGGATCTCTTCGATGAAGCCAATCGGCGCCGACAGGTACTTCGCCACGAACTGTTCTTCACGTGGCGGGGTGGCGTGCTCTCCGGAAATCCAGTACTCGTAGGACCCGCGCTGAGAAACGCCTCCAATCGGGTGCGGGTCGTTTCGAGTGTGCTCCGGTACGGAGGCATCGACTACGAGGTGCATGATCTGGCCGAGGCCGCGGAATAGGTCGGCCCACAACGCCTCGCGGCGGCGCGAATCCGGTTCAGTCAGCGCCTCGTAGTACACCCGGCGCGCGTCATGCCACGACCAGTTCGCGGCAAATAGACCTCCTTGGTCGCGCTCCTGCATCCACTTGACGGACGACGTAAACCGACGAAGCCCGAGGTGAAGCCCTGCGCGTTCCCAGGGCTTCAGTGGATCGTGAAAGTGGTACAAAGACCGCGGGAGATCGTCTTCGCGAATCCCGCCCTCCTCCAACCACGCTTCTACCGATAGACGCATGCCGTCCCGCTCTAAGATGGTGTCCACCCCTTGCCCAACTCCGAGAACTTCGCGAAGGTAGTCCGAAAAGAACGCAGTTGTTCGCGCCGCATGCCGATTCACGAGTCGATGCGTAGAGACATTCAGCGCGAGGGCCGAAGTGCTCACGCTAAGGCATACGACAAACACCAAGGTACCTGTTCGATTTCGTTTGGACTTCATGGCTGCGCCTCGCGCAGTTCCCAGCATTTGAGCTCAGTCGTATACCGCTGCACGGCCTCGACAAAGTTCGTAAGTTCATTTGGCGGCACCCCCGGAGCGCCCGGACGGTGCCTGCATCGGTCCTCGCGTGTTTTCAACGGCCGCATCGTCAACACGGTCGGATCGACATACAAGCGACCGTCTGGCGGTGTGACCTCCTCCGCCTGTGGCAGATATCCAGGCGCAAAGACTGCGAAACGGGGCCGACTGACCAAGGCAGTGAAAAACCGCGTCTCTCGCGGTATTTCGAAATAGCCGTCCGTGTCCGTCATACCTTCCTGGGCGTCGTAGAAGGTTTGTGTCCAGTGCGCCGGGCTCGGGATATCCCGTTCCCACAGCACCATCACGTGCGCCCCCGCGATGGCCATGCCGGTCTCGGCATCGACCACGCGGCCGCGGAACGGCCCCCACTGCTCCGGCCCGGTGCGGCAGGCGGCGGTCAGCACGAGCGCCAGCACGCACAGACCCGTTCGCGTCAGAACTGCCATAAGCGCCAGCTCCCGTCGGCGTCGAGCACGAACGACACCGGAAACGAATAGAGCACCCCGCCGACGTCCCGCAGCATCTCGCACTCGACGCGCCCCGGCGCCACATCGACGACCATGACGTCGGTGAAGACCTCATCGACACCGAGGAACATATCCGCCGTGAACTGCCGGAAGTATTCCGCCCACCGGGCGCGCCGGGCGCCGTGGACGAATGTCACCGCCCGGTCGACGTCTCCCGCGCGCAGTGCGTCCTTGAATCCGCCCCACGCGGCCCGAAGCCGCGCGTCAACGGCCGTCCGGTCGTACACCTGAACGGCGGTGCGCGCCTCGTGCGTCTGGCCGGCGGGGGTCATGATGCGCAGCGTCGCCAGATGGACGCCCGGCCCGGCGTACAGGAACTCCCGGCCCTCGAGCGTCTCCCCCGTGTAGTCGACGACGCCGTCGCTCTCGATATCGAGCACGTAGGACCCCGCCGGCAGCGATCGCGCGTCGAACATCACCAGATGCGGCGCAAAGCCGGCGGGCGGCCACACCTGGAATCCACCCACGGGCGACGCCAGGAGAGGCTGCACGGAAATCGGCACGGTGTCGCTCGCCGTGGCGCCCTGCGCCGCAGCCACCACGGTCAGCGCCGTCGTTGCCGGCGTGACCGGCACCTCGACGGCGAAGGTGCCGGCAATCGCCGGGACAGGCAGCGATTCCACCGCCAGCGCGCTGCGCAGCTCCGGCGGCAGCTGGACCGTAACCGCGACAGGCTCCGCGCCTTGGACAATGCCGCGGACCCAGACGGTTTCGGCGGTAACGAGGCTGTCCGGGGCTGGCGCAGCAATGCGCACACGCAGCGACTGCACGGTGAACGCCTGCACGGCCGGCGTCGGATCCTCGTTGCCCGCCAGATCACGTGCCCGGGCCTCGAACCGGTGCCTTCCCGGCGTGACGCCGTTCAGCGCGACGACCTGAGATGGGCTGTACGGCGACCAGGCGCCCTCGTCCAAGCGCCAGGAGAACTGAAGCGCCGGCGACCAGACATCCGTACCGCCGATCTCGAATCGCACGTCGGGATCGGCGGTTTCCGCCCCGGGGCCGCGCACGATCTGTGTATCGGGCGGTGTGCGATCGATGACAAGGAGCTGCGCGGCGGCGGCCTGGTTGCCCGCCCGATCCGCGGCCGACACCGTCACGGCGTGCAGACCCTCCGCCGCCGTATCCGCCGGGACCATTGCCGCCGCCACCAGCGGCGCCGGGGGCGACTCGTTCATCACCGCCGCCACCACCGCGTCGTCCAGGAGAAACGTCGCCACGGCCACGCCGCTCCCCTCGTCTTCGGCTCGAGCGCGAAGGACGACCGGTCCGCGCGTGTGCACGCCCGCGGGCGGCTCGAGCATCACCACGCGCGGCAGCACATCATCGTGCAGAACGATCGCCGCGACGCCGCCGCCGGTCAGCCCGAGCCCGCCGGCGGCCGTGGCGCGAAAGACCAAATCGGTGCTGTCGTTCGGGGCAAGCGGCGCCGAGAGAACGAATGCACCGAGGTCGTCGGCCGTCGCCGTGGCGAGCGGGTGCATCGCTCCGGACGGGAACAACTGGACGCGGTCGCCGGCGCGCGCCCGTCCGCGTATCGGCAGCGGCGAGCGGTTCGTGAACGGCGGCACGTCGACCTCCGGTGGCGGCGGCGGCCGGAAGCGGAGCACGCGCCCGGGATGCCGGCGCTCGATCGCGATGAGATCTCCGCCCGGCGCAAATGCCAGCCCCGCGGGCTCGACCAACCCGGCGGCGAAGCCGGTGATCCGGCCGTCGTGGTGCCGCTTCAGGATCACTCCCGAGCGACCCTCACGCGCGTCGGACGTGGCGCCGCCGACGAACACCTCGCCGAGCACGTCCACGCCAGCAGCCAGCGCGCGATGAACGCCGCCGCTCAGGAGCGGCTCCACGGCACCTGCCGTGCCGTCCTCGCGGATCGCGATCCTGACCACCGCGGTGCGCGCGCTGCCGCGCTCCTCCATCAGGCGCGCCATCGCCACATAGATCGCGGACCCGGCGGCGGCGAGACCTTCGAGATTGATGAACCCCGCGGCAATCTCGGTGAGCGCTCCAGATTCCTCCAGCCGCGCGACGAGGAAGTCTGCCTCGGTCGCGCCGCGCATCGCGACGAAGACCTGCCCGTCCGGCGCCACGGCCACGGCGCGCGGCTGCCGCAGCGTGGCCGCCAGCACCGTGCTCGAGCCGTCTACGCCGATCCGCACGATGCGGCGCCCTGCTGCTTCGACGAGGAAGATCTGTCCAGCAGCATCGACGGCGACGCCGCTCGGCCCGCGCAGGCCATCCAGCAGCCGTTCGTGCCGTCCGTCCGCATGCACGCGCGTCAGGGTGCCGGCCGCACGGTCCGTGACGAGGACCGCGCCGGACGGCTCCACAGCCACTCCCGACGGCTGGGCAAAGCCCGACGCGAGCACCTCGACCGGCGCGAGCGCGTCGATCGGCCGCAGGTCCGCTGCGAGGGCCGACCGACGGTCGCCCTGCGCCAGAAGGAGTGCCGCCAGTGCCGCCGCGCCGAACGCTAAAGACCTCACCTGCCGCCACCCGAGCGTTCGCATTGCGAGCGGTGCCGAGCAACGGCACTGCCGTCCCAGCCGCGCTCGGCCCGTCGTCTTAAGCTGTTGATGGAGAGTGGCTTAGCGTTCTCGGACGGGGAAGGGCGAAAAGGTGGGCCCCGGGGGTGTCAACCGCAGTTCTCCGAGCGACGGGGCGCGACGCGCGCAAAAAAAAGGCGGGCGCACCGGGCCCGCCTCGTCATCCCGAACGAGCGAGGAACCGCTCTACGAGCCGCCCGCCTTCCGCGGCGTGGGCGGCTTGCGCGCGGCGCCGCGCGTCTGGCCGCCGGCCTGCGCTTTCGAGGCGCCCTCGTCCTTCTTGCCGCCGCGCATCCGCTGCGCCGCCGCCTTGATCCGCTCGCCGACGCCCTTGGCCTTCGGCTTGGCGCCTTCCTTCTCGGCCTTTTCCTTCTCCTGGCCGGCGCGCGGGTTGTACTCGCTCCCCACCAGCTCGATCTGCGCGATCTCGGCGGAATCGCCGCGCCTGAACCCGACGCGCAGGATCCGCGTGTAGCCGCCCGGCCGCTCCGCGAACCGGGGCGCGATGGTGTCGAACAGCTTGCCGACGACGGCCGTGTCGGGGAGTTCGGCCAGCACCAGCCGGCGCGCGTGGAGCGCCCGGCCGTTGGTGTCGCCGGCGGCGATACCGCGCTTGGCGATGGTGATGAGGCGCTCGACGAACGGGCGCAACTCCTTCGCCTTGGGTACCGTCGTCTCGATGCGCTCGTGCCGGAGCAGCGCGATCGCCTGATTGCGCAGCAGCGCAATCCGGTGCTCCGTTACGCGCCCGAGCTTCCGATGAGCAACGTTGTGTCTCATGATCTCATCTCTGTAGGAGACAGGAGACAGGAGACAGGAGACGGGAGGAAGAAGACAGAACCTAACGCTGTCTTGTTCCTGGTTGGGCGCGCGGCGCGCGCTCGACGTCTTGACTCCTGACTCCTGACTCCTGACTCCTGACTCCTGACTCCTGACTCCTGTCTCCTGTCTCCTTACTCCTGTACTGTTTGCGCCGGCTGATCGAGCCGCATCCCGAGGCTGAGCCCCATGCCGTGCAGGATCTCCTTGATCTCGTTGAGCGACTTCCGGCCGAAGTTCTTCGTCCGCAGCATCTCCGCCTCGGTCTTCTGCACCAGCTCGCGGATCGTGCGGATGTTCGCGTTCTTGAGGCAGTTGTACGAGCGGACCGACAGCTCCAGCTCCTCGACGCTCTTGTCGAGGTTCTCGTTGGTGACGACGGCGCGCTGCTGATCGGTCTGGCCTTCCTGGGCCTCCTCGTCGGCGTCCTCGAGGTTGATGAAGATGTTCAGGTGGTCGCGAATCAGCTTCGCGGCGAGCGACACCGCGTCGCGCGCGGTGACCGACCCGTTCGTCCAGACGTCGACCGTCAGCTTGTCGTAGTCGGTCGTCTGGCCCAGGCGCGCCGCCTCGACCAGGTAGTTCACCTTCTTCACCGGCGAGTGCACCGAATCGATCGGGATCCAGCCAATGCCGAGGTCCTCGTCGAAGTTCTTGTCGGCCGACACGTACCCGCGGCCGCGCTTCATCCGCAGCTCCATGTGGAGCTTGCCGCCCTCGGCGACCGTCGCGATGTGCGCCTCGGGTTCGAGGATCTCGACGTCGGCGTCGGCATCGATGTCCTTGGCGCGCACGACACCCGGCTTGTCGAGGCGCAGATAGAGCGTCTTGGTCGTGTCGGTGTGCAGCTTCAGCGGAATCTGCTTGAGGTTGAGGATGATATCGGTGGCGTCCTCGACGACCCCGGGAATCGGCGAGAACTCGTGGAGCACGCCGTCGATCTTGACCGCGGTAATCGCGGCGCCCTCGATCGACGACAGGAGCACGCGGCGCATCGCGTTGCCGATCGTGGTGCCGAACCCGCGCTCGAACGGCTGGGCGTAGAACCGGCCGAACCGATCGGTGAGAGTCTCGCGCTCGAACTCGAGCCGCTTGGGACGCTGAAATCCTTTCCAGAGCATGGTCTTTCCTTTCACAAGCACTCCGCCGCGCAGCCAGGGTCCCCATGCCGCCTGCGGCGTGGGATGGAAGCGTGCGCGTCGGGGGCCCCGCTAGTGGGCCGGCAGCCCCGATCTGCACCCCACCGCGCACAAACCGCGCGGCGAGGACCCCGGCCTCCGGACCTGCATGTCTGTCCGCCGGCCTCCCGCCGCAGGTCCGTAAGGCTGCGGGCCGGCGGGTGCGATTCAGTTCACAGTAGGCAGTAGGCAGTAGGCAGTTCACAGCGGCCGCGACCGACGCCCTCTGCCTATTGCCTACTGCCTACTGCCTACTGCCTACTGCCTACTGCCTACTGCCTACTTCGAATACAGCTCGACGATGAGCGACTCCTGCACCGGCAGGTTGATCTGCTCGCGCGTCGGGACCGAGCTGACCCGTGCCGACATGGCCTCGGGGTCGAACTGGAGCCACTCGGGGATCCCGCGCCCCTTCACTTCCTCCATGGCGTGGAGGATCGACGGCGTCTTCCTGCTGCGCTCGCGGACGGCGACGACGTCGCCCGGCTTCACCGAGTACGACGGGATGTTCACCTTGCGGCCGTTCACGGTGAAATGGCCGTGCCGCACGAGCTGCCGCGCCTGCGGCCGCGAGGTCGCCAGGCCGAGCCGGTACGCCACGTTGTCGAGCCGCCGCTCGAGCAGCTGCAGCAGCGTCTCGCCGGTGATCCCGCGCGTCCGCTCCGCCTGCTCGAAGTAGCGGCGGAACTGGTCCTCGAGCACCCCGTAGATGCGCTTGACCTTCTGCTTCTCGCGCAGCTGCACGCCGTAGCCGGCCAGCTTCGACCTCCGCGCCTTGCCGTGCTGCCCAGGGGCGAAGTTGCGCTTCTCGATCGCGCACTTCTCCGTGTAGCAGCGCTCGCCCTTGAGAAACAGCTTCATCGCCTCCCGGCGGCACAGGCGGCAGACGGGGCCAATGTATCTCGCCATCGATTTACACCCTTCTCTTCTTCGTGGGGCGGCAGCCGTTGTGCGGAATCGGCGTGACGTCGCGGATCGACTTCACCTCGATGCCGACCGTCTGCAGCGCCCGGATCGCCGACTCGCGCCCGGACCCCGGCCCCTTCACGCGCACCTCGGCGGTCCGCAGGCCGTAGTTCTTGGCCGCGTTGCCGGCGGCAATGGCCGCCTGCGTCGCGGCAAACGGCGTCCCCTTGCGCGACCCCTTGAAGCCGATGCCGCCCGCGCTCGACCACGCGATCACGTGCCCCTCGGTGTCGGTGATCGTGACGTGCGTGTTGTTGAACGAGGCGTGGATGTGCACGTAGCCGTGGTGCACCACGCGCTTCTCGCCGCGCTTCTTGAACGTCTTGCGGGGCTTCTTGGGGGCCTCGGCCTTCTTCTCGGCGCCGGAGGGCGCCGCTGCTGCTGCCGGATCAGTTTTTGCCATCGGTTACACCGTCTTCTTCTTCGCGATCGCGCCCTTGCGCGGGCCCTTCCGCGTCCGCGCGTTGGTGCGCGTCCGCTGGCCGCGCACCGGCAGGTTGCGCCGGTGCCGAAGGCCGCGGTAGCAGCCGATCTCCATCAGCCGCTTGATGTTCATCGAGACCTCCTTGCGGAGGTCGCCCTCGACGCCGCTCACCTCTTCGATCACGCGGCTGATCTTCCGCACGTCCTCTTCCGACAGGTCCTTGACGCGTACGTCCGGGCTCACGCCCGCGGACGCGAGGATGTCGTTCGACCGCTTCCGGCCGATCCCGTAGATATACGTCAGCCCGATCTCGATCCGCTTGGTGCGCGGCAGATCGATGCCTGCGATGCGTGCCATCGGTTATCCCTGCCTCTGCTTGTGCTTCGAGTTCGTGCAGATCACGCGCACGACCCCCCGCCGCCGCACGATCTTGCACTTGTCGCAAATCCGCTTCACCGACGCTCGTACTTTCATACGTAGTTCACAGTAGGCAGTAGGCAGTAGGCAGTAGGCAGTTCACGACGCCTAAACCCGACTGCCGACTGCCTGACTCCTCCTATCGCATACTGCCAACCGCCTACTGCCTACTGCCTACTACCTTGACGATCCGGCCGCGCGTCAGATCGCGCGCCGTCAGTTCCACGACCACCCGGTCGCCGACGAGCAGCCGGATGAAGTTCCGCTCCAGGCCGCCGCCGACGTGCGCCGTGACCGCCCGGCTGCCGTCGACCGAGACCCGGTAGAGGCCGCTCGGCAGCTGCGCCTCGACGACCCCTTCAATCATTGGTGATTGTCGATTCGTGATTTGCGATTTCTCCATCGTCGTACCCGAAATCACAAATCACGAATCACAAATCACCAATTGTTTTGAACCGCCGCGCCCATCAGCTCGCGCGCCCGCGCCGCGTCGTCCTCGAGCAACGTCAGGATCTCGCACCCCTCGGGCGTGACGACCACCGTGTGCTCGAAGTGGGCCGACAGGCTTCCGTCGCGCGTCACCGCGGTCCAGCCGTCGCCCAGCACCTTCACGCCCGCGCCACCGAGGTTCACCATCGGCTCGATCGCGAGCACCATCCCCTCGGCCAGCCGCGGCCCGCGACCGCCGGGGCCGTAGTTGGCGATCTGCGGCTCCTCGTGCAGCGCGGTCCCGATGCCGTGCCCGACGAACTCCCGGACGACCGAAAAGCCGTGCGCCTCGACGTGGCGCTGTACGGCGGCGCCGATATCCGAGATCCGCGCGCCCGGCCGCACCGCCTCGATGCCGTGGAACAGCGCCTCCTCCGTGACGCGAAGGAGTCGCTCGGCTTCAGGGGATACGCGCCCGACGGGCACCGTCACCGCACAGTCGCCGTAGAAGCCGTCCAGCTTCGCCCCCATGTCGATCGAGAGGACGTCGCCGTCGGCCAGGCGGCGGTTCGACGGGATCCCGTGCACCACCTGCTCGTTGATCGACGCGCACACGGTGGCCGGGTACCCGTGATACCCCTTGAACGCCGGCACCGCGCCCGCCTCGCGGACGCGCGTCTCGGCCGACGTGTTGATCTCCCTGGTCGTCGCCCCGGGGACCGCCATCCGCCGGATCTCGGCCAGAATCCGCGCGACGAGCTGATTGACCCGCCGCAGCTTCGCGATTTCGGCCTTCGATCGGCAGACGATCATCGGCCCGCCTACCTCTGCGCCCCCAGCGAGAAGCTGGCGCCCGCGCGCGCCGCGTCGGCGATCGTCGCCTCCAGCTCCTCGGCCACCCGGTCTGGCGGCTGCGCGCCGTTGACGGTCCGGAACGTCGGCCGCCCGCGGTAGTAATCGACGACCGGCTTCGTCTGTTCCGCGTACACGCGCAGCCGTTCCCGCACGACGCACTCGTTGTCGTCGGCGCGGTGGACGAGCGTGCCGCCGCAGCGCCGGCACACGCCGGCGGCCTCGTCGGTCGGCTCGGCGTTCATGCCGCAACTGGAACAGATGCGCCGCGCCGCCAGCCGCCGGACGAGCTCCTCCTCCGGCACCGCGATGTCGATGACGACGAGCGGACCTTTGCCGCGATCCTCCATAATCGCATCCAGCTCCCGCCCCTGGAAGACCGTCCGCGGAAATCCATCGAGCACGAATCCGGCGTCGGTGTCGGCGCGGCTCAGCCGCTCCCGGATGATGTTGATCATCGTCTGATCGTCGACGAGCTCGCCTCGGTCCATCTCCTCCCTGGCTTTGAGCGCCAGCGGCAGCCCCCGCTTGACGGCGTCGCGGAGCATATCGCCCGTCGAAATCTTCGGAAGGCCGCGCTGCGCGGCGAGCCGCTCGGCCTGCGTACCTTTGCCGGCGCCCGGCGGGCCCAGCATGATGACGTTGAGCCCCATCGGCTAGCCGCGGCGGCCGCGGATCCGCGTCTTCTTCATGAAGCCGTCGTAGTGCCGCATGATGAGCTGCGACTCCACCTGATTGACGGTGTCCATCGCCACGCCGACGACGATGAGCAGCGACGTGCCTCCGAAGTAGAACGTGACGCCGGCGCCCTGCGTGAACCACGTGGGGAGCATCGCGTCGAGCTGCTCGCCGATGAACGGAATCGGCGCCACGCGGAAGCCGGTGAGCAGGAACTCCGGCAGGAGCGCTACGCACGCCAGATAGAGCGCGCCCACCAGCGTCAGCCGCGCCAGGATGGTGTCGATGTACTCCGCGGTCCGCTTGCCCGGCCGGATGCCCGGGATGAAGCCGCCGTACTTCCGCATGTTCTCGGCGACGTCATCGGGATTGAAGATGATCGCCGTGTAGAAATAGCAGAAGAAGATGATGCCGACAACGTACAGGAGGTTGTAGAGCGGCATGCCGTACGCCAGCTGGTCGGCAACCGCGCGCCCCCAGGTGCCGCTCTCGAACATCATCGCCACCGTCGCCGGGAACGCGAGGATGGACGAGGCGAAGATCACCGGGATGACGCCTCCGGTGTTGACCTTCAGCGGGATGTGCGTGCTCGCGCCGCCGTACTGCCGGCGTCCGACGACGCGCTTGGCGTACTGCACCGTGATCCGGCGATGGCCGCGCTCGACGAAGACGATCGCGGCGACGACCGCCACCATCATCACGCTCAGGAACACGATCCGCAGCAGGCTCATCTGCCCGGTCCGCATCTGGTCGACCGTGGTCAGCACGGCCGACGGCAGACCCACGACGATGCCGGCGAAGATGATGAGCGACATGCCGTTGCCGACGCCGCGCTCGGTGATCTGCTCGCCCAGCCACATGACGAACATCGTGCCGGTCGTCATCGTGAGCACGCACATGAAGCGGAAGCCCCAGCCCGGGTCGAACACGAGCGGAAGGCCGCCGGCGATCTGCGTCTGGCGCTCGAGGAAGAACGCGATGCCGAGCGACTGCACGATCGACAGCGCGAGCGTGAGGTAGCGCGTGTACTGGGTGATCTTGCGGCGCCCGAGCTCGCCCTCCTTCGAGAGCCGCTCGAGGGTCGGCCAGACGACCGTCAGCAGCTGCAGGATGATCGACGCGCTGATGTACGGCATGACGCCGAGCGCGAAGATCGTCATCTGCGACAGGTTGCCGCCGGAGAACATGTTGTACAGCCCGAACATCGTGTTCTGGGTCTGCTCGGCCAGGATCGCCAGCGCCTCGGTGTTGACCCCGGGCGTCGGGATCACGCCGCCGACGCGGTACACGCCGAGCATCGCCAGCGTGAACAGCACGCGGTTGCGCAGGTCCGTGACGGCCCACAGGTTCTTGAGCGGGTTGTCCATCGTTCTATCCTGGCAGACCCGACCACCTTCGCCAAGGCCACGGTCGTCCGCCGTAGCTTCAGCGGAAGCGGACGGTCCGCCCCTTACGTCAACACCTCGGCGGCGCCGCCGGCCGCGGCGATCTTCTCCGCCGCCTTGCCGCTGAACTTGTGCGCGCGAACCGTCAGGTTCTTGGCAATGTCGCCGCGCGCCAGCACCTTGATCCGCTGATGCCGGCTGCGGACGAGCCCCTGCTCGCGCAGCAGCTCCGGCGTGATCACGGTCCCCGCGTCGAAGCGCTCGGCCAGCGTGTCGAGGTTCACGACGGCGTACTCCGTGCGGAACTCGTTGTGGAAGCCACGCTTCGGCACGCGCCGGTGCAGCGGCATCTGCCCGCCTTCGAAGCCGCGCTTGAACTTGAAGCCGGAGCGCGACTTCGCTCCCTTGTGGCCGCGGCCGGCCTGCGTCCCGATGCCCGATCCCGGGCCCCGCCCCACGCGCTTGCGCGGGAACTTCGACCGCTCGGCCGGTTTGAGATTGCTGAGATCCATCGTTAACTCCGGCTAACCACGAAGGTCACGAAGGTGGCGAAGATCACGAACCATATTTGGTTTTTCGTGTGCTTCGTGAATTTCGTGTTCTTCGTGGTTCTTACTCCTCGACCGTCACCAGGTGCCGCACCTTGTGAATCATGCCGCGCGTCGCCGGCGTGTCCGGCAGCTCCACCGTGTGGCGGAGCCGGCGCAGCCCCATCCCCTCGACCGTCTTCGCCTGCGTCCGGTTGAAGCCGATCGTACTCCTGACCAGCGTCACCTTGAGACGCTTCGGCGTCTGTGTGGCAGCGGTTTTCTTCGCCATCGTTCCGAGTTCCCGGTTCTGGGCGCTAGGCGCCCACGAGATCCGCTTCTTCCTTGCCGCGGAAGCGCGCCACCTGCGACGGGTCCTTCAGCGCCATCAGCCCGGCAAAGGTCGCGCGCACCACGTTGTGCGGGTTGGCCGACCCGAGCGATTTGGTCAGGACGTTCTGGATGCCGGCCGACTCCACCACCGCGCGCACCGCGCCCCCCGCGATGAGCCCCGTCCCCTCCGGCGCCGGCTTCAGCAGCACGCTGCCGGAGCCGAACCGGCCGACGACCTGGTGCGGGATCGTGGTCCCCTTGAGCGGCACGCGGATCAGGCTCTTCTTCGCGGCCTCGATTCCCTTCTTGATGGCCGACGGCACTTCCTTCGCCTTGCCGACCCCGAAGCCGACCACGCCGTGACCGTCGCCGACCACCACCAGGGCGCTGAAGCTCAGGTTCTTGCCGCCCTTGACCACTTTGGTGACACGGTTGATGGAGACGACCGTGTCCTTGATTTCGAGCTGGGACGCGTCGATCTTCTCGCGCGTCCTGTTCATCATTCCCACGTCAGAACTCCAGACCGGCTTCGCGCGCCGCGTCGGCCACGGCCTTGACGCGCCCGTGATACAGGAACCCGTTACGGTCGAACACCACCCGCGTGATCCCCTTGTCGCGCAGCCGCCCGGCGATCGTCTTGCCGACGACCTGCGCGCCGGCCACGTTGCCGCCGTTCGCCTGTGTGCCGAGCGTCCCCTTGAGGGCCGGCTCGACGCTCGACGCCGACGCAATCGTCCGGCCGGTCATGTCGTCGACGACCTGCACGTAGATGTGCGCGAGGCTGCGGTATACCGTCAGCCGCGGCCGCGCCTCCGTGCCCCGCACGCGCTTGCGGATCCGGTACTTGATCCGGGTGCGGCGATCTTCCTTCGTCTTGATCTTCATCGTCGATCCCTGTCGGCTTCAGGCTCTGGGCTTTGGGCGTTGGCCAAAGCCTAAAGTCCAACGCCCAACGCCTACGCTCCGGTCTTCCCGACCTTCTTCTTGAGCACCTCACCCGTGTAGCGGACCCCCTTCTGCTTGTACGGGTCCGGCTTGCGCATCCGGCGGATCACGGCGGCCACCTGCCCCACGAGCTGGCGGTCCGCGCCGGTCACCGTGATGTGCGTCTGCTTCTCGATCGCAATGTCGATCCCATTGGGGATGTCAAAGACAATCGGGTGCGAGTAGCCGAGCGCGAAGTGCACCTGCTTCCCCTTCAGCTCCGCGCGGTAGCCGATGCCGACGATGTCCAGCTCCTTCTTGAAGCCCTCGGTCACGCCGGTCACCGCGTTGGCCACGAGGCTGCGCGCCAGCCCGTGGAACTTCCGCAGCCCATCGTCCTCGCGCTGCCGCTTTGCCACGAGGCTGCCATTCTCCTGCGCGAAGAGGATGCCGGGCGGCAGCGCCTGCCGGAGCTTCCCCTTCGGGCCCTGCACCTCGACCGCGCCGGGCGCAATCTTCACGGTGACGCCCTTCGGAATCGGGATCGGCTTGTTACCAATTCGAGACATAGCAAACAACCCAGTCGGCATGGGGCTTTGGACTTTGGGCTCTGGAGTGCCCAAAGCCCATGGCCCAAGGCCTGAAGCCCTACCACACGTTACAGAGAACCTCGCCGCCGACGCCGGCCTTGCGGGCGGCGCGGCCGCTCATCACCCCGCGCGAAGTCGTCAGGATGCTCGTGCCGAGCCCCCCGAGCACGGTCGGCACGTCCTGGACGCCCAGGTAGACGCGGCGGCCGGGGCGGCTGATGCGTTCGATGCCGCTGATGACCCGTTCACCCTTCGGGCCGTACTTCAGGAAGACGCGGATGATCTGCCGCGGCTGCCGTCCGGCCTTCTGCGGCGGCTCCTCGATCACGCTGAATCCCTGGATGTATCCCTCGTCCTGGAGGATGCGCGCGATCTCCGCCTTCAGCTTGCTTGCCGGCATATCCACACGCGTGTGCTTGGCGGCCACGGCGTTGCGGATGCGCGTCAGCATGTCGGAAATGGGATCGTTCATAGCTCCTGTCCTTACCACGAGCTCTTGATGACGCCGGTAACATCGCCTTCGAGCGCCAGCCGGCGGAAGCAGAGCCGGCACATCGAGAACTTGCGCAGGAAGCCGCGCGGCCGGCCGCACAGCTTGCAGCGGTTGCGCAGCCGGATGCGGTACTTCGGCGGCTTGAGCTCTTTCGCCATCTTTGCAGTCGTTGCCATTCTGTTGATCCTTGTTCCTAACTCCTGCTAGTTCGCCCGAAACGGCATCCCCATCAGCTGAAGAAGCTTCCGCGCCTCCTCGTCCGTCTTCGCGGTGGTGACCACCGACACGTTCATGCCGCGCGCCTTGTCGACCTTCATGTAGTCGATTTCCGGGAAGATCAGCTGGTCGCGCAGCCCCAGCGTGTAGTTGCCGCGGCCGTCGAACCCCTTCGGCGACACGCCACGGAAGTCGCGCACGCGCGGCAGCGCGATGCTGATCAGCCGATCGAGGAACTCGTACATCCGCTTGCCCCGGAGCGTGACCATCGCGCCGACCGGCATTCCCTGGCGCAGCTTGAACTGCGCGATCGACTTGCTGGCGCGGCGCACGACCGCCTTCTGGCCCGTGACGCGCCCGAGCTCGTCGGCGCCGGTTTCGGCGACCTTCGCGTTCTGCGTCGCCTCGCCGAGTCCCATGTTGACGACGATCTTCTCGATCTTCGGGATCGCCATCACGTTCTTGTAGCCGAACTCCTTCCTGAGCGCCGGCGTGACTTCCTTCTGGTACCGGTCCTTCAGGCGGCTCATTTGTCGACCACTCCCTCGCACTTGCGGCAGATCCGGACCTTCCGCCCGTCGTTCAGGATCCGGCGCCCCACGCGGGTCATCTGGCCGCACTCGGGGCACACGAGCTGCACGTTGCTGGCGTGGAGCGCCGCTTCGCGCTCGACGATCCCGCCCTTGATGTTGCGCTGCGGGTTGGGCCGCGTGTGCCGCTTGACGATGTTCACGCCCTCGACGATGAGGCGGTTCTTCTCCGGCAGCACCCGCAGCACGCGCCCCCGCTTGCCGTGATCCTTGCCCACCGTGACGATCACGGTGTCGTTCTTCCGAACCGGGGTCTGCAGTCTCGACATCGCCTACAGCACCTCCGGCGCGAGCGAGATGATCTTCATGAAGCGGCGCTCGCGCAGCTCGCGGGCCACAGGCCCGAACACACGGGTGCCGATCGGCTCGTGCTGGTCGTTGATGAGCACCGCCGCGTTGCGGTCGAAGCGGATGTAGCTGCCGTCGCGCCGCCGGTGCTCCTTGACCGTCCGCACGATGACCGCCTTGACCACCTGCCCCTTCTTGATCGTCCCGTCGGGCGCGGCTTCCTTGACCGACGCCGTCACGATGTCGCCGAGCCGCGCGTAGCGTCCCGCGGAGCCGCCGATCGGGTTGATGACGGCAATCTTCCGGGCGCCCGAGTTGTCGGCCACGTCGAGAATAGACCGCATCTGAATCATGGCCTAGATCTCCTGTGCCCTGGCGACCACGCGCGTCACGACCCAGCGCTTGCGCCGGCTGAGCGGCCGCGACTCGGCGATGACGACCGTGTCGCCGATCTTCGCCTCGTTGTGCTCGTTGTGCGCCATGAACGTCGAGGTCTTGCGCTGGCTCTTCCCGTACAGGGGATGACGCACCTGCCGCTCGACGGCGACGACCACCGTTTTCTCCATCGTGTCGCTGACCACGGTGCCGGTCAGCTGTGATTTGACGCTCATGCCGTCTGCCGTTCCTTCTCCTGCAGAATCGTCTTCATGCGCGCCAGGTCGCGGCGGACCTGCCGCACCTTGGTCGGCGCCTCCAGCGTGCCCATCGCCTTCTGGATGCGCAGCCGGAACAGCTGGTCGTCCAGGTCCCTGACGCGGGCGCGCAGGTCGTCGACCGTCAGCTCGCGAATCTCGGCGGGCTTCACGACATCGTCTCCTGCGCGAAGCGCGTGGCGAACTTCGTCTTGATCGGCAGCTTGGCCGCCGCGCGCGACATCGCCTGGCGCGCCTCCGCCTCGGTGACGCCTTCCATCTCGAACATGATGCGCCCCGGCCGGATCACGCAGACCCACTGCTCGGGCGCCCCCTTCCCCTTGCCCATGCGCGTTTCCTGCGGCTTCTTCGTGATCGGCTTGTCGGGAAAGACGCGCACCCAGATCTTGCCGCCGCGCTTGATGAAGCGCGTCATCGCCACGCGCGCCGCCTCGATCTGGCGGTCGGTCAGCCAGCACGGCTCCATCGCCTTCAGGCCGTAGTCGCCGAACGACACGTCCGCCCCGCGCCACGCCTTGCCGGTCATCCGCCCGCGCTGCTGCTTCCGGTACTTGACCTTCTTGGGCATCAACATCGTTCGCTACCCTCTAACCACGAAGTTCACGAAGGTCTCGAAGGTCACGAAGAGCTTTTCTAGATTTCGTGTCCTTCGTGAATTTCGTGGTCTTCGTGGTTCAATCTGTCAGGCCCGCGCGGCGGCGCGGCGCGGCGCCCGGTCGCGATATTCCTCGTCGCGCCCGGCGCGCGGCACCAGCCGCTCGCCCTTGTAGAGCCACACCTTCACGCCGATCTGGCCGTACGTCGTGTTGGCCTCGGCGAAGCCGTAGTCGATGTCGGCGCGCAGCGTCTGGAGCGGCAGCTGCCCGTGCAGGTACCACTCGGAGCGCGCGATCTCGGCGCCGTTCAGCCGGCCCGAGACGCGCACCTTGATGCCGCGCGCGCCGAAGCGCAGCGCCGACTCCACCGCCTTGCGCATCGCGCGGCGGAACGCCACGCGCTTCTCGAGCTGCATGGCGACCGACTCGGCGATGAGCTGCGCCTCGAGCTCCGGCTTCTGGATCTCCTGAATGTTGATGAAGACCTCGCGGCTGGTCCGCTTTTGGATCTCTTGCTTCAGCTTGTCGACCTCGGTCCCCTTCCGGCCGATGATGATGCCGGGCCGGGACGTGTAGATGTCGATCTTCAGCTTGTTGGCCGCGCGCTCGGTCTCGATCCGCGACACGCCCGCGTGCGAGAAGCGCTTCTTGAGGTCCTGCCGGAGCGCGAGGTCCTCGTGCAGCAGCTTCGCGTAGTCGCGGTCGGAGTACCAGCGCGACCGCCAGGTCTTGTTGAAACCGAGCCGGAATCCGTACGGGTGAACCTTCTGGCCCACAATCTGCCTCTTTCAAGTTCGCAGTAGGCCGTAGGCAGTTCACAGTGAAACTGCCCGCTTCCTACTGCCGATCGCCTACTGCCTACTGCCTACTGCGTTTTGCGCGCGCCGGCTTCTTCGCCTCGCCCCGAGCCTGTCGAGGCGCCGCGTCGCTCTCCTCGGCCACGCGCGCGATCTGCAGCGGCCGCTCGGCGACGCGCACGGTGAGGTGCGCCGTCCGCTTCGTGATCCGGAACGCCCGGCCCATGGGCGCCGGCCGCACGCGCTTCATCGACGGCCCCTGGTTCGCGTAGCACGCCGACACGTACAGCCGCTCGACGTCGCCGCCGAACCCTTCCTTCTGCTGCGCGTTCGCCACGGCCGACCGCAGCACCTTGGCCAGTTCCCGCGCGATCGTCTTCCGCGTGTACTGGAGCGTCGCGAGCGCCTGGTTCACGCCCTTGCCGCGAATCAGCGCGCAGACGAGCCCCGCCTTCTGGGCGGAGGTGCGGATGCCGCGCGCGGTTGCCTGCGCCTCGATCACGGCTTCGCTCCTCCGCCGCCGACCGCACCGGCACCCGCACCCGCGCCGGCGCCCGCCGGGCCGGCCGGCGCCGCGGCGGCCGCCGCCGCGGCCTTCTCCGTTTTCGTCGTGTGTCCCTTGAAGGCGCGCGTCGGCGCGAACTCGCCGAGCTTGTGGCCCACCATGTTCTCGGTGACGTACACCGGGATGAACTTCTTCCCGTTGTGCACCGCCATGGTGTGGCCGACCATCTCCGGGATCACCGTCGACCGGCGCGACCACGTCTTGATGACCTTTTTCTCATTGGCCCGGTTCATCGCCTCGACCTTCTCCAGGAGCGAGGTGTCGACGAACGGCCCCTTCTTCAGTGAACGGCTCATCTCTGATCCTTGTAGTTCACAGTAGGCGGTAGGCAGTAGGCAGCAAGAGCCGCCCCCACTGCCCCACTGCCCACTGCCTACTGCCTACTACTTCCTCCTCCGCTGGACGATGAAGCGGTCGCTGTCCTTGCGCCGCCGCGTCTTGTACCCCTTGGTCGGCTGGCCCCACGGCGACACCGGGTGGCGTCCGCCCGAGGTCTTCCCTTCACCGCCCCCCAGCGGGTGATCCACCGGGTTCATCGCGACGCCGCGCACGTGCGGCCGCTTGCCCAGCCAGCGGCTGCGGCCCGCCTTGCCGATCGACACGTTCTCGTGATCGAGGTTGCCGACCTGGCCGATCGTCGCGACGCACTCGATGTTGATCTTCCGGATCTCGCCCGAGGGCATCTTCACCGACGCGTACTGCCCCTCGCGCGCGATGAGCTGTACCGACGAGCCGGCGCTCCGCGCGATCTGCCCGCCCTTGCCCGGCTTCAGCTCGACGTTGTGAATCATGGTGCCGAGCGGGATGTTCTTGAGCGGCAGGCAGTTGCCCGGCAGGATGTCGACGCTGTCGCCCGCGATGACCGTGTCGCCCACCTTCATCCCCACCGGCTGCAGAATGTAGCGCTTCTCGCCGTCGGCGTACGTGATCAGCGCGATCCGCGCCGAGCGGTTCGGGTCGTACTCGATCGTCGACACCTTCCCGGGGATGTTCTTCTTGTCCCGCTTGAAGTCGATGATCCGGTAGAGCCGCTTGTGGCCCCCGCCGCGCCACCAGGACGTCAGCTCGCCGCGGTTGTTGCGGCCGCCCGACCGGTGCAGCGGCTCCGTCAGCGGCCGGTACGGCTCGTCCGTCGTGAGGTCGTCGAACGTCTGGACGGTCTGAAACCGCGAGCCGGGCGACGTCGGGTTGTACTTGCGAATCGGCATATTCGTTCCCTCTAGCCCGTAGCTGGTAGGCGGTAGCCGGTAGCACTCGCTACCAGCTACAGGCTACCGGCTACCAACTAGCCGTAGCTGGTAGGCGGTAGCCGGTAGCGCTGCTACCAGCTACCGGCTACCAACTAGCCTTTAGGCCCCCTGCAAGAATTCCGGCATCTTCTCGCCTTCCCGCAGCTTCACGTACGCCTTCTTCCAATCCGAGCGCCGGCCGACGTAGCGGCCCTGGCGCCTCATCTTGCCGTGCGCGACCGAGGTGCGGACGCTCTCGACCTTCGATCCGAGCAGCTCCTCGACGGCGCGCTTGATGTCGATCTTGTTGGCGTCGATCGCCACCTGGAACACGATCGTCCGCCCATCCTCGCGGAGGATCGTCGTCTTCTCGGTGATGATCGGCCGCCGGATCACATCCGTTAGCTTCATAACATCCCCTTCAGACCACGAAGGCCACGAAGGTCTCGAAGGTCACGAAAATTTCTTTTTCACTCGTGTCCTTCGTGATCTTCGTGTCTTCGTGGTTTACCCCAGCGCTTCCTGGAGCTTCTCGAGCGCCGCGCGCGTCAGCACGACGCGCCGCGTGTCCATCACGTCGCGCGCGCTCACGCGGTTGCTCGCGACGAGCCGCACGCCTTCGATGTTGCGCACCGACAGCGCCAGCTTGTCCTCGGGCTTGACGTCGACGAGCAGCGTCTTGCCCTCCACGCCGAGCCGCCTGAGCATCTCCGCGGCCGCCTTCGTCTTGATCTCGCTCACGGTCAGCGCGTCGACCACCACGACCTGCTGGTCGCGGAGCTTCTGGGCGAGCGCCGCCCGCAGCGCCCCCTTTTCCACCTTCTTCGGGAGCTGATACTCATAGCTGCGCGGCTGCGGCCCGAAGACGGTCCCCCCCTTCCGCCACAGCGGGTTGCGGATCTCGCCGACGCGCGCCCGGCCCGTGCCCTTCTGCCGCCACGGCTTCTTGCCGCTGCCGCTGACGAGCGCCCGGGTCTTCGTGGCGTGGGTGCCGCGCCGATCGGCCGCGTTGGCCCGGACGACGGACTCGTGGATCAGATCCGTCTTGATCCTTCCGCCGAACACCTCGTCCCGCAGCTCGAACGAGCCGACCTTTTCGTTCTGCGCGTTCACTACATCAACAGTCATGGCCCGTCTCTGCCTACTGCCTACTGCCTACTGCTTACTACTTCTTGCCCTTCTTCTTCGCCGGCTCGGCCTGCGCCACCTTCACCGGCTTGGCGGCCACCGCCTTGCGGATCACGACCACACTGTTCGGGCCGCCCGGCACCGCGCCCTCGACGAGCAGCAGATGGTTGTCCGCGTCGACCCGGATCACCTTCAGGTTGCGCACCGTCGTGCGGGCGCTGCCCATGTGCCCGGCCATGCGCATTCCCTTGACGACGCGCGAGGGATACGATGACGCGCCGATCGACCCGGGCGCGCGGTGGAACATCGAGCCGTGCGTCGCCCGGCCGCCGCGGAAGTGGTGCCGCTTGACGACCCCCTGAAAGCCCTTGCCGCGGCTCGTGCCGATCACGTCGACGCGCTCGCCGTCGGCGAAGATCGCCACGGTGACCTGGTCGCCCGCCTTCGGCGCCTCGCCGCCCGCCTTGAGCCGCACCTCGCGCCGGATGCGCGTCGGGGGCACACCCGCCTTCTTGAAGTGTCCGGCGGTCGGCTTGTTCTCCTTGCCCGCCTTCGCGTCGACGAGTCCGAGCTGCACGGCCTCGTAGCCGTCCCGATCGGCGGTCTTCACCTGCGCCACAACGCACGGTCCGGCCTTGAGCACCGTGGCCGGGTGGACGGTGCCGTCCACGTCGAACAGCTGCGTCATCCCGACTTTTCTGCCAATCAATCCTGTCACCATCCCTGAACCTTTCGGCTCCAGGCTCTGGGCTTTCGGCCATGGGCCGAAGCCAAAAGCCTGAAGCCCAAAGCCCTACTTCCCGTGTTCCTTGCCGAACGCCTTGATCTCGACGTCGACGCCCGCCGGCAGATCGAGCTTCATCAGCGCGTCGACGGTCTGCGGCGTCGGCTCGAAGATGTCGATCAGGCGCTTGTGCGTCCGGATCTCGAACTGCTCGCGCGACTTCTTGTCGACATGAGGCGAGCGGAGGACCGTCCACCGGTTCTTCGAGGTCGGCAGCGGAATCGGACCGGCCAGCTGCGCGCCCGTGCGTTTGGCGGTCTCGACGATCTCGCCGGTCGACTGGTCGAGAATCCGCGAGTCGTACGCCTTGAGGCGGATTCGAATCTTGTCGCTGAACATTGCCATTGCTGTATCCCGTCGGCTTCTGGCTTCAGGCTTTCGGCTTTGGCCACAGCCCGAAGTCCACAGCCCAAAGCCTCATTCGAGAATCTCCGTGATGGTGCCCGCGCCCACGGTCCGGCCGCCCTCGCGGATGGCGAACCGGCTCCCCTTCTCGACCGCCACCGGCGTAATCAGCTCCGCCGTAATGGTCGTGTTGTCCCCGGGCA
>JACPTI010000146.1 GCA_016192845.1 Acidobacteriota bacterium
CGTCGTGGCCTGCACGCACTGGAGCGCCTCGATGCCGCGCTCACAACGTTTCTCCAGGAGGTGCGACTTGTCGCGTGAAAAACTTGACTCAAGTACTCAGAATTACTCGGTTCAAGGCTCCTAGTAGCCGGACGGTGGCTGCAGCGACCAGCGACCGGCGACCAGCGACCGGCTACCAGCTACCGGCTACCGGCTACCGGCTACCGGCTACCAGCTACCGGCTACCGGCTACCAGCTACCAGCTACCGGCTACCAGCTACCAGCTACCAGCTACCAGCTACCGGCTACCGGCTACCAGCTACCAGCTAGCTACTGCTGACGTTCCAGAATCCAGCAGACAGGGCCCACGAGCTTCTCCAGGCGGGAGCGCCGCTGCCAGCGCTCGCAGGTCACTTCGTTGCTGGCGGCAAGGTCGGCCTCGAAATCGCGCTGCAACCGGGTGGTGACCGCCGCCTCGCGGAACGCCACGTTGACTTCGTCGTTGTGCTCGAACGAGCGGTTGTCGATGTTCGTGGTGCCGATGACGGCCCACGTCCCGTCGACGAGGAGCACCTTCACGTGTGTCATGGCGGAGCGGTACTCGTAGATGCGGACGCCGGCCTCGAGCAGTTCGCCGTACATTCGCCGGCTGGCGAGCCGTACGAGCCGCTGATCGGTGAGCGGCCCGGGGACGACCACCCGTACGCGCACGCCGCGCTGGGCGGCGCGGGCGAGCGCGCGGCGCAGCGCGCGGTCGGGCAGGAAGTACGGCGTGCTGATGTCGATTTCGGAGACGGCGCCCTCGACGAGCATCTGGAAGACCACGCGCGATGAGGTGGCGCGATCGGACGGCGAGCTCTTGACGAGCATCGCCTCGGTCGACCCGGCAGGCTCCAGATCCGGCCAGTCGCGCGCCGAGGTCAGGATCTCGCCGCTGCAGGCGAGCCAGTTCTCAGCGAACACCCCCTGCAGCGCGCTGACGATCGGCCCGTCGATGCGAACCATCGTGTCGCGCCAGGCGGGCTGTCCGTCGTCGGCCCGGAACCACCAGTCGGCCACGCCGGCGCCGCCGGTGAAGGCGATGCGGCCGTCGACGATCAGCAGCTCGCGGTGCGTGCGGTTGTTCAGCCGGTGGATCCGGTACCAGCTGATCGGCTGATAGAAATACAGCCGGCACCCCGCCTCACGCAGCCGCCGCGCCCGCGCCCGTCCCAGCCTGGCGCTCCCGATCGAGTCGAGCACCAGGCGCACCTCGACCCCCTCGCGCGCGCGTGCCACCATCGCGCCGATCAGCATGTCGGCCGCCTCGCCCCGCTGAAAGATGTACGCCTCGAGGTGGACCGATGCCTGCCCCTGCAGGATGGCGTCGCGCATCGCGGGGTAGAACTGCGCGCCGTTGGTCAGGATCTCCACGCGATTGTGGGCGTGGACGGTGGCCTGGCAGGTCGCCTGGAGGACCTGGAGGAACTCTTCGCTGTCGGGCCGGAGCGGCGTCGTGACGCGGTAGTCGATCCGCGGCGTGAACAGGATGACAAGCAGCACCCAGAGAACCAGGAGTCCGATGATGAACGCCCACGCCACCTTAGAGAGCCTCGAGAAACGCGACCGGAAACTGCGCGAATACCTCCGCCGCCGCCACGCGCACGCGGCCGCCGTCCTCCCGCGCCCGCACGCAGTCGCCGGTGAGCGCGTGGCGATACGCCGCCGGACCGCCGGGGCGCAGCTCGATCGACGTGTCGCCCCAGACGCGTTCGCCAAGCGGCGGGACGTCTGCGTCGGGAACGAGCGTGGCAACGAGGCGTGGCACGGCAATCACGACCAGCTGCGCGCCGTGCGCGCGCGCGAACGCAAACACGTGCTCGCGGCGGGCCCCTTCACTCCTGAGAGGATCGTAGCCGCCGCGCTGGAAGATTGCCAGACGCCCCCGCCGGAAGCGGAGGAGCGTACTCGTCGTGTAGAGCTTGAGCCGGTCGTCGCCGGGGTTCGCCATCAGCCGCGCGGCCGTCGCGGCGGGTCCGTCCAGGGCGACCGTGGTCTCGAGCTCCTGCAGGAGCTCGCCTCGCCGCGCGTAGTCGACCGGACGGCGGTTGTCGGGATCGACGAGCGAGAAGTCCCAGATCTCCGTCCCCTGATAGAAATCGGGCACGCCGGGCGCGCCGATCTTCAGCGCCAGCTGCGCCAGCGAGTTGTAAATGCCGTAGCGCGCCACCCGCCGCTCGAACTGGAGGAAGTCGTCCCGGAAGGCGCGGTTGTCGGGCGCGAGCACCGTCTCGATGAAGCGCGTCATCGCCTGCTCGTGCCGCTCGCTCGGGGTGATCCAGTTCGTGAACATCTTCGCCTCGCGCATCGCCTTGTGCATGTACGCGACGATGCGGTCGCAGTACTCCCGCTCCGCGGCCGCGCCCATCGGCGCGAGCGGCCACGACCCGACGAGCGTCTGGTAGAGGAGGTATTCCTCGTTTCTGCAGAGATCGGGGCGGATGTCGCGGGCGCGCTGCTGCACGCGCTTGAGATAGTTGCCCGGGTCGTAGAGGCTGTGGACGTGATCGATCCGGAGGCCATCCAGGGCGCCGCGGGCGACCAGGTCGAAGACGAGCGCGTGCACGCGGTCGAACACGACCTCGTCCTCCATCCGGATGGCCGCGAGCTCGTTGATGTCGAAGAAGCGCCGGTAGTTGATCTCCTCCGCCGCGACGCGCCAGTGGGCGAGGCGGTACGACTGCGCCGCCAGCAGGGTATCGAGCCCGTCGAAGCTGTGCGGGTCGCCGGGCCGGCCGTTGAGGATCTCGACGGCCTGTGCGATGTGCCCCCGGACCTGCGGTGACCTGGCGCCGAGCGCCGCCAGCCGCCGCTTGATCACCTCCTTTTCGCGGGCGCGTTCGGCGCGGAGCGCCGGGTCCGACACGTGCCGCTCCGGCAGATGGCGGATCGCGGTCAGGAGGCTGAGGAACTCGACAGCGTCGTCGTTGTCGGGGCCGAGCGCGTCGAGCAGCGCCTCGCGCCGCGTGTCGAGAATCAGGTCGTACGTGCCGGGCGAGATCGGCAGCACGCGGTCCCCGTAGCGCGCCTGGAACGCGCCGTTGACGTATTCCAGGCGGATCTCCTGCCGTTCGAGCACCGCACCGTAGGAGTCGCCGAGAATCGGCAGCAGGACCTTGTCCCGCAGCTCGGGCTTGAGCGGATACCAGTCGATGTCGAAGACGCGCGCCTGGCGCGAGTTGGGGCCGTTCTCCAGCACGTCCTGCCACCAGGGGTTGGCCGATTTGGCGATCCCCATGTGGTTCGGCACGACGTCGAGGATGTGTCCCATCCCGTGGCTGCGCAGCGCCTGAATCCATCGTGCGTAGCTCCCCTCGCCGCCGATCTCCGGACTGAGGCGCGACGGATCCGTGACGTCGTACCCGTGCGTGCTGCCCGGGACCGCGGCCAGGTAGCTCGAGGCGTAGCAGTGCGACACCCCGAGTGCATCGAGGTAGTCCACCAGATCGGCGGCGGTCTCGAACGTGAACGACGCGTTGAACTGGAGGCGGTACGTGGCGGCAGGAACCGTGGCGGGGGTCATCTGCAGTCGAGCTCGATCGCCTCCGGCATGTCGCTTGCTGCGCCACCGGCTGTCGATGGGGCGCGCTATCACGCGGATTGACGCCGGACAGGTTGAGTTCGACTACGGCGGCCTGCACCAGAAGCTGCTGACGATGATCGGCCCCGCGGACGTGCAGTGGGCGGCGCGCCAGCTCTCGCGCCTCACGGACGCGCAGTGGCATGACGCCTTTCGCGCCGGCAACTACGCTCGGCATCAGGCCGAGCGCTACCTCCGCCGGATCAAGGAGAAGATCGCCAACGGCCTGACGCAGAAAGTCGAAAGTGGAAAGTAAGTTGGAAAAGTTGACTTTGCACTTTCGCGTATCACCCTCTGTAGTTCCCGAACTGCAGCGCCAGGCCGAAGTCCTGCTCGCGCAGCAGCCGCATCACTTCCTGCAGCTCGTCCTTCGAGGGCGACGTGATCCGGAGCTGGTCGCCCTGAATCGCCGCCTGCGCCTTTTTGAGCTTGGCGTCCTTGATGAACTTGACGATCTCGCGCGCCTTCTCCGCCGGGATACCCTGCTGCAACGCGACTTCCTGGCGGACGGTGCTGCCCGCCGCCGCCTGCATGGCGCCGCGCGTCAGGTTCTTCGTCGGTACGTTGCGGCGTACCAGTCGTGTCACCAGGATCTCCCAGAGCGCGTTCAGCTTGAGCTCGTCGTCGGCGACGAGCACCAGCTTCGACTCCTTGCGATCGAACTCGATCGATGCCTTCGAGCCCTTGAAGTCGTATCGCTGCGCCACCTCCTTGCGCGCCTGATTGAGCGCGTTGTCGACTTCCTGCAGATCGACGGTGGAGGTGATGTCGAAGGACGGTTGGATCGCCACTGGCGAAATCATAACGCAGTTGCCAGTTGTCGGTTGTCAGTTGTCAGTTGTTCAACGCGTTCCGACAACCGACCACTGACCACTGACAACCGACAACTGACAGCCACGTCATCGTGTGCTTCTGTTCTTGTCGATCATGCCGACGATGATGAGCAGGAAGGCGACGAGGCGGATGGCGTAGATGTACGGGCGCGTCTCGTCGGTCGGGCTGAAGATCCCGAGCAGCGCCCACGAGAGCGACAGCAGGCAGAAGGCGGCGCCGAAGAAGGCGAACAGCCGGTCGCCGCTGTCGCGCCAGAAGTCGAGCAGGTTGTACGCGGCGAAGTGCTCCGCGCGGCGCGCGCCTCTCCCTCGGCCATCCCGAACTCCCGCGCGGCGCCTGCGGCGTCTCACCAGCGGTCGCTGGATTACACGATGGCCATCAGGAGCTGCAGCTCGTCGAGCGTCCGCACGTGCGCCGTCACGAACGTCCTGACGGTCGGGGCCACTCTGCCGGCGGGCATGCAAGTGGGCAGTCTATCGGCCCGCGCTGCGGCGGCGAAAGCTCGGCCGTGGCGGCGCCACGGCTGAGATAGCTGTGAAAAAACTTCTCGTCGGCGCCGCAGCCGTCTTGCGCGAGGCCCCGGGCGATCTATACTGCGAGCGTTCGCGCGAGTTTCGCGTCGCACGCCGGACCTCATGACCGCCTGACGCGGTCGTGCCGCCCGCGGGCACACACCTCTGCATGCCGCATGAACTCACGGGGAATCCGAGCCGTGCAAGTACCGGGCTGGTGGACGTTCTCGATCGGGTCCTCGACAAGGGGCTCGTGGTGGCGGGCGATATCAAGGTGTCGCTGGCCGAGGTCGAGCTGCTCACAATCCGGATTCGCCTGATGGTGTGCTCGATAGACAAAGCCGAGCAGATCGGTCTCGACTGGTGGAAGTACGACCGCCACCTGTCGCCCGGCCGTGAGGCGGTCGTACGGGAAAACCTGGAGCTGCGGCAGCAGCTGCACGTGCTCGAGCGGCGGATCGCCGCGTTGACGCGATCGACCGGCCGGCCCCGCCGCCGGCGTTGACAGGCGACATTGACGATTCGTGATTCGTGATTTGTGATTCGTGCAGGCAATCACAAATCGCCAATCGTGAATCACGAATCTAAGGAGCATCTACGATGGCCGTTGAACGAGCAGCAGGCGGCACCAGTCTTATCGACGTCCTGGACCGCGTCCTGGACAAGGGGATCGTCATCGATGCCTGGGTGCGCGTCTCCCTGGTCGGCATCGATCTGATCACCGTCGAGGCGCGCGTCGTCGTCGCGTCGATCGACACGTACCTCAAGTATTCGGAGGCGGTCGGAGCAGCGACCGCAGCCGCGCGTCCGGCCATCGAGGCGCCGCGCCCGTACGACGAGCTGGCGGCGGAGAACGTGGCGTTGCGCGCCCAGATCGAAGGAGGCGCGCCGGCGCAGACGCGCGCCCCCGCGCCACGGCGCCGAGCGAGGCAATAGACATCGCAAATGCCATGGGTAGGTAGCAATGGCCACGGTGCAGCCGGCGCGAAGTCTGTCGCGCGCGAAGGTCTCGCCCTCCGCTGAAGCCGCCCGGCTCGAGCTGCTCGAGTACTATCTCCTCCACCACGAGGATCTCGCGCGGTGCGCCCACGCCAGCTTGGAATGGCTCGCGCGCCACGCCGGCGTGAAGCGCTCGATGTGCCTGGTGGTCGACGGCGACGGCGGCGTCCTCATGGGGATGGCCGGCTACGGCGTGCCGAGCGAGGAAGTGGAGCTGTTCGCGTGGCCGCTCTCGGACGCGCGCGATCCGATCGTTGCCGCGCTCTCTGCGTCCAGCCCGGTCCTGTTTCGAGCCGGACGCGGCAACGGCCACGCGGGCCGGCCGACGCCGGTCACCCCGCTCGGCGCCGGCCCGTTCACGGCGGTGCCGCTCCGCGGCGTCCGCGACACCGGCCAGGGCGCCCTCGGGCTCCTGCTGCTGCGTTCGGGCTCGGGGGTGTCGTCGGAGATCAGCTGGCTCGCCATCGTGCTCGGCCAGAAACTGGACCAGCTGCGCGGGCGCGGCAGCATCGCCGGGGAGGTGCGGAAGCTCCGTCGCGAACGATCGCTCCTCTTCACGATCATCAACGCCGTCACCGACCCGATCCTGCTGACCGACACCGAAGGGCGGCTCATTGTCGCCAACGCGCGCGCCGAGCGATTGTTCGCCTCGAGCGAGGAGGAGAGCGAGGGGCGGCGACGTGCCGTCGAGCTGAACAACATGCTCTTCTCGGCCGCGCTCTCGCGCACCGCCGTCGAGCGGCCGGCCGAGGCGCGCGAGCTCCTGCTCGTCGACCCGAGCGAAGGATCCGACCTGCTGTTCGAGGTGCTGAGCTCCACAGTCGAGGACCCGCGGGAGGGCACCGGGGTGGTCTCCGTGCTCCGCAACATTACCGACCTGCGGCGCGCGACCGAGCAGATCGAAGAGAACTACCAGCGCCTGCGCGTCCTCGAAGCCGCCGCGCGCACCGAGCGCGACCGCCTGAACCTGATCATCGACTCGGTCGCCGATCCGATCATCGTCACGGACCCGATGGGCGAGACGATCCTGATGAACGCGCCCGCCGAGGAGCTGTTCACGGTGCCGCCCGACGCGCCCGAGAGCGCCGAGCGCAACGTGCAGGCGAACGACGCCCACTTCTCCTCGTTCATCTCGGGCCTGCTCCTCGGCGAGACGGGCCCCGGCGCCGTCCGGCGCGGCGAAATCGGCCTGGCGAGCCCGTCGACGTCGGAGCCGATTCCCGTGGAGGCGATCGCGGGGAAGGTGCTGACGGAGACCGGCGAGCTGACGGCCGTCGTGACGATCCTGCACGACCGGCGCGAGGCGCTGGAGCGCGCCCGGCTCTACGAGCAGCTGAAGCTGGCGTCCGAAGAGCTGCAGGCGCGCGTCCAGGCCGCGACGGCGGAGCTGGCGACGCAGAACGAGCTGCTCCGCCGCCAGGCGATCGAGCTCGAGCAGGCCTCGCGCCTGAAATCGCAGTTCCTCGCCAACATGTCGCACGAGTTCCGGACGCCGCTGAACGCGATCCTCGGCTACACGCACATGCTGCTGCAGGGCGTGGCGGGCGACCTGCTTCCCGCGGTGAAGCGGCAGCTCCAACGCATCGACTCGAACGCACGCCACCTGCTGACGATCATCAACGAGATTCTCGACATCACCCGCATCGAGGCGGGCAAGATGCCGATCCAGTTGAGCGAGTTCAACGTGAACGAGATCGTCCCCGAGGTGATGGCGGAGCTCGAGGCGGTGATCGCGCGCTCGAAGCTGACGATCACGCCGAAGCTGGCGCCCGGGGCGCCGCTCGTCCGCAGCGACCGCCAGAAGGTGAAGCAGATCGTCGTCAACCTGCTCAGCAACGCGCTCAAGTTCACGCATCAGGGTGGCATCGAGATTGCCGTCCAGTTCGATCCGGAGGCGCAGACGGTGTCGATTGCGGTGACCGACACCGGCATCGGGATCGCGCCGGAGCACCACGAGCGGATATTCGAGGACTTCCGTCAGGTAGACGACTCGCCCTCGCGGCAGTACGGGGGTACCGGCCTCGGCCTGGCGATCAGCCGCCGTCTGGCGACCGCGCTGGGCGGCCGCATCACGCTGCGCAGCAGCCTCGGCCAGGGGTCGACCTTCACGCTGACGATTCCGCCGGAGGCGCCACGATGAGTGCCGAACAGGGTCCCCTGATTCTCGTCGTCGACGACTACGAGGACGCGCGGGAGATGTACGCCGAGTACCTGCGCTTCTGCGGCTTCCGTGTGGCCGAGGCGCGCACCGGCAACGAGGCGCTCGAGCAGGCGTTCGCGCTCAGCCCCGATCTGATTCTGATGGACCTGTCGCTGCCGGGGATGGACGGGTGGGAGGCGACGCGCCAGCTGAAGGCCAACGCGCGGACGCGCCACATCCCCGTGGTGGCGCTGACCGGACACGCGCTCGCGGGCGCCTCCGAAGGGGCGCGGAAGGCCGGGTGCGACTCGTTCGTCACGAAGCCGTGTCTGCCGGACGACCTGGTCGTCGAGGTGCGGCGGATGCTGGAGCAGACGAAGGAAGTGTGAAAATGCCAGGCGATCCGCCGGATGGAAGCCGGCACGCTCACGCGGCGTCAGACGGAGGACGTCGGCCGCGCGCTCATGCAGCTGGAGGCCACGATCCGCGAAATCGCCGTCACCTTCGGCATTCCGCCGGAGGATCTGAACCTCGACCTCGGCCCGGCCGGCAAGCTGATGTCGCCGCTACCAGCTACC
>JACPTI010000147.1 GCA_016192845.1 Acidobacteriota bacterium
CTCCCGATAGAGCGTCTCAACCTCCACGCCCTCGCCGCGCTGCCGTGCGAGTGCGCGGAAGAACCCGGTCGAGAAGAAGTGGCAGTGCGCGTCGTTCGTCCTCACGGCAAGTCACAAGTCACAAGTCACAACATAGTGGTTCTGGTCAGTGGTTTGTGACTTGTGATTTCTGACTTGTGATTTCTGACTTGTGACTTGTGACTTGTGACTTGTGACTTGTGACTTGTGACTTGCCGTGAGGACGAACGACGCGCACTGCCACTTCTTCTCGACCGGGTTCTTCCGCGCACTCGCACGGCAGCGCGGCGAGGGCGTGGAGGTTGAGACGCTCTATCGGGAGCTGCAGTGGGACGACCCGGGCACGCCGGAAGCGCTGGCGGATCGGTGGGTGCGCGAGCTCGACGCGCACGGCATGCAGCGGGCGGCGCTCATCGCCAGCGTCCCGGGCGACGAGGCGTCGGTGGCCGCCGCGGTCGCCCGCCACCCGTCACGCATCGTCGGGTTCTTCATGCTCGATCCGTCCGCGCCCGACGCGCCCGAACGCGCCCGCCGCGCGCTGACCGACCTGGGGCTGCGCGCGATGTGCCTCTTCCCCGCCATGCACCACGTGCCGCTCGACGACGAACGGACGCTGCACGTCGTGGAGACGGCGGCGGCGGTTCGCGACGCGGCGGTGTTCGTCCACTGCGGCGTGCTGACAGTCGGCGTCCGGCGCAAGCTCGGGCTGCCGAGCCGGTTCGACCCGCGCCTGGGCGATCCGCTGGCGGTGTCGCGGCTCGCGCTCGCCTTCCCACACGTGCCGTTCATCATTCCGCACTTCGGCGCCGGGCTCTTCCGCGAGGCGCTGATGGCGGCCGACGCGTGCGCCAACGTGCATCTCGACACGTCCAGCTCGAACAGCTGGGTCCGCTACACGCCCGGCCTCATGCTCGAGACGGTGTTCCAATCGGCGCTCGCCGTGCTCGGCTCGTCACGGTTGCTCTTCGGCACCGACTCCTCGTTCTTTCCGCGCGGGTGGCAGCGCGGCGTGTACGACGAGCAGAAGACGATTGTCGACCGCCTTGGCATCCCGCGGGACGACGCAGCGCTCATCTTCGGCGGCAATTTCGACCGCTTGTTCTCGCAAACGTGAGTTGAACTCACGTAGCCTATGTCGAATCGGATTCGGTCTTTT
Source organism: Acidobacteriota bacterium (assembly GCA_016192845.1). Lineage (GTDB taxonomy): Bacteria > Acidobacteriota > Vicinamibacteria > Vicinamibacterales > UBA2999 > MELF01. Next base: position 1,175 of record JACPTI010000147.1, read on the forward strand.
TCGGCGATTTCGGCGTCAGCATCTTCTTGTAGCCCGTCGGACTTATCCCAAGCCGTCGTGCCCTATTACGGTCGGAACCTTCAAACTGCGACACGCGCTCAAGTGCCCACGCTTTCAATCGATCCTCGGCCATCTTGAGGCCATCCCTGAACAGCCCATCGGTCGTCAGCGACCACACGTCCGACCGAAAGCTCTCGATCATTCTGAGAACCTGCTGCTGTTTCAGTTGCAAGTAACTCGTCGATGCGGATTCCAGATCTCTCTTGGCCTTTTCGTAGTGGCTGATGGCCTTGGCCAGGTCCTTTGCGCGAGGCGAGCAATAAAGCTCAGCGAGCGAGAGCTCGGCGTGGATCCTGACTTTTGGGAATCGACCATCCGCGTTCTCAAGTGCGCGAAGGAAGTTCTGCTCGGCAGCCACTGCCTCGTGTCGCGCAAGTTCGCAGTGGCCCAGCGCGATGGCAGCCTCGCTTGCGATGTGCGCGTTGCTCGGAAGCTTCATCGACGCCGCCTCTTTCGCCCACTGCTCCGCCTCCTTCATGCTGGCCCACTTCGCGTCTTTCGCCTCCTGGTGGAGCCAGCTAAGCCAGACCAGTGTCTCCGCTTTCTGCCGATCGTTCTCGGCCCGCCGCGCCTCATTCAATGCCTGCTCTAGACTTTCCTTGGCCCCGTCGAAATCACCGAGATCTTTCTGGACCCTGCCGAGATTTGTCAGGCAACGAGCGAGATTCAAGTGGTGGTCCGCGTGCTGGTACGCCGCGCGCGCACGTTTCAGGACCTCGAGAGCCTCCCGGGGAGCCCCGACGGAGCGCAGGATCGTGCCTATGGAGTGATTCGCGTTTGCGAGCGCGATGGGATCTCCGGTGCCTAACAGGCACCATTTCGCCATCAACAGCCGGCTCATCCCTGCATTGACATCACCAGCAGTCCATCGGGTATATCCGTGCAGCAACAAAACCAGACCTATGCGCCATCGCAAAAACAGGCTGTCCTCGGGGGTCACGGAATCGAGTTCGTTGACACGGACTGCTCTCAGGAATCGCGTCGTCGCAAAGTCACATTCCCCGTACACAGCCGCCACGTCCTTGTGCTGGCGCATGAGACATCGTGCCAAGCCGTACGACGCGATTCCGGTACCCAAGATGTCACCGCGATCCTCGCAGTGGTCCTTGATCCGCTCGGCCCATTTGCGTGCCGTTTCGAACTCGCGAGCGGCGTAGTACCGCTCGACAACGAGCGCGTGTTTGGCGCGGGCACTGATGTCATTCCGCGAAAGGACCTGAACGGGATCGCTGCAGATTTTCCAGATCTGAGCCGCTTTGTTGTCCAGCCCTCGATAGCTGAACAACTCGGCGGCGACGGCCCGCAGCCGTAGTTGTAGGGGCGCCGGAAGGGCCTCGGTGAACATGGACGCCATGATTTCAGGCGAAAACCGCGCGAGTGCCGAATTGAAGTCACCGACGTACAGAAACGCCTCCAGCTCGTCGGCCAGGCGGCGCCACTCCTTGGCCTGTGCCGCCCCGGGCAGGTTGACGACGCCGCCTGCCGCGCGCGCCGGTCTGCGAACCCGCGCGCCTACGGTGCGCTTCTGCTTATGACCGGCTGGATCGCGCGGCCCCCGCGTATCTCTTGTCACATCACCCTCCGTGCCTATGAGAGTTGTCTACTACGTAGACACGATTCCTGTTCTGTGGTCACTTATCTGGACTAAAAGTTTACAGCATCATTGTGTCTGAACACCTCATGGACGAAACACCCGATCGATCTCGGTCTATTGCGCCTGATGAGACACATACGGTAGAGTGACCCTTCGTGTCGTATTGGGCCGTTATTCTAGAAGGTAGACTGTCCACTATTATGGCATATGGCTCAAATGTGGAGGTACTCCCAATGCGAAAAACGAAGAGAAGATCAAAGCCCCAGGACTGCCAGCGGGATGCGCCTTCTCGCCTGGCGCCCCGGCTCCACCGGGAGCCGGACTTGGACACGCCGTTCTACCTCCAGCCCCACTACCTTGCGTTCGTGTTGACCCACGAGACTTCGGCACGAAAGTGAGGGTCTATGTCGACCGACTTCAGCGTGGCGTTTGGATACGTGAACTGGCGCTTCCGCCCGACGAGCCAGCGGGGGGAAAAGTGGCTGAAGCGCCAGTTGTACGCGGATCCCCTCGTGGTCCCGAAAGCCCATGGGATGATGATCTGGCGGGCCATGCGCGAAGATGGCCTGGAGATCGCACCTGACTTGGACGGGGATCGCGAACGCTTGACGGACTTCAACGATCAGTTTTCCGCGTTGCTCGTCGCCCGCGCGAATCGCCTCGCCGGCGAGAACCAGAAGGCGCTCGCCAGTCTCGTTGACTTGCGGCGGGAGGTGATCGCCTCGATCGACCCGAGGAGCCACACGCTGTTGCGCCAAATCGACGCGGAGATCGCGGCCACGCACGGTTCGTGCCGCACTGATCGACGCTCGGCGCGGCGGCGCGGCGGTCTCACGTGGCCGACCCGGCTGGCCTTCATGGGTTGGATTTGGCGGAGAGCCGGTGATATGGAGAAGGTGATGCTCCGCTGCGTCGTGTCAATCGTGTTCGCCGTAGAACTTTACAAATTTCTGGTCACTGTCTTCTGAGGCACCAGACGGGGAACAGGCGGGCGCTGGTCACCGGTCGCCCGCCTGTGACACGCGTGTCTGCCGAGCCGCGCCCCCAGGATTGCAGAAGCCATCGCCGGTAGAATCGCAACGATAAGGAGCCGCGATGAAGGCCATCGTTGTTCGTGAATGGGGGCCGCCCGATGTGATGACGCTGGAGGAGGTCCCAATGCCCTGGCCCGGGCCGGGACAGGTGCTCGTCCGCGTGAAGGCGGTTGGCGTCAATCCGGTCGAAACCTACGTCCGGGCCGGCACGTACGCGCGCAAGCCGAATCTGCCGTACACGCCGGGCAGCGATGGCGCCGGCATCGTGGAGACGGTCGGCACGGGCGTCACGGTCGTCCGGGAGGGGGACCGCGTGTACACGCACGGCACCGCGAGCGGCGTGTACGCCGAGGCCGCGCTCTGCGACGCCGCCCAGGTGCATCCGCTGCCGGAGCGGCTTTCGTTTGCGCAGGGCGCCGCGCTCGGCACGCCGTACGGCACCGCCTGGCGGGCGCTCTTCCTCAAGGCGCAGGCGCGCGCCGGGGAAACGGTGCTCGTACACGGCGCCAGCGGCGGCGTCGGCGTTGCCGCCGTCCAGCTCGCCCGCGCCGCCGGCCTGCGGGTGATCGGCACCGCCGGCAGCGAGAAGGGGATGCAGCTCGTCCGCGAACAGGGCGCGCACGAGGTGCTGAACCACCGCGAGCCCGACTACGTGAGCCGGATCGGGCCGCTGACCCGCGGCCGCGGCGTCGACCTGGTCGTCGAGATGCTGGCGAACGTGAACCTCGATCGCGACCTCGATCTGCTTGCGCTCAACGGACGCGTGATGGTCGTGGGCAACCGCGGGCGCATCGAGATCGACCCGCGAAAGATCATGAGCAAGGACGCCGCGGTCCTCGCGATGACGATGTTCAACGCCACCGCGGAGGAGCACCGGATGATTCACGCGGGGCTGGCGCCGGGGCTCGAGAACGGCACGCTCGCGCCGGTCGTCGGCCGCGAGCTGCCGCTGGCGGCGGCGCCGCAGGCGCACGTGGCGGTGCTCGAACCCGGCGCCTACGGGAAGATTGTGCTGGTTCCCTAGCTACCTCGTTGCGCGATCGAGCTCCTCGTCGATGACCGCCGCGAACGTCTCGTAGGGGTGGGCGCCGTTCAGCAGCCGGCCGTTGATGAAGACCGACGGCGTGGAGCTGACGCCCAGCGCGTTGCCGATGCCCATCTGCTCCTGCACGCGCTCGGCGTACTTCGCCGCGTCGAGGCACGCGTTGAACTTCGCGGCGTCGAGCCCGACCTCGGCGGCGTACTTCTTGAGGAACTCCGGCTCGAGCGCCTGCTGGTTGGCGAAGAGCCGGTCGTGGTACTCCCAGAACTTCCCCTGCTCGCGCGCGCACTGGCCCGCCTCCGCCGCCTTGAACGCCTGCGGGTGAATCGAGGTAAGCGGAAAGTCCTTCCAGACGATCCGCACGCGATCGCCGTACGCCTCGCGCAGGCGTTTGAGCGTCGGCATCACGCGCTGGCAGAAGGGGCACTGGAAGTCGGAAAACTCGATCACCGTGACCGGCGCCTTCGCGCCGCCGAGCACCGGGTCGTCGGGCGCCACCTCGACCTCGTAGCGCGGCGCATCGAGCACCGTCTCGATGCGCGGGCCCGCCTTGCGCAGATCGCTGACGAGCGCGCGATAGGCGCTCGCCCGCTGCTCCTCCTCAAGGTACCGCTGGATGGCGGGGCTCATCGCGGCAAGCCCGCGGCCCTGCATCTGCGATTGGTTTTCCTGATAGAACGCCACCACCTGCCCGTCGGTCACCGGCTGCATGCGGCGCGCAATCTCCGACTCGGTGAATTCCTCGGGATCGAGACCTTTGGCCCTGGCCGCCTGCTCGATCAGCATCTCGGCGACGATCGCGTCGAGCGCCTCGCGCCGCCCCTGGTACATCTGCTGCACCGCCTGGGCCCGCTGCGCCGGCTGCGTCTGGCGCCACCGCTCGTCCACCTCGGTCATCGTGATCGTGCGCTCGCCGACGCGCGCCGCCGCTTCGGAGCCGGAGCCCGACTGGGCCGCCGGGCGCTGCTGGGCCGGCGTCGCGCAGGCGAGCGCCAGCAGAATGGCGCAGGTCGCAAAAGCTCTCATGACCGCCATCATACCAGCGTCACAGAATCTGATACCGCCGGATGTCGGGAGGCGTCTCGACGAGCTCGCGCGCCTGTGCAATCGCGGTCTTCACGTGGGCCGTCGCCGCATGCTGCTCCAGGGCGCCCTCGTTTTCCCACCGCTCCACGAAACAGAAGTCGCGCAGGTCGGCGGGGTTGCGGAGCAAATCGTATTGATAGCACCCGATCTCCCGTCGGCTCGGCGGAATGAGCGCCGACAGCACGACCTTGAGCTCCTCGTCCTTTCCCTGTTTGGCGAGGAACCGCGCGATGATGTGAACCGTTGCAGGCATATCAGGCTACCACCTACCGGCTACCACCTACCGGCTACCACCTACCGGCTACCGGCTACCGGCTACCAGCTACCAGCTACCAGCTACCAGCTACCAGCGACTAGGGCAGAAACACGCGGACGCCCACACGCACGGTCCGCGGCCAGCCGATCGTCCGGATCGGCGTGCGCCCGACGTCGTAATCCACGTCGCCCAGGTTCTCGACCGCGACGAACAGGTGCAGGCCGCGCATCAGCTCCTGGCCGGCGAAGACGTCGACCACACCGAACGGCTCCAGCCTGAACACGTTCAGGTCGTCGTCGAACTGCGCGCCGACGCGCCGCGCCTGCAGCGATCCCGTGAAGCCGCGCGGATCGACGTAGGTGACCGTGGCGCCGAGCTGATAGGAGGGCACCTGCGGCACGCGCTTGTCGACGAGCGCCGGCTGCACCGGCGCTTCGACGAAGGTCGACCGGGTGACGCCGGCGAGCGCGCTGACGGTCCACTGCGGGTGCGGCCGGTAGTCCGCTTCGACCTCCAGGCCCCGGGCGCGCACCGTGTCGGTGTTCTGGCGCTGCCGCGTGATCTGGCCAGGCACCGGCGGCGGCGTGATCGTCACGTTCGTAATCGCCTCGTCGAGCTGGTTCCAGAAGCCGGTCACGCGCGCCGACAGCTGCCGCCACGAGAACAGGGCGCCGCCGTCGACGCCGGTGAGCCGCTCCGGATCGAGCAGCGGGTTGGCGTTGGTCACCGTGTTGCCGACGGCGAAGCGGCGGTGCAGCTCGTTCAGCGTCGGCGTCCGGTGCGCGCGGTAGACCGACGCGTGCACCGAGGTGACCGGCGACAGCGTCCAGGCGGCAGCGGCGCGCGGGCTGAAGAACTGCGCCGTATGCGTCGGCGACGTGTTGACGCTCGGCGTCGATTGCCAGAAGTCGCCGCGCATGCCGAGCACCAGCGTCAGGCGGTCGCGCGGGGTCAGGCTGACCCGCGCGAACATCGCGCCGTTCGTTTCCGTCCCTCCGGAGGGGAACGGTCCGCTTGGCACGCCGGCCACCGAATAGCGGGTCTCCTCCTGATTGCCTCGCGCCCGCTTGAACTCGGCGCCAAGCAGCCAGACGGTCTCGGCCGTCCCGCGCGTCCACTGTCCGGACGCGGTGGCAAACGTCGTCGGGATCGTCTGCTCGAACGTGAGGCGCTCGGTGGCGCGGCCGGCGGCCACGGCGCTGAAGGTCTGGTAGTAGTCCTGCGTGCCGCCCGACGCACGCACCTGCCAGGCGCCGTCTCCGACCGCTCCGCCCGCCTCGCCCGACACCTGCGTCCAGTCGGTGGAGTTGACCGTGCGCGGCGTGCCGTTCCCCCGCTCCTCGTCGTAGAGGCTCAACCGCACGGTCGCGTGCCACTGGCCGGCGTTGTACCCGCCGCCGAGGAACCCGTTGCTGTAGTCGCTGTCGGCGCGCACGTCGACCGGGCCGCGCGACTCCTCGCCGACCACGATTACGCCGTCGGTGCGCAGCCATTCGCCCGCCGCGTCGACGTTCCAGGGACCGCGCTGCATGCCGCCGAAGCCGGAGAAGCGCGCCGTGTCGTGCGATCCGCCTTCACCCGTGGCGCGAAACCGCGTGCGGCCGGGGGGGAACGTCAACACCTGGATCACGCCGCCGAGCGCGTCGGCGCCGTACAGATCGCCGGTGGCGCCGCGCACCACCTCCACGCGGTCGACCGCGGCCTGGGGGACGCGGTTCCAGTAGACCCAGCTGCCGAACGGATCGTTGAGCGGAAGGCCGTCGGCCAGCACGAGCGTCCGGCTCGCGCCCGACCCGGAGACCCCGCGCAGCGTCACGCCCTGCGTCGTCGGGTTCGACACGCGCGAGGAGGAGCGCCGGAACAGGCTGAACCCCGGCGTATTCCGCAGCGCATCGTCGAGCGCGCCCGCGGCCGACGTGAGCAGCTCGGCCGACGTCAGCACCGTCGTGGCCTCGGGCGTGGCCAGCCGCGCCGCGCCGCGCGAGGCGGTGACGACGATGGTGTCGACGAGCGGCGCCGGCTGCAGCACGACGCGCACGTCCTGCGCATCGCCCCGTACAGTCAGCGTCGCTGGTGCAAAGCCGGCGGCCGTGACCCGCAGCTCCGCCCCGGCGTCGGAGACGTCCGCCAGCGAGAACGAGCCGTCATCGGCGGTGGTCACCGATGCGGCGCCCGCCGTCACCACCGCGCCCGCGACCGGCGCGCCGGACGCGTCGACGACAATCCCTCCCACCTGGGCGGCCTCGGCGCCCACGGCGGCAAGACACGAGAGAAAAACGAGAATGGCTGTGCGCATCGCGGAAATCTTACGCCATCGGGGCCCCGACCGCGCGTTCTTGCGCGGGGGGTGGGTGTCCCAGGCGGCCCGGTGCACCACCCCCGGTCCGGGAAACGCGGGTTTACTCGGGGGAACAATCGTTGCTAAGCTCGGTCCTATGCGATCCTTCGTCATTCCTGCGCTCGTGGTGGCGTGCGGCGTCCTGGGAGCGGGACCACTCCTGAGCGACGTCGCGGGACAGGAGCCGGTCTTCCGATCCGGCACGCGGATCGTGCCCGTGGTGGCCACGGTGATCGACGCGCAGGGGCGGCTGGTCCCCGGCCTCGAGCAGGACGAGTTCGCCATCCTCGACAACGGGAAGCCGCAGGAGATCACGTTCTTCCAGAACGAGGTGCAGCCGTTCACGGTGGTGGTGATGCTGGACTACAGCGCCAGCATGACCGCGAACCTCGATCGGCTGCAGGCGGCGGCCGAGCAGTTTATCCTGCGGATGCTGCCGGCGGACAGGGGTCAGGTCGGCTCCTTCAGCGACAAGATTCAGTTCAGCGGCACGTTCACCAAAGATCGCGACGATCTGATCTTCGCCCTGAAGGACCTGCAGTTCGGGAATCCCACCCGGCTGTACGACGCCACCTACGAGAGCATCGCCATGCTCAAGGACGTCGAGGGGCGCAAGGTCGTCCTGGTCTTCACCGACGGCGACGACACTGCGAGCCGGAGGGACATGGGCGACGTGCTCGATCGCGCCAAGAACGACGAGGTGATGATTTACGCGATTGGCCTGGAGTCCGAATACTTCAACGGCCAGCGCATGGTGCGGACGCGGCCCGACCGCGGGCTCCGGCGGCTGGCGGATGAGACCGGCGGCGGCTACTTCGAGCTGAAGAAGACCGACGAGCTCGCGCCCACCTTCACGCGCGTCGCGCAGGAGCTGCACAGCCAGTACACGCTCGGCTTCTCACCCGCCGTGCTCGACGGCAAGGAGCACAAGCTCGCGGTTCGGATGAAGCAGCCCAACATGACGGCGCGCGCGCGGCGATCGTACATCGCGTCGCCGGAGCGCCTGTCCCCCACCGATTGACCGAACAGGAGTTCCGGCTCGAAGCCGACCGCGCGCTCGACGAGGCGTTGCGCGCCCTGGTGCCGCTCGCCGAGCGCCGCGGCTTCGACGTCGATCTGCACAACGGGGTGCTGCAGCTCGCCTTCGACTCGCCCTCGCCGGCGAAGTTCGTCGCCAGTCCGCACGGCCCCGCCCGCCAGATCTGGGTCTCGGCGCTGGGACGGGCGTATCGCCTGGCGTGGCACACCGGTTCGTCGGCGTTCGTGCTCGCTGGCGAGGCGCTTCCCGCGCTGCTGGAACGGCTGACCCTCGCGTTCCTGGACAGCCGCCCGAGGTGACCTCCAGTGAGTGCCCGGACTTGCGGACACCCGCAGCTCGCGCGCGGCCGAAACTGCTTGAAAGACCGCGGGTTCCGTGGGCTCGACCCTTGCACCACGTCTTCACGTGCGGACTCTGCGCGTGACTCGCTGGACGTCGCTGCTGCTCACGGGCGTCGTATCCGCGCTGCTGCTGGCGCCGCCCCTCGCGGATCCGGTCGAGGCGCAGCGACGTGGACGCGGGCGTCAGCACGTGACGCCGCCGCGTCACGGCGCGCCTGCCCGCGAGGCGCCGCGCGGCTATCACGAGCCTGCCTTCGCGCGCGGGTACGACGACGGGTACGAGCACGGGCTGGCGGACGGACGCCGTGGCGCGCGCTACGACCCGGTGGAGAGCCGCGCGTACCGGAACGGCGACCGCGGTTACGCCGGCAGCTACGGCTCGCGCGACGCGTACCGGACCAACTACCGCGCCGGATTCAGGCAGGGATACGAGGACGGCTACCGCGACGGGACGCGGTAGCGCTCAGATCGAGTGTGTAGGACGTGCTCCTCTGTGCCCGGCCCGGCGCGATCGCCAGGCCGAGCATCGGGAGCGAGAGGCAGGCCGCGCGTGCAGCCCCGCCAGTGATTCCAATCGGGGGATCGGGATCTACTTCCAGGCGGAATACACGTGCTTGCCGACCAGGTACGCGGGGTTGGTGCCCGGCCGCGGCCGGAATTTCTGCACGCCGCCGCGTCCGACGGCCGCCAGGTACAGGTTCTGTTCCTGATCGACGCTGATGCCGTGCACGCCCCAGAGCGCGCCCGGATACGCGCCCAGCCCGCCCCACGCGTAGATCAGCCGGCCGTCCCGGTCGAAGCGCGCCAGCTTCTGCGCAACCTGGTCGTACACCCAGATCTTGCGGTCGGCGTCGATGTGGACGAAGTGCAGGTTCGCGCGATCCCATCCGAGCGTCCACATGCGCAGGAACTTGCCGTTCTCGTCGAAGATCTGAATCCGCCGGTTGTTGCGGTCGTTGACGTACACCTCGCGCGTTGCCGGATCCACCGCCACCCCGTGGACGTTGTTGAAGTAGTTGGGGCGGGTTTCCTTGCCGCTGTTCCCGCGCTCGCCCCAAGCCGTCACGTAGTTGCCGTTCTTGTCGAACTTCACGACGCGCGTATTGAGGTAGCCGTCCGCCACGTAGAAGCTGCCGTCGGTCTGGAACGCTATGAACGTCGGGCGGTAGAAGTGCTTCGCGTCCGACGCGTGCACGTTCGGCTCGCCAATCGTCTGCACCAGCTTCTTGCCGTCGTTGGTGAACTTGAAGATGGCGTGACGGTAGTCATCCACCAGGTATATGTGCTTCTGCGGGTCGTAAGGGCTGATGTAGACCGAGTGGGGCCGTCGCAGCATCTTGTCCCACTGGGTCCAGGTCTCGACGATGTTGCCGTTGCGGTCGATGATGACGATGCAGTTGGCCCAGAGGAAGTCGACGCCCGCCTGGCCCGCGTCGGAGTCGTCTCCTACTTTCCCGTTGATCTCGAGCGCGCCCGGCGGGCTCGCCTGCGTGGCGTTGCGCACCAGCCCCATGACCGGGAACGAGAGGTTCGGCGCAATCTGCGGCAGCGCCGCCGGTTTCATCTGCGGCAGCACCGGCAGCTGGCCGCGCTGAATGAAGATGACGCGGTCGGGGCTCTCCGCGAAGACGCCCTGCCCGGCGCCCCAGGTCCATTTCTCGTTGCCGGGACGCGCGCTGATGTCCTTGGGCCAGTCGGCCACCACGTCATAGGGACCGGTCACGTCGAGGGCGCCGATCGCGTTGGGCACGGCGGCAAAACCGGCGGGGCCTCCCTGTGCTTCGACGGGCGCCTCGCGGTTGGCCACGAGATAGCCGACCAGGAACGCCGCGGCGATTCCCACCACTCCTATTGAGCGCTTGAACATACGAATTCCTCCTGCAGCGGACGAAAAGTGCATGGTAGGTGATCTGGGCGGCGAAGTCACTCGAATCGTGCCGCACACGCTCCGGGGCCGGTCGCTGCGAGGAGTGATGCAAGCCTGCGTTTCACGGGTCCTCGGTTGAACAGCAACGCGGGAACCCCTTCAGGCGGCGCGCATGAAGCGGGGGCCTACTGGCTTTTCTGCAGCTCCTGATAGATGACGTTGAAGTTGCCGCCCGGCCCGCCGCGGCCTCCCGTGAGCGTGTACCCCTTGAACTTGGCGGGCAGCTGGAGCGTGGCCATCGCCTGCTCCGGGGTCCGGCCGGCCTTCAGCGACGCGCGCGCGTGCTGCAGGAAGAGCCGGTTGAACTCGCCGTAGTCGACGAAGTCCTGCCACTTCTTCACATCGGTGTGACCCGTGATCACGGTGTCGATGTTCTTGATGGCCGCCGCCGCCTTGCCGATGGTCTCGCCGTACGCGAGGCCGCTGCCGCCGTTGCTGACGTCGATGAACGGCTGCGCGGTGTTGGCGAACACGTCTCCCGCGTGCAGGACGCGCCGGTTGCGAAACACGACGAACGTGTCGCCGTTGGTGTGGGCCGGGCCGAAGTAATACAGGTCGATGGCGTCGTTGCCGCCGAGCAGTGTCAGACGATCCTTGTACGTCCGGTCGGGCATCCCGTTCTTGTTGGCGGGATCCTGATAGACCGGCATCTTCTCCATGTTCGCCTTGGTGTTCTCGTGCGTGACGATTTCGACGTTGGCCGGGAAGAACATGTTGCTGCCGGTGTGATCGCCGTGCGTATGCGTATTGATGATCATTGTCACCGGCTTGTCGGTGACCGTCCGGACCTGGTCGAGAATGCCCTGCCCGTTGTTGGCGAGCTTGGTGTCGACGAGGACCACCCCGTTGCCCGCGAGGTAAACGGCCGTCGCCCCGCCCTGGCCGGGAATCCGGTAGAGGCCGTCCGCCACCTTCTCGATCTTCCCGAGCGGAGGCTGCTGCGCAGCCGCGGCCGCGAGCACGCCGCCCGCCAGAATGAGTCCCAGCACGAGAGCACGACGAGTCATGTCGCCATCTCCTTGTGAGGCCGCCCTGTGGGTGCGGAGTATAGCCCAGAAGCGGCACCGGGGTTGCGTGCCGAAGGCCAAGCGTGAAGTTGGAGTTGGTACCGGTACGGGGATTCGATACCTCGCGTAACTCGGTACTGGCGGTCGCACTGGACTTTAAGGGAACCGTCCGGCTGGCGGCATAGAGCCCTACAACGCCGATGCCGAGCCGGCGTACAGGCGCGCTTCAAGCCGGCAGGCTGCAGGTCTGGGAGCACCAGAAGTCCTGACGCTCAAATCAGTTGAGAGACACCGAGCGGTCGGATTTGCGACTGTCGACAGCCGCGTGAGACGCGCTCGAAGGCGAACAAGATCTCGAGGTGCAATGGCTTCCGCGGCGGTCCTGATGCTCCGCTGAGAGGATTGCGCCGGAAGCTGATTTGCCGTCAGGGAGCGCGTTCAGAACATCGCAATCGGATTGACCGGTGACCCCGTGGCATTGGTGAGCGCCAACGGCGTGACCGTCAACATGAACTCCCAGCGATTGCGGGATGCGGTCGCTTCGCTCAACGCCTCCAGATCGGCGCGGTCGAGCACGTGGATACCCAGGATCGCTTGTATGAAATTATGGACCGCGTTCCTGGGCAGATCACCCGCGGGCTGCGGCGCATACCCGGCCGTTTCCCAGACCAGCAACGCGATGTCGCGTCGTTTCAGCCACGGAAGGACCGAATTATCGAGCCCTGCGGCGCCGTCGTCCGGACCGAGCTTGGCTCGCCGCCCATAGCGGCCCCAGCGAAGCACCAGCGCGTCCCCCGGCCCCACCCTGACACCCACTTTCTTTTCCCACGCCTCCAGGTCCTCGGCAAAGATACGATCGCCCGGCGCCAGATACGGTACACCCTTGAGCCTCGCGATGTCGTACAACACCGCGCGTGTGACGATCCCGTTCTTCATGGTCAGAACGGAGTTCTTTTCGGCCCCCTTTTCCCTGGTGACGAGCGCCGCGGTGTCATAGCCATTCCACATCTTTCCGCTGAAGAAGGTGTGAGCGAGAGAATCAATGTGCGTTGACGCCGCGCCGTGGATGCAGGGAAACGCCACGCGATCGGTGGCTCCGGTTTGCGACGCTGAGGTCATCGCCCATTCGGCCGGGCACGGCACGTCGGCGGCCTTTTGGGTAAAAACATTCGCCGCCAGTGATACCGGCACTCCCTCCTTCACGAGCGCCATCGCCGCCCGGCGCTTGGCGGGCGTAATCAGGTTGAGTGTTCCCAGCTGATCATCCGTGCCCCAGCGCCCCCAGTTTGATAGCTCCGTCTGCCAGGCTTCGTACTGTGCCTGGGTGATGAGAGGACGGGACGACGATTCCTGTGAGGCTGCGTCTCCAGAAAGCGCCGCGGCGATGCTGATGGAACACACAAGGATCGAGACGGCCCTGCGGATTATCATCGCTTTCATGATGCCTCCTCGCGGCGGATTCACTTCGCGCGCCCCAGATATCCCTGCGTGAGCGTCTGAATCTTCCATGCGTCCGGCAGCGCAACGGGGCCCTCGGTTCCATTGAGCTGGTCCGTGATGAGTTCCACTCGGGTGCCCCCCGCGACCACCCCGGGAATGTGTGGCGTATACGTATCGAAGGCTGGCGCCACATAGGGCGGCGCAGGACCTTGGGCGAACACCGCTACGGAACAGAGCCATGCCAGCCCCACGCCGACCAACGTTGCCTTGTTTCTCATACAACCCCCTCGCTGCGTGACTCGCGTCACTCCGGACTTCTGTGAAGACCGAGCGGGCGCTAGTGTAACCGACCGACGGACCAGGCAACGATTGACATTCATCCCTTGCGGACTTAACGTTCCGGCCAGGCGTGGGCAGGCATCATGTCGGTGGAGGCTTCCGCACATGTGGGCGCAATCGCGCGAGCCGAAGAACTGGATTGGAGGAGCACATGGAAGGGCGTGTGAATCCGAGAGTCGCTTCGTTGGCCCTGGCGGCCGTACTGGCAGCGTCGTTCACGTGGGCCAACGCCCAGCAGCGCAGCGGCGCCACCATAGCGCTCGATTCCGATGATATCGGCGGCCTCGTCACCAGCGCGAACGGTCCCGAGGCCGGCGTCTGGGTGATCGCCGAGACGACGGACCTGCCGGCGAAGTTCGCGAAGATGGTCGTCACCGACGATCAGGGGCGCTACGTCCTGCCGGATCTGCCGCGAGCCAGTTACGAGGTGTTCGTGCGGGGGTACGGGTTGGTGGATTCGCCGCGGGTTCGCACTGGGCTTGGACGGCACCTCGACCTCAAGGCGGTCGTCGCGCCGGACGGACGCGCCGCCGCGCAGGTGTATCCCGCCAATTACTGGCTGAGCCTGCTGGAGATCCCCAAAGGCGAACACTCCGCCAAAGAGTTTGCGCTCGAAACCAGAGGGTGTTTCTCGTGCCATCAAGTGGGCACCCGTGCGACTCGTGAATTGTCGAAGGGCGTTGGCTCGTTCGCCTCGACGCTTGAAGCCTGGGATCGCCACATGACGATGGGGCCCAACGGCGCAAACATGGGCGCCCTCTTCAAGCGCCTCGGGGCGCAGCGCAAGGCGTTCGCCGACTGGACCGATCGGATCGCCGCCGGCGCCTATCCCGATGCGCCGCCACGTCCCACCGGTGTCGAGCGCAACCTCGTGATCTCGATGTGGGACTGGGCGCGGCCGACCAGCCGACGGAGCGATGCGGCTGGCACCGACGAGCGCTCTCCAACGCTGAATGCGAACGGGCTGATCTACGGGGCCATCCAGACGTCCGACATTCTTGCCGTGCTCGATCCGCGGACGAACGCGACGACGGAGATCAAGATTCCGTCGAGCGGGCCTGTGCTCGATGCCAACACGCCGCGCTCGCCGACGTGGGGAGACGAGAAGATCTGGCAACGGCAAGCCGACCCCCGCAGCGTGGCGATGGACGGCAAAGGACGCGTGTGGGTGGCGGCACGGACTCGCGCTCCCCAGCAACAGCCGGCGTTCTGCACGGACGGGGCAACGAACAAATTCGCCAAGTACTTCCCGATGCGAGGCCCGAGCGCACGGCAGATCCAAATGTACGACCCGAAGACGAAGCAGTTCACGGCGATTGACAGCTGTTTTGCCGCGGACCACAACCAGTTCGACGACCACGACGCGCTCGTCTTCGGCCAGGAGAACGCCATCGGCTGGGTCGACACGGTGGCGTTCGACAAGACCCATGACGGCGCCGCCTCGCAGGCATGGTGCCCGGGCGTTGTGGACACCAACGGCGACGGCAGGATCTCCACCGACTGGACCGAGCCCAATCAGCCGATCGATCCGAGGAAGGACCACCGGATCGAATTCGGCTGTTACTCGATTGGCATCAGCCCGACCGATGGGAGCGTATGGTGCTCGGGCATCGATCACGAGGACACGACGCTCGTCCGCATCGAGCGGGGCGCCAACCCGCCGTTGTCATGCAAGGCCGAGGTCTATGAACCGCCGCCGTCCACGATACCGTTGCCCTATTCGGGAGGGGTGGCCATCGACAGTCACGGCGTGGTCTGGCAGAACTGGCGCGGCGTCCATGAGATCCTGAGCTTCGACCGCCGCAAGTGCAAGGTGCTGAACGGACCGACGGCCACCGGTCAGCAGTGCCCTGAGGGGTGGACCGTGTACACCAAGCCCGGCCCCACGTTCAAGGGGGCGCCGGATCTCAGCACGGACATGTTGTATCTGACGAACATCGATCACCACGACGCGCTCGGTCTCGGGAAGGACGTCCTGGTGGCCGGCGACTTCAACGCGGATTCATTCTTCGTCGTGATGCCGCAGAACGGGCAGATGAAGACATTGACCTTGCGCGTGCCTTACCCGCTGGGATTCTCGGCTCGTCACGCGGCCGGACGGATCGACGACCCGAAAGCCGGCTGGAAGGGCCGCGGGCTGTGGTCGAGCTACTCGATGTACACGCCTTGGCACCAAGAAGGCGGCAAGGGCACAAGGCCGAAGGTTGTGAAGTTCCAGGTGCGACCGAGCCCCCTCGCGAAATAGGGTGGTATGGCCCTCGAAATCCCTGGCGAACTTCGAGGGTCTTTGAGAATGGTACCGGTACGGGGATTCGAACCCCGGTCCCGTGGCTGAGAAACGCAGCCGGAGACGTCGGTGGTCTCCGGTTGCGTCGGTTTCCTTGTCGACCGACTCCTGCATAGGGATCTCAATTCCTAGCGATCGGGACGGCCCTTTTCGTGCGCCAAAGTTTCCGGTCTTTTCAAGCACTATAATTGTGTCCAAGAGCCCGTGCCACGCTGGGCACACTGACAAACTGGAGAGATCAGCCGTAATGCCACCGAGCGAGCGCGCCGTTGTGAATCCACACGTCCAGGGTGAGGCAACAGCCGCCGACCGAAATCGGGCGGCGCTTCAGCTCATCGAGGTGTGGCTGCACGAGGACACACCGTCGCCTGGCGCACGCCTCCAATCGGCCGAATCTGAACCCGATTCCTGGGAGAATTTGAAGGCCGAATTAGATCGCGATCGACCGTCTGACAGAAAGCTGTTCCGGTGACGAGTGCGTCACATCGTTCTTGACACGGGTGTGTTGGGACTCGTCACACATCCCTCGAAAAAATCCGAGCCTCGCGAGTGCAAGCAATGGATGAAGGCGCTCCTGCAGCAGGATGTGGCCTTCTACGTCCCTGAAATTGCGGATTAGGAGCTTCGCCGCAAGCTGCTGCACTTGGACCTGAGCCGGGCCGTCGCGCGCCTCGATGCGCTGAAAGCGGCGACCGGCTACCTGCCCATCACGACAGCAGCGATGATGAAGGCCGCCGAGTTCTGGGCGAGTGCCCGCAAGGCCGGTATTCCCACAGCCGACCCCAAAGCGCTCGACGCTGACGTCATCCCGGGAACTGTTCCAGGACTTCGTCAATGGTCATTCCGTCTTCCAGATTCTCAAGAACCACTGCGACCGGCGTGCGCGTCCCCTTGAACACCCAGGCCCCGCTGACCGTGCCGGGAACGCGTTCCACGGCGCGGCACTGGGACCAATCGAGCAAAGCCATTGGCCTGATCTCCTTCCAGTTCCAGCTTGAGGAGTCTTCGCGGTTATGTTGGCTGCTCCGGTCGGTACCAGCCGCCCGGCGTGTAGTCGATCCGCATGTACTGCTTGAAATCCGCCATGTGCTCCGTCAATTCCTCGATCGTTACGCCGTCGGAGAAACCGCGACGCCACGTCTTCACGTCCAGCGTGCCGAGGATCAAGTATTCTCGTTTCTCGGCCTGCGTCCGTCCCATGGCATCGATCAAGCCGTCGACCTCAGCCTGATGCGCAATTAACATTTCACAGACGACGCACAGGCGGCAGGTCTTTCGCAACATGACGAGGCCGACCGGTTCGAAGTGAATGACGAGCGGGATCTTGCGAAGGCGCGTCTTGGCCTCACATCGAGGGCATCGCGTGAATCGCTCGCGAGGATAGGGATTGAGCACGAACGAGTAGCGCGGCTGGAGTGCGCCCATCCGCGGCCGGCGGGATCTCTGGGTTCGCGGCACTAACGTCCAAACTCCCTGGCGAGCGATTCGATCGTGTCGCGAGTGCCTTCGGTGAAGCGATCGAGCTCCGCCGGCTCGAGGAGGCCATAGGCATGGATCGCAACGAGCTGGCCGATCATCCGGCTGCGGCGCGGGTTATTGAAAGCATGCGCGAGCTCATCGTCTCGCTTTTGCAAAAGGCGGAATACATCCAGATACCGCGCGTGATGCGTCCGTGAACCGTCTGTGAGAATCGTCTGGATCTCCTCCAGGGTGCGCCTGCAGAAGCGATCGAGCGCGATCTGCTGCAGCTCGCGGAACGCCTTCCAGTCTGATTCCGGGAAGCCGTGCGACGCCATTCGTCTTCAAGACTCCTGGGGAACGGCTGATTGTCGCGTCGGCGGTGGCTGCGTGCAAGGCGCTCCGAAAAGGCCAAACCACGGACAAAGTTTCAAGAATCTCTCACCTTCAGGCGGGAAGTTGGTACCGGTACGGGGTTTTGCGAAAGGTTGGAACGTGAAGTTCGAGGGAATTGCTGCCTGACTTGACTGACTCCACGCGGGTTCATGCCCAGCGCAGCACCCACGTGCCTTCCGCCTACTGGACCGGGCGAGTAATCC
>JACPTI010000148.1 GCA_016192845.1 Acidobacteriota bacterium
ACGCCCCGCCGCCGGGCCACGGGCGCGGTGACGGCGACCGCCGCGGCGGCGCCGGCGCCGGACGCCTGCAGCGTGCCGGTGCCGCCGCGCATCTCGTCAACGGTCAGGCCGGACACGTACGACAGGTAGCCGGGAATCAGCGGCAGGACACACGGCGAGATGAACGAGAGGAGTCCCGCCCCGAACGCCGCCAGGAGCGTGATGTTTTCTGCCACCCCTACCTCGAAATATTACCCGACCGGTTTGAGCGGAATAACAGGATACGCGCCCTGGAGCGGCACGCCCTCCATCTGCACGGAATGCCCCTTGACCGGCGGCAGGTCCTGGTAGAGGAAATCCCACTTCCACCGCTCCGACGGGTTCGACGCCTGGAGCCAGTTGCGCGCCGGAATCGGCCGGGTGAACACCAGCCGCTCCGCCTCGCCGTAGGGGGTGCCGGGCATGGCCGCCGCCAGCGCCCGTCGCACGTCGTTGGCGGTCTCGTAGATCATCGTCAGGCCGAGCGCCCGCGCCAGATTGACCAGGATCTGCCAGTCCTCGAGCGCCTCGGCGGGCGGCGCGATGGCACGCGATGCCGCCTGCACGCGCCCCTGGTCGTTGGTGTAGATGGCGTCCTTCTCCACATACGTGGCGCCGGGCAGCACGAAATCTGCCACGGCGGTGAGCTCGCTCACAAGGACCCCCTGCACGACGAGCAGCGGGAGCGTGCCGCTCTGACGCGCGGCAGCCAGCCAGCCGACGTTGCCGAGCGACCCGGCAGGGCCATCGATCACGTACACGGCGGTCACCCCGCCCGCTTCCACCGCGCGGCGCAGCTCGCCGAGGTCCGCCGCGCCGTCATTGCCCCGCCCGACGTTGTAGCCAAGATCGCGGGCGCCATTGACGTTGGGCGCATCGGCGGCGGGCACCCTGAATCTCGTCGCGGCAGGCTGTGCCTTCTCGGTCCGCGTCCAGGCCAGCGTCACCATCTTCAGCGCGTCGGCCCCGAGCAGACCCTGCAGCATTTCCCTCAGGACGAAGAGCTCCTCGGTCGACGCGTGCGCGGAGACGAGGAAGCGCACGCCGGCAGCCGCTTCCTGCAGTCGATCCCGCAGCCGCGGCTGCACGTCGTGCCACGCGGCCGCCTCGAGCGCGGCGCCCCGGCGCATCATCGGGCGGCGCAGGCGCGTCTCGCTTTCGATCCAGTGGTAGTTGAAGCGGCCGATGTCGCACATCCAGTAGCCGTTGACCTCGGGGTTGTAACGCGGCGTCATCCGGATGAGCCGCGACCCGCGTGCCCACTCGGGCTTCCCCTTCAGCCACGCGCTCGTGTTGCATCCTTTCGCGCAGAGCGTGCAGATCGTATCGACCACCCCGGGGTTGTCCCAGGGGCGGCTCTTGAAGCGGTAGTCCTTCGTGAGGATGGCGCCGACCGGGCAGATGTCCATCAGGTTGCCCGAGAGCAGCGAGTGCACGCCGCGCTCCTCGAAGGTGGCAATCTCGCTCCCGTAGCCGCGATCGATGATCCCGATCTGCGCGTCGGCGTCGATCTCCTTCATGAAGCGGACGCAGCGCGTGCAGAGGATGCAGCGCTGCCGGTTCAGCATGAGCGTCGGCCCGAAGTCGACGTCCCCCTTGACGCCCTCGCCGTCGAACACGCGGCGCGGGAAGTCCATGCGGCTCTCGGCGGGCCCGAACGTGTACGAGAAATCCTGAAGCGGACATTCGCCGCCTTTGTCGCAGACGGGACAGTCGAGCGGATGATTGATCAGCAGGAACTCGAAGACACCGGCGCGCGCCTCGACGACTTCCGGGTCGCGCGTGGAGACGACCATGCCGTCGGTGCAGATGGTCGAGCACGACGTCTGCAGCTTCGGCATCTTCTCGATCTTCACCACGCAGACGCGGCACGAGCCGTCGATGCTGATGCCCGGGTGATAGCAGTAGTAGGGGATCGAGATGCCGGCTTCAATCGCGGCCTGGAGGACTGTTTTACCCTTCGCGACCGTGACCGCGCGCCCGTCTAGGGTCAGCGTCACCGTTTCCATATCCGGTCGATCATATCCTGTTAGCTGGTATCTGCAGTGATCCGTCACGGTACGCGCTCGAAGATCGCCACCGCCGCGTAGTCGCGGTTGACCTGCACCTGCTTGACCGGACGATCGGCTGCGATCGTCCACTCCACGCGCTG
Organism: Acidobacteriota bacterium; assembly: GCA_016192845.1. GTDB lineage: Bacteria > Acidobacteriota > Vicinamibacteria > Vicinamibacterales > UBA2999 > MELF01. Next base: position 2,171 of record JACPTI010000148.1, read on the forward strand.
ATCGGTGACCGGCACGATCTCCTCGTGCGTCCGGCCGTCCGTGTAGATGATCGTCACGGTGACCGGCACGTCGAACAACGCGCTCCCGACCTGCTCGAACCGGACCGTCACCGTGCCGGCGCCGAGCGCGTGGCTGTACCGGAGCCGGGGCACATCGGCGCTGTAGATCCATCGATCGAAGAACCGCTCCAGCGATCGCCCCGCCGTCTCCTCGAACACGGCGCGCAGGTCGCCGGTGCCCGCCTTGCGGAATTTCTGCGCCGCGTAGAACTGCCGGAGCGCGTGGAAGAAATGCTCGTCGCCGACGAGGCGCCGCAGCATGTGCAGCACGGCGGCCGCCTTGTTGTAGACGAGCGCGCGGAAGACGCGCGGCTGCCCGCGGAGATGGCCGAGGCGCGAGCCGAGGGAAATCGGCCCCTCGTCCGACTCCGCCACCGCCCAGCGCCGGAACTGCCGCAGCATGTCAACGAACGTCCGCTCGCCGCGGGCCCGCTGCGCGTAGAGCGCCGCGAAGTACTGCGCGAAGCCCTCGCTCAGCCACTGCTCGTGATAGTTACGCCACCCGACCGCCTGCCCCCACCACTGGTGCGCGAGCTCGTGGGCCAGGAAGAACTCGGGGAAGCCCGGGAAGGAGGCGGGATCGTTCCGCCACGTCAGCCGCGAGGCGGGCATCGGGGTGTTGAGCACCGCGAGATAGCCGGGGCTGTGGCCGCCCGGCAGCTCGTTCTCGACGAGCGCCACCGTCAACGACGAGTACGGGATCTCGCCGAGCAGCCCGGTGTAGAACCGCATGATCGCCTCGACGTCGTCGATGAGCGTCTTGCCGCGCCCCTGCTGCCGCGGGTTCGCCTCGATCGTGACGCTGACCCCCGCGCCGTCGGTCGGATCTCCCTGGCCCGGCTCGAGCTTGATCGTCGCCTCGGCGGCGCGGACGAACCTGCTGACGACCACGGCGAAGTACCGCAGCGGATCGCGCGCCGTGAAGACGTGCGCGGGCCCGTCGGTCAGCGTCAGCAGGTCGCGCAGCGTGACCTCGGGGCCGTTCCTCGGCTGGCCGCTCGCCACGCAGGAGTACCCCTCGGGCACGGAAATGCGCAGTGTCGCGGTGGCGTAATCCGGAATCGGATTCTGCGGATACCAGTACGAGCGGTTGCTCAGCAGGAAGCTCGGCTCGGCCGGGATGATGAGCGGCTCCTCCTGCGGCCGGACCTCGCCGCTCTGCACGGCTTCATCCTCGATGTCCTGCCACGTGATGCGCCCCGCGTACGAGACGAGGAGCGTCACGTCGGTGTCCGGCGACAGCCCTACCGGAAAGTTCACGATGACCGTGTTCTGGTCGCGGACGCGGAGATGCAGGAGCCGCCCGTACTCGGCGCTCACGATCCCGCGCACGGCCAGATCGTCGGCCAGCCGGAGCGTCAGCGACGTGGCGCCGATCGACCGCATCCGCAGGCGCAGCCGGGCGCGCGCCTCGAGGAAGTCGGTCTGCGGCTGGATGTTCGCCTCGATGTCGTAGTCGAGCACGTCGTAGTCGCGCTGCTCGTCCTCGTTGAACGCGAGCCCTCGCGCCGCCCGCCGCGGCGCCGACGGGTAGAGCGCGATCGTGCGCCGCCGCTCGCGGTCGAACAGCGTGATGTCCTCCGCCTGCATGCCGGCGCGCGAGTAGGTGAGCGTGCCGTGCCGCCGCGTGCGCACCTCCGCGAGGAAGTCGCCGGGCGGCGGCAGCAGGTACCAGGTGTCGCTGCTCAGCTCGCGCAGGTCGAGGCTGAACGACTTCGGCCCCTCGCGCGCGAGCAGCTCCTGCGCGCGCTTGAGCTCGCGCCGATTGAGCGCTGCGGGCGTGAGGCTCGCGACGCTGACGCGCTGCTCGTAGGCGAGCGGGCTCAGCCGGACGAAGGCCGCCTCGAAGGGCGCGTTCAGGACCTCGGCGCCGGCGAAAATCCGCATCTGTCCCTGCTCGGTTGCCGGACCGGGCGCGAACCGCATCACCCCGTTGCCGAACAGGATCAGGCCGGTGACGCCCGACTCGCTCTCGACGAGGAACACCGATCCGTCGGCGAGCGTCAGCCGCAGGTCCTCCGCCGTGATCGTCAGGTTCCGCGCGGCAAACTGCCGCGAGGCGCTCACGCGCAGGCGGAAGAGGCCGTCGATGGAGGTCGCGGCCTGCGCCGCGCTGATGCGCCAGCTGTCCGGCGGCCCGCCCGGCGGCCGCCGCACGTCGAGCAGCGTCGTGACGATTCGGGCCCGGTTCGCCGTCTCGAGGAACAGCTCCGCGACGACGCGGTAGCCGTCGCCGGGGAGCGCGGCGGCGAGCGGCACGCGGTCGCGTTCGGTGACGACGGCGCGGCGCGTGTCGGGCGCGAAGAGCCCTCCGGCGAACTCGTCAATCTGGTCCGGGGGATCGGACGAGGCCACGAGCGACGGAAAGTCGGCGGCGCGCCCGGCCTGGAGCAGCGCTTCGAATCGATCCAGCAGCAGCTCGACGCCGTCGGGCGCCGGGGTCTGGGCGGCGGCGGGGCCGCCGCAGACGACGGCCCACACGAGCAGGACGGCCAGGCGGCGACCCATACGAGGCTCCAGAGCTTGATGCTATCGCAACCGCCGATTCAAGTCACAAGTCACAAGTCACAAGTCACAATTTTCTGAGTCTTTGTGACTTGTGACTTGTGACTTGTGACTTGTGACTTCATATGATCCCGAGTTCGGCCCCGACTGCCTTGAAGGCGTCGAGCGCGAACTCGAGCTCCTCGCGGCTGTGCGTCGCGGTCACGATCGTGCGCACGCGCGCCTTCCCGCGCGGCACCGTCGGAAAGCCGATGCCCTGCGCGAACACGCCCTTTTCGAAGAGGCGATCCGACAGGCGCATCGCGAGCGCGGCGTCTCCCACGATGACGGGCGTAATGGGGCTTTCGCTGGCGCCGGTGTCGAAGCCCATTCCGGTCAGGCCGGCCTTGAAGAAGCGCGTGTTCGCCCACAGGCGCGCGATCAGCTCCGGCTCCGATTCGAGCACGTCGAGCGCCGCCAGGCAGGCGGCGGCCACCGCCGGCGGATGCGACGTCGAGAACAGAAACGGCCTCGCCCGGTGGTAGAGGAACTCGATGAGCGCGCGCGACCCGGCGACGTACCCGCCGAGCACGCCAACCGCCTTCGACAGCGTGCCGACCTGCACGTCGACGCGGCCGTGCAGGCCGAAGTGGTCGACCATGCCGCGGCCGTGCTCCCCGAACACGCCGCTGGCGTGGGCGTCGTCGACCATCATGATGCAGCCGAACTCCTCGGCCAGGTCGCAGAGCGCGGGTAGCGCGCCCAGGTCGCCGTCCATGCTGAAGACGCCGTCGGTGATGAGGAGCTTCCGCTGCCCGCGCGGCAGCCCCTCGACGATCTGCCGCGCCGCGGCCACGTCGCGGTGCGGAAACACCTTGATGGTCGCGCGGCTCAGGCGCGCGCCGTCGATGATGCTGGCGTGATTCAGCTCATCCGAGATGATGACGTCGTCGCGGCCGAGAATCGAGGCGACCGTCCCCGCATTGGCCGTGAAGCCGCTCTGAAAGACGACCGCCGCCTCGGTCCGCTTGAAGGCGGCGAGGCGCCGCTCGAGCTCCATGTGGATTGCCATCGTGCCGGCGATCGTGCGGACCGATCCGGAGCCGACGCCGAGCCGCTGGATGGCGTCGAGGGCGCGCTCCCGCAGCCTCGGGTGCGTCGTCAGGCCGAGATAGTTGTTCGATGACAGGTTGACGACGACGTGATGGTCGATCGATGTGCGCGCCTTCTGCTCGCCGTCGAGGACACGCAGGCGGCGGAAGAGGCCCTGATCGCGCAGCGCCTGCAGCTCACTGGAGAGATAGTCGAGCGGGTCGCGACGCATGGCGAAAGTATAGTCGTTCACACTTCTACGTTCTCGCTTCTCGGTTCGTGTTCAGGTTCGGTGCTGGGTTCAGGTTCGACGCTTCTGAGTTCGCGCAAACCGGCGAATAACGAACTCCGAACCCCGAACCGAACCAGAACACGAACCGATGAGAAGGGAGAAGACAGAAGCGTGAACGACGCCGCTTGTCAAAAGAACAGGATCACCGTCCAGGGCGCGACCGCGGCGGTCAGGTAGAAGCCGGCGAGCAGCGCGACCGCCGCGTGGATCTCGTGCAGGTGCAGGCAGACGCCGAGCGCCGCCGCGGCGATCTTGGCGCTTAGCAGTCCCAGGCCGTGGCCGAGATGCGTCGTGAGTGCGGCGACAATCGGATTGCCTTCCACCCCGACCCCGAAGGCGGTCACCCCGAGGTACGTGAGGATGCCATCCAGACACTGCATGAGGAGAAAGAACGCCAGCGCGGCGGTGCCGAACCACGAGCGGGTGCGTCCGATGCGCACATTTGGCAGAGCCGTGCCGCGGAGAGGTGTCTCAACTGCCACAGAGCCGGCCGCCATACGCTCCCGGGGCCGGAAGCCGCAACCGGTGTGCCGTCTTCAGCGCGGGAGCTGCATCAGGACATCCGGGCCGTCGCGGAAGAGCTCGACCGCTCCCGACTGACGGAGCACGGCGGCGGTCTCGGGTCCCTCGCTGCCGCGGTACGCCCCCTCGTGCAGGATGACGTGCGTGGCGCCGCTGGCGCGCAGCGCCTGGAGCGACACGTCGGGATGCCGCGGAATTTCGGAGAGCAGTACCGTCAGGCGGCCGTAATGCCGCGGGAAAAAGCCGCTGTAGCCGTTGACGACCGGACGCCAGTGGACAGTCGAGTAGTACATGGCGCGCAGGTCGTAGTCCGGCTGTCCGAGCGGCAGCTCCACGACGACACTGTCGCGGGGTGGTCGGGCCATCTCGTGGTAGATCGCCGGCGCGCGCCCGGGCGGATACAGACGTGGCTCTGGCGTGTTCAAGTCGCGCAGTGGTGTCATGCCGTTCACGACAAGTGGCACATGTGTTCCCTCCAACAGGAAAGCCGCGGAGAGGACGACGAGGGCGCGTCGCCCTGTCGTGTGCCGCGCGAGTGCCGTCGCGCCGTAGCCCCCCAACACGGCGAGCATGAAGGCAGCAATCATCGCGAACCGCGCCGGCACGCGGATTCCGTCGAATCCCGGGACGTACTCCAACAGAATCCGGTACGGCGCGACGATGTCGACCGGCCGTCCGAGTGATCGCGGCGCCGGTCCCAGCGAGAGCCAGACTGCCACCACGAGTCCAAGGACGAAGAAGCCGCGCTCGCGCATGAAGCTCTTCAGGCGGACCCGCGTGGCGGGCGACACGACGAGGAGCAGCGCCAACGCCGCCAGGGCGCGCAGCAGCAGTTGGTTGACGTTGCTCATCCGAAGGACGAACAGCCCAGCATCAATCGTGATGCGTCGCAGCGCCAGCGTCAGCGCGGCGGCGGCGGCATGGCCGATGGCGGCAGCGGCGAGCAGCCACGTAAGCCATCGTCGGGCGGCATCCGGAATTCTGGAGCCGGGATCGGTAGTCCGGATCGGATCGATTCCGGATCCCCGATCCCGAACCCGGAAGACAATTCCGATGAGCGCGAGCAGCACGGGCACCAGTCCCGGGAACAACGCCCCCTCAGGCATGGGAAAGGCCTGCAGGGTCCGCCCCCAGATGCGTTGCTCGCTGAACGCCGTGGCGTACGAGTACACGTCGGCGGAGGACCGGGAGACTTCTCCGAGCGGACGGGAGGCAATCCCCTGGCTGTGGAGCGCAGCGTACGGCAGCAGAAATGGGCCGGTCACCGCCGCAACCAGCAGACCCGCGCCCGAAAGGGCGCGCCACGTGCGCCCATCCCGCCACAGCCGCCGCCGCCCGACCTCCCACAGCACAAAGAAGGCTGGAAACGGCATGAAGAAGAGCAGGTAGTAGCCCGACGACAGGTTCTGCGCAGCAAGCGCCAAGGCCGCGCCCGCCAGCGGCAGCAGCCGGCGCGTGTTGAAGTACCGAACCAAGCCGCAGAACACAAACGGCATCCACTGGGTCGAGAGGAGCTGCAGGTGTGACAACTGCGCCAGCCGGTACGGCGCAAACGCAAACAGAAGGCCGGCGACGAAAGCAGCAGCCGCGCTGCCGGTCAGCTCGCGAACGAGCAGGTACATGCCCAAACCCGAGAGGACGAAGGTGGAGAGAAAGAGCAGGTTGTAGCAGAGGATCGGGTTTTCGCTGATCAGGTACACCGGCAGGATTTGAATGGCCTGCGGAAGGAGGTGCTCCGAATAGGCGAGCGCGAGCGGCACCGGGTAGAAGATGTTGGCGTCGAAGAAGGTCCACATCCGTGAGAGCTCGCCGCCGAGCAGCCGCCGGATCTGCTCGATGTCCCACGAGAGAATCCACATGTTGAGGATCGAGTCGCCGAGATCCCACGCGACGTCGCGCGCCAGCCCGCGTGCAAGCGGCCAGGTCGCGACCAGCGTGATGACGAGGTAGGCGGCGAGCGCGTGCCAGGCGCGCGTCATTTGCCGCGCGACGCCTCGGGCACGAGCTCGGTAAAGACGACCTGGAGGATCGCGGCCGTCGGCACGGCGAGGATGGCGCCGACGACCCCGAGCAGCGTCCCGCCGATGAGGAGCGCCACGATGACCGCCACGGCGCTCACGCCCACCTGCCGTTCCATCACCTTGGGCACGAGCACGTGGTTTTCGAACTGCTGCTGGAGAAAGAAGAACACCGCCACGCCGAGCGCCAGCGCCGGCGAGACCGTGAAGGCGATCGCCACCGCCGGCAGCGCCGCGAGCAGCGGGCCGACAATCGGGATCATCTCGCCGATGCCGGCAATCAGCGCCAGCACGTAGAAGTACGGCACGCCGATGACGAAGAGCCCGAGCGCCGCGGTGCCGCCGATGACGGCCGCCAGCAGCAACTGGCCGCCGAGCCAGGCGCTCACCTTGCCCGACACGCGGCGGCACGCGTCCTCCACGCGCGGGCGTTCCTCGCGCGGAAAGAGCCGGACGAACAGCCGCACGAGGTTCTCGGAGTCGAGCAGCAGGTAGAACGCCAGGATCAGGATCGCGACGAGACCGAAGATGCCGCCGATGAAGCCCCAGATCGCGGCCACCAGGGCGCCCACCGCGTCCGTTCCCCCGACGGGCGCCTGCTCGATGGCCTCCCGCATCGACACTTCACGCGAGAGCAGGCCGCGTTCGATCAGCCACTGCTGCGCCCGCTGCAGCATCTCCGGGAGCGCCGCCCACAGCGCACGCGCCTGCGACACGAGCGGCGGGATGACGAGCACGCCGAGGCCGACCAGGACCCCGAGGAAGCACAGGTAGATGATCAGGATCGCTGTCCACCGGGGCATGCGGCGGCTGCCGTAGAGGGGCTGCCGCTCGATCGCCGCAACGAGCGGCGCGAAGCCGATCGCCACGAGCGCGCTGATGTAGATCAGCAGCAGCGCGCTGCGGGCGAGATACAGGATCCAGGCGACGGCGACCGTGAAGACCAGCCCGACGAGGGCGTACCGGATCAGCGCACGCGGGTCGTCGCGAGTCACTGTGACAATTCCCAACTCCCAAGACGCCAACTCCCAAATTGGGAGTTGTGGAGTTGGGCGCTTGCACCCCACGGCGCAGGCGTGCGCCGTGGGGGCCCCGCGTTGGGAGTTTTCATCGAGCGAGGTAGTCGCGCGTGAAGGCGGCGATGTCGGCGTAGATCGTCCGCAGCTCGCCGGGGTCGGCGAGGAAGACGATCCGGAAGGTGCCCTCCTCGGGGCGCATGCCGAACCCGGAGCCGTACACGCAGAGGATCCCCGTGGCGCGCAGCAGTGCGAGCACGTAGTCCTCGTCGGTGCGCCCGGGCGGCAGCGAGACGGCGGGCATCGCATAGAACGCCGCGCGCGGGCGGACGCAGCGCATCCCGGGGATGGCGTTCAGCGCGTCCGCCGTGATCTGCGCCCGCTCGGCCAGCGCGCGCCGGAATCGCGCCTGATGCGACCGGTCGCCGGTGAGCGCCGCCACGACCGCGTACTGCATCGGCGCCGGGCTGCACAGGCGGCCGTCGGCCAGCTTCTTCACCGCCGCCACCACGTTGTCGAGCCGCGGCGTGGCGCCGACGACCATCCAGCCCGTGCGCCATCCCGGCGCGAGATACGCTTTCGACAGGCTTGACAGCGAGATGATCGGTGCGTCCTGATCGAGCGTCGCGAGCAGCGGCGCCGGACCGTCGAACGCGGTGTCCGCATAGACCTCGTCCGCGAGGATCGTCAGGCCGTGGCGCTCGGCAAACTCGACGAGCGCGCGCCGGACCGCCGTCGGGTACACGGCGCCGGTCGGGTTGTTCGGGTCGATCACCACCAGCACGCGCGTGCGCGGCGTGACCAGGCTGCGCAGGTGATCGAGATCGGGCAGCCAGTCGCGGTTCGGGTCGGTCCGGTAATAGCGCGGACGCGCGTTGATCGTCGCCAGCACGGCCGTATAGAGCGGGTACGTGGGCGACGGCACCAGGACTTCGTCGCCCTCGTCGGCCAGCGCGTTGAGCGCGAGATCGATCCCTTCGGAGGTACCGGTCGTGATGAGCACCCGATCGGGCGACACACCGACGCCGCACGCGGCGTAGTCGGCAGCCACCGCTTCGCGCGCTTCCTGAATGCCGGCCGACGGCAGATAGCCGTTGTGGCCGTCGCGGATCGCGCGCGTGACCGCCTCGATGAGATGCGGCGGCGTCTGAAAGCCGAAGGCGACGGGGTCACCAATGTTGAGATAGCGGACGCGGGTGCCTCGCGCCTCGAGGGCCTGCGCCGCCCCGACGATGTTCCGGATGGCGTAGGAGAATCGATCGACGCGCGCCGCAACGGGAATGGGCTGCGCGAGTCTGGAGGAGGTGGGCATTCGTACCCATCATCTTAGAGCACCCCAACGCGCAAAGCCCGCGCGCTGGGGGCCCCGCTACATGGCGCGTTCCCGCATCCCCGGACGCAACCGTTTTTACACAGCTCTGCGGTGCGCTGTGTAACAATTACATGACGGGTTGGCGATTGGGGACGCGGGACACTCACGTTGTCCCTGTAAACCTTTGAGTTCTCAAGGATAGTTTCGCTGGCAAGACGCTTGAACTGCAGCGCCGCCGTGCGGTGGCCCATCATGTCGCTCATGCTGACCGCGCTCGTCGTCTTTCCACCGACCGGCGTGCGCGATGCGGAACCCGCATCGCCGCCGGCCGCGGCGCAGCAGCCGACGGCGAGGTTCCGGACGGGCGTGGAGGCGGTGTCGCTGACCGCCGCGGTGCGCGACCGGCGCGGCCGCGTGGTGCGGGATCTCGAGAAGGGCGATTTTCAGGTGATCGACAGCGGCCACCCCCGTGAGATCCGCGACTTCTACGCCGGCGAGGCGGCCATCAGCCTCGCAATCCTGCTCGACATCAGCGGCAGCATGGCCGTGGGCGGCAACATGGACCGGGCGCGCCACGCCGTCCACGTGGTGACCGGCTCGCTCAGCAGCGCCGGCGACGAGGCGGCGCTGTTCACCTTCGATGCGCGGCTGCACGAGGTCGTCCCGTTCACGAGGGATCTGGAGCGCCTTCGGCGCGTGAGCCTGGAGGGGCGGCCGTGGGGACTGACCTCCCTCTACGATGCGGTGGCGGAGGCGGCGAACGCGGTGGCCGACCGCGCGAATCGCCACCGCGCGCTGCTCGTGATTACCGACGGCGTCGACACCGGCAGCCGCCTGACGGCGCCCGAGGTGTCGGGCATCGCGGCATCGATCGACGTCCCGGTCTACCTGCTGGTGGTAGTCACGCCCGTCGACCATCCGGGCGATCGTCTGGCGGTGGTGTCCGCCGACGGCGCGTCCACCAGCACGGCGACGCTGGCGGACCTGGCGCGGTGGACGGGCGGCGACATACGCGTGGCCAGCGCGCCCGCGCACATGGTGGGGGCCGCCCGCGACTTGCTGGCCGAGCTCCGCTACCAGTACTTGATTACGTTCGAGCCGGATCCACGTCCGGGTTGGCACCCGCTCGAAATTCGCACTCGACAACGGGATCTGACCGTCCACGCGCGTGGCGGGTACATGTCTGGCCCGGCACGATCGGAATAGTACTTACAGACGAGCACGACGCGCAGGCTGTCGCCTGCGTCTACGGGAGGAGAAAAGCACCATGCGGAAGACGTTGTTAGCAGGATCGATCATCGCGCTGAGCGTGGCGGTCGCGCCGGCATGCGCCACCAAGGGGTTCGTCCGCGAGGAAGTCGGCGCGGTGAACACGAAGGTCGACACGTTGAGCGGCACCGTTGAGCAGGCGCAGCAGCGGATCGGCCAGAACGAGCAGCGCATCGGCGCCGTCGATCAGAAGGCCGAGGCGGCCGGCAAGGCGGCAGCCGAGGCGCGGTCGGCGGCCACCGACGCGCGGAGCGCCGCCGACAAGGCGCAGGCGACGGCCACCGCCGTGGGCGGGCGCGTCGACGGGGTGGCGGCGGAGGTTGCCGCGGTGCGCCGCCTGATCTACGAGGTGACTCTCAGCGAGGACCAGGGGAACTTCCGCTTTGGCTCAGCCGACCTGCCGGACGAGGCGAAGGCGCGCCTCAACGCGGTGGTCAATCAGCTCAAGTCGAAGCAGCAGAACATGTTCATCGGGAGCGAAGGACACACCGACAACGTGGGGTCTACGGAGCTCAACGAGCGGCTCGGTCTCGAGCGGGCCGAGGCGGTCAAGCGGTATCTGTACGAGCAGCATCAGATTCCGCTGCACCGGATGAACGTCATCAGCTTCGGCGAGGAGAAGCCGGTGGCGCCGAACAACACGCGCGAGGGCCGGGCGCAGAACCGCCGCGTGGTGGTCAAAGTGCTGTCGTAGGACAGTATTCGCCCCCACGAAACACCGAGGCACCGAGGCACCGAGATCAATTTGGTTTGGTCCTCGGTGTCTCGGTGGCTCGGTGGTACGTGAAGGGCTCTGAGGCCTCGGCTCCGCGCGCCTACCGCAAACTCGCCAGATTCACCCTCGCCCGCGCCAGTTCCTTCCCCGATTCCTCGATCACCACGTCGTACACGCCGCGCGGATCCAGCTGCGTGCCGGCGAAGCCGGCGATGACCGTGCTCCCAAGCATCGGCTGACTGCCGGGCGGGAGCACGGGGGCGCGGGGATACGGCAGCGGCGTCCCCGCGACGCGCGCGCCGAAGCGCGGCACGCGTTGGAGATCGGCCGGCACCACCCGATCCGCCGAACCGACGGCCCAGAGCGCCACGGCGTACGGCGGGACGCCGACGTACGCGTGCTGCGGATGGAACGTGAGCTCGATGAACAGCGTCAGGCGCCCGCCCTGCTCGGCGAGGACCTCGAGCGCCTCGCGCTGGCCGAAGCGGCGGTCGCCGAGAACGCCAGCGCCGCGAGCGGACGGAGGATCGTGTGCGCCACGAGCTCATCGTAGCGCACACGGCGGAACTCCCAACTCCCAACCCCCCAACTCCCAACCCGGCGTTTGGGAATTGGAAGTCGGGAGTTGGAAGTTGCTGCTATCGACCGGGATGGCAGACGTTGATCAGGTAGAACTGGTTGGCGAAGCGATTCTCCTCGCCCTGGGGGCAGAGGTTGATACGGAGTTCGCCGCCGGGATTCGCCGCCGTATGGAAGTTCAGGTAGCAGTTGCCGCTGGCGCAGGATTCGAAGAGGTCGGCCATCTTCAGAACGCCCTGCGCCGGCCGCAGCCGGCCGAGCGTGCCGGTCAGATCGCTCTCTTTCCACGTCCACGACAGCACGAAGTCATCCGAGGTCCGCAACGGGATGTTGGGAATGTCGATTACCGTCGGGCCGGCAGCCCCGGGTCCGCCGACGTGGATATGTGCCGCCGTCAAATCGACGATGTTGTGCACGCGCGCGGTGCACGAGATTTCGACCGTCGTGCGGTTCATCGTGCAGGTCGCCGTCCCGACACCGGCGCTGGCGACCGGCGGCGCCTCGAACGCGCCGGACCCGCTGCCAAACAGGGTGAGGGTGTTGCTCTGGGCATGCCCCACCTGTGCGATCGCCGCCCACATCGCGGCCGCCGTCAACACGCTGAAGCCAATCCTCCTCATGCGCATCTCCTTGGGAAATGGAAGGTGGAAACTATACACCTCAGCAGGATCGAGGCCATCACCCACGTCCTTTCGAATCAACGAGATGCGGCGCGCGCCCGGCGCGCGCCGCTTACGGCACGCGAAAACGCTTTCGGCATTTGCGATCGCAGCGGGCCACGGAGACACGCGACAATTCCCAACGCCCAATTCCGCAGCTCCCAATTGGGAGTTGGCGTGTTGGGATTTGGACGTTGTCATTGTCTCCGTGGCTCGTGAAAGCGTTGAGGATAGACTGACCGCGGTGGATCTGACCGACCGCGTGGCTCTCATCACCGGCGGCCGGCGTATCGGCGCCGTGGTCGCGACGGAACTGGCGCGCCGCGGCGCCGACGTGGCGCTCGTCTACCGCACGTCGGGTGCCGAAGCGGAGGAGACGGCGGAAGCGGTGCGCGACGCCGGACGGCGCGCCATCGTGCTGCGCGCCGATCTGACCGCGGCGGAGGCGTGCGAGCGCGTCGTCGCCGACACGGTCGGCGAGCTCGGTCGACTGGACGTGCTCGTCAACATGGCGTCGCGCTACCAGCAGAAGCCGTTCGAGGACCTGACGGTCGCCGACTGGGACGAACAGCTGGCGGTCGACCTGCGCGCGGCGTGGCTCTGCGCCCGGGCGGCCGTGCCGCACATGCGCCGCGTGCGCGGCGGGCGCATCATCAATTTCGCCGACTGGGTGGCCGCCAGCGGCCGGCCGCTATATCTGGGGTACGTCCCGTACTATGTGGCCAAGGCGGGCGTCGTCGCACTGACCGAGGCGCTGGCGCTCGAGCTCGCTTCGGATCAGATCCTGGTCAACGCGATCGCGCCCGGACCGATCGTCGCGCCCGAAGGGACAACGGACGAGGAGTTCGCCAGGGTGGAGCGCGCCACGCCGCTCGGGCGCTGGGGCGGCGAGCTGGAGATTGCCAAGGCGGTGGTGGCGCTCATCAAGACGGACTTCATCACGGGCGAAACAGTCCGCGTCGACGGGGGCAGACATTTGAAATAAGGTCTTTGTATGACATCACGCAACCTGCTCGCTGTCGTGCTGTTGGCCCTGGCCGCCTTCCCGCTGCATACGGGCGGCTCGTTGCGCGCGCAGTCGGCGCCCGCCGTCGCGCCGATGCACGTGCATCACGTGCACCTGAACTCGGTCAATCCGAAGGCCGCGGCCGAGTACTATCCGAAAGCCTTCCCGGCGTCGGCATCGACGACCACGTTCAACGGCCATGAAGCGGTCAGGGCGGGCAACCTGTACCTGCTGTTCACGCGCGTCCCCGCGCCGCCGCCGACCGAGCTGACCGGACCCCAGACCTCCATCTGGCACTTCGGGTGGAACACGCCAGACTCGCGGAAGTACAACGAGCGGTTCCGCGCGATGGGCCTCGAAATCGCGCAGATGTGGGACGCCGCCGACGGGCAGCTGGTCGACATGTCGAGCGACGCGTTGCCGGGATTTCCCACGCAGGAGCAAATCCTGGAGCTGCGGGCCAAGGGCGTGAAGCCGACGCGCCAGGGCGGCTTCGGCTACCTGCGCGGCCCCGATGGTGCACTTGTCGAGAACGCCCAGGCGGGCCAGGTGGAGCGGTTCAACCACGTTCACATGTACCACGAGCATCCGCTCTGCGCGATGCAGTGGTACGTGCGGCACCTCGGGGCTCGGCTGCCGCCGAACGCCGCGCCGATCACCGGCGACTGCAGACAGGCCTACGCGCCGCCGACGTGGCCGTCGTTCTTCAGGTTCCCGGGGTTCGTCCGCGAACCCTCGGGCGCCGTGTTCTTCGACGACATCTCCATCTCGATCCGGCCGTGGCCCGGCGGCGGTCTCGTCAGCCCCCGCGGCCACATCGTCGACCACTGGGCGCTCAGCGTGTCCGATCTGGCCGGGTCCGTGGCGCGCCTGAAGGCGGAAGGCATCGAGTTCCTCGAGGACATTCACACGTGGGGCACCATGCGAGCGGCGATGATCGAGGGGCCCGACCGGGTCGCCATCGAGCTCGTCGAGGTGCGGTGAGGGAGGCAATCATGCGAAGGCAGACCCTGCAGATCCTGGTGTTCGTGCTCCTGACGGGACCGGCGGTCGGACTGGCGCAGGCGCCGAAGGACGCCGTCCTGATCTCCGCCGAGGACAGCCAGGCGGTGCTGAAGTACGCGGCCGACATGAAGCGCACGATTCCCGACAACC
>JACPTI010000011.1 GCA_016192845.1 Acidobacteriota bacterium
CTAACGAGCACGTGGGACTAGCGATGCGCGCGCCGTGGCGCGCGCCTATGAACGACTACCGCGTCGGGCTGCGACACCCGCGCGCGGGGCGACTTTCAGTCGCGCGCGGAGACTACCGCCTTTCAGGCGGTAGTCGTTCAATCCAACGACCGCTTGCAGCCGCGGGCGATTGTGTAGCGCCGCGGCTCGGCGCGCGCGTCAAGTCTCACGGGCCGACGTACTGAAAGTAGCCCGCCGCGGCGTACTTGCCCGAGTGGTCCCAGCGCACGTGCTCGTGGCTGACCACGAATCGCGACGACCCGAGGAGCGCCGCCTCCTTGACGACGAGCCCCTCGGGCAGCGCGATCCGCGGGTGAATCGTCTCCTTCGTCACCGGGTTCCGGATGAACTCGGTGGCGAGCTCCACGACCCCTTCGGCGCGGAGGCGCGGCAGCGGGCCTGACGCGTCGGCGCTGAACCGGACGTACTGCGGACCATGCAGCTCCCGCAGGGTCTTCCGGAACAATGCCCAGGGTCCGCCCGCCTGCCCTTCGACGAGCGTCTGGAGAGCGGCGCGCTGGGCGTCGGTCGCCCGCTCGTCGAGCAGGTAGACGGCGACGCCGTTCCCCTCGTGAATCGCCTTCGGCCAGTCGGCGTACAGACCGGCGAACAACCCGTCAAGCCGCACGTCGCCGTAGACGCCCTCCTCGATCTGCCAGGTCCATCCGCCTTCGCAGTCGCCGTGCGTCGGCCGCGCGTTCACGTTGCAGGGACATCCGTAGTCGCAGTTGCACGCGATCAGGACCTGCCCTTTCATCTTCCACGGCGCCTGCGCCATGCTTTTCCTCCGAAGGCCCGAAGCCCAGAGCCCGAAGCCTAGTTCGTCTGGTTCGGCGAGAACCGCTCGATGATCTGCCGCGACTCGTCCATCGTCGTCGCGCGTCCATGGATGGGGACCACCTGCTCGACGTCGAGCTTCAGCCGCTGCACCGACTCGAACCAGTGAATCAGGTTCGGCAGCGCGTTCGGCGGCGCGGTGAGCGGCGTCGCCGGCGGCGAAAAGGAATCCGCTTCGATCAGGATCTTCTCCTTCGGCAGGTGGACCATGAGCATCCCGGGATTGTGCATGTTGCCGGGGTAATGGTAGATGACGAGCCGCTTCGAGCCGTCGGTCATCATGCGGGTGCCGAGGACGCCCTCGAACACCGGCGTGCGGCCCGACTTCGCCAGGCGATCGGGTGCGATCGTCCAGGACCCCGCCCAGAGCTGCTGAAGGTACGGGATGTTGTCGCGGTGCGTCACGATGGTCGCCCCTTCGGCCGCGTAGGCGCGCAGCCCGCCGATGTGATCGAAGTGGGAATGCGTGTTGATGACGTACCTGATCGGCTTGCCCGGGATCGTCTTCTTCACCACCTCCATCACCGCAATCGACTGCGCCTCCGTCTCGGGCGCCTCCACGACGACGATGTGGTCGCGGAATTCGACGGCGACGCTCTGGGCGTAGGCGGGAATCAGCCAGACGCCATCCGCCAGCCGCTCGGAGGTGCCGACCGGCGGCTGCGGCTTTGCAGTGCGGATGCTGGCCGGCACCTCGATCGCAACCGTGGCGTTCGGCCGGACGTCGGTAACCGTCACGTCGAGGAGCGGATACCCGCCTTCGCGCTGCACGATTCGCGTCGGAAACCTGATGCCGGAGAAGTCGCGGTAGTCGCCGAAGGCCGCTTCGATCGTGGTGTCGCCGAGCACGACGTGGCCGAACCACCCTTCGATGCGCTCGACCAGATGCTGATCGTTCAGCGTTCCCTCGTATCTGGCCAGAGGCGTCGTAAACGAGACGATCGTCTTGCGGGCGCCGCGGATCGTTTCCACCTTGGACGTGGCATTGTTCGCCATCGCCGCCTTGATGAAGCCGTGCGGCGTGAGCGTCAACTGCTCCAGCCGCCCCTCCGCCGTGGGGCGGCGGTCGTCTCGAAAGCGCGGCGCCACCGGATTGCCGCCGACCACGTCCCACGCGTACTGGCCGCTGGCGACCCAGATCTGCCGCTGCTCGCCGAAGAGCGGCTGGAAGCCGCCGCCGAGCGGCGGACTCTCGAGCTGCGCGCGCCGCCGATCGTCGCGCACCGCCGGCGTCACGAAGTCCATGCTCATCGTGAAGCCGGGGACGTTGAAGCGCGGCCACTGCGAGGTGCCGTGGTACGCCTGCCCGAACACGTAGTCGTACCCCCAGCCGGAGAACTCGAGGGTCTTGAGATCGACGGCGCCGAGCGCCTTGGCGGCCGCGTCGAGCGTAGCCCGGCCATTCTGTGCCTCGGGCGACATCACGAGAACCGCGGCGAGCGTTAGAGTGAGCGCAAATGTCTTCTTCATGGTGGCAACCAGTCGTACGTGGTGTCCGGCTTTAGCCGGACCGTGATAGCCGGACCGTCACTTCGACGCCAGGTACGCGGCAATGGCGATCATGTCGTCGTCAGTGAGCTTGGCGACGACCGCCTTCATCATCGGGCTTTCCCGCGTGCCCGCCTGCATGTCGTACAGTTGCCGGACGATGTAGCTGGCCTGGCGGTCGGCGATCGGCGGCGCGGCGCCGGCGCCCTGCAGGTCGGCGCCGTGGCAGAGCGTGCACTGCACGGTCCGGCCGCCTCCCTTCGCCACCAGCTCCTCGCCGCGCGCGACGCTGCCAACCGGCACGTAGGCAATCATCCCCGACCGGGGCGCGCGGGCGCGTTCAGTGAGATCTGGGTGCTCCGGCACCTCCAGAATCCGCTGGCCGAGCGGCTCCGTGTCCGTGCCAGGCTGCGGGAGGAACAGTCCGTTCATTCCGGGCTTCGCCTTCGGGACGGTATCGGTTTCCACCACCTTGATCCACGGCCGCCACGTGATCGACGAGAAGTACTGGGCCGCGGCCTTCATCTCCTCGTCCGTCATGTACCGGGCGATCTGGATCATCTCGTTGGCGTTGGCTTTCCGCGGGTCGGCGCTGCGGCGCTTGCCGTCTCGAAACAGCTGCAGCTGCTGAAGGATGTACTGGGCCGGCAGGCCGGCGACCGGTGCGTTCTCGGGTTTCCCCTGCCCGTTCGGATAGTGGCAGAGGGCGCAGGCGCGCAGCTTGTCGCTTTCGCGGCCGCGGGCGACGATCTCCGGCATCGGCGGATGATCGTCGGGATACCAGTCGGCCGGACCGTAGTCGTAATGGATCTCGTACTCGGTGAACGTGCGGTGCGTGTCTGGCAGCTTGTGGATGACGTCTTTCGGCCGCGGCGCGCCGATCCGGGCGCAGTCGAGCGGCTTCGACTCCGTCGTGCACGGAGGCGCGGCCGGCTCGGTCCCGACCGCTGTACATCCGTACGCCCACGGCGGCGGTGCCGCCACCTGTCCGCTGGCCGCGGCGGCCGCCGCAGCAACGGCAATCAGCGCAAGCGTCAGTCCACGAACGTGCGTGCTCATGTCGCCTCCGGCCGTCCTTTTTATCACGATTACCCAATCCCGTAGGGCTTCGGGCTCGGGGCTTTCGGCTGTAGGCCACCATCGACACCCAAAGCCCAAGGTCCAAAGCCCAAAGCCGTATAGGCGCCGATATAGAATCACATCTCGGCATCAGCCGGTGAGGGGGTTGTGCGTGTGAAGTCCCGGGCGAGGCAATCAGCGGCAGCAGCGGTCTTCGTCGTGTTTTCGGGTACGTTGGCGGCCGCTGCCGGTCAGACCGCAGGCGGCGCTCCGGCGTACGCCCCGCCGCGGACGCCGTTCGGGCATCCCGACCTGCAGGGGATCTGGCAGGTGATGAACACGGCCGCCTGGGACATCCAGGATCATCACGCTTCGCTCGGCGTGCCGGCCGGACGCGGGGTCGTCGAAGGCAACGAGATTCCGTACCAGCCGTGGGCGCTTGAAAAAAAGCAGCAGAACTACGCGAATCGCGACACGCTCGATCCCGACCGCAAGTGTCTGCTCCCGGGCGTTCCCCGTATCACCTACATGCCGTATCCGTTCCAGATCGTCCAGCAGCAGGACAAGGTCAACATCCTGTACGAGTACAACCACGGGCTGCGCCACGTCTACATGAACGGCAATCCGCACCCGGAGGGGCCGATCGAATGGTGGATGGGTGATTCGCGCGGCCGCTGGGAAGGGAATACGCTCGTCGTCGACACGGTCCATTTCACGGCCGAGACCTGGTTCGACAGGGCCGGCAACTTCCACAGCGAGCAGCTCCACGTCGTCGAGCGGTTTACGCGCACCGGGCCGGACCACATGCTGTACGAGGTGACGATTGACGATCCGAAGGTCTTCACCCGGCCCTGGCGCATGAGCATGCCGCTCTACCGGCGCGTCGACGCCGAGGCGGAAATCCTGGAGTACGAGTGCTACGCGTACCTGCTCGAAGAAACCTGGCCCAATAAATCCCAATAAATGAGGTATGACGTGCGGACTTCGTTCATCACGCGGTTGATGGCTTCTTTGCTCGCGGTCGCGGCGCTCGTGCCGGCCGCGATGGCCGGGCAGGCGGTGTACTCGCCGAAGACGCCGAAGGAGCCCGGCGCGCGGTCATGGCTGGCGCGCAAGGCGGCGCTGCCGCCGTACCAGCCGCCGCGCCTGCCCGACGGGACGCCGAATCTGCAGGGCCGCTGGGGCGGCAGCTATAGCGGCGACGACATCGAGGAGACGGAGTACGTCGATGCGACGACGCCGCCGGCGGAGAGCCGCGTGTCGGATCCATCCGACGGCCGCATCCCGTACCAGCCGTGGGCGCTCGCCGAGCGCAACCGGCACCGGGCGAACCTCGGCCGCGGCTGGCCGGGCGAGACGGGAGCGCGCCTCTACATGGACCCGCAGACGTTCTGTCTGAAAAGCGTGCCGCGGTACGCGCAGCGCGGGTTCGAGCTCGTGCAGGCGCCCGGATACGTGATCCAGATGCTGAACTGGGGCCATTACCACCGGCGGATTCCACTCGACGGGCGCTCGCGGCCGACCGAGTCGGCCAAGTTCTGGATGGGGATTCCGCGCGGCCGCTGGGAGGGCGACACGCTGGTCGTCGAATCGACGAACTTCAACGGCAAGATGTGGCTCGACAGCGTGGGGAACTTCTACAGCGAGCACGCGCGGATGGTCGAGCGCCTCCGCCTCGCGGACGCGAATACGCTCGACTACGAGGTCACGATCGAGGATCCGGCCACCTTCACGCGGCCGTGGACGATCAATGCGCCGCTCCGGCGGGCCGGGAGCGGCGGCTGCGCCGAGTGCGGCGTCGCGAACCAGGCGAACACCGACCCGTACGCGTCCGAGTCGTGGGAGCACGCGTGCCACGAGGGCAACGGCCAGCACGTCGACGGCGCGCGGACGCTCGGCTTCAAGTGGTACTCCGGGGCAACGCCCCCGGGACGCTGATCAAGTCACAAGTCACAAGTCACAAGTCACAAGTCACAAGTCACAAGTCACAAGTCACAAGTCACACGTCACACGTCACACGTCACACGTCACACGTCACACGTCACACGTCACACGTCACAAATGACACGGAGTTGTGCCTTGAGCTTTGTGACTTGTGACTTCCGGCGCGGGACTAGTTCGAGGCGCCCGCGGGGCCCAGCTCGATCACATCGTGCAGCTGGGTGTGGACCTCCATCTTCGGGTCCTGTCCGGCCCCAGCGGCCGCCGTCGTGATCATGCCGCTCACCAGATGGAAGCGGTTTCCGACCACGGCGCCCGCCACGCCGTGGCGCGGCATCGGCATCGGCGGCAGCTTCGTCCACGTGTTGGTGGCCGGCTCGTAGACCTCCACCGCGCGGAAGGCGCCCGCCAGCTCCGGCGTCGAGACCTCGCCGCCCGCTACGTAGATCCTGCCGTTGTACGTGCCCCACCCGCCGCCGCTCCGCGCCGTTGGCATCTTCGCCTTGAGCCCCGACCACATGTTGGTCGCCGGGTCGTACTCCTCGACGATGTCGGTGTTGGTCGAGACGGTAATGAACGCGTGGGCCGTGCGCCCGCCGATGACGTAGATCTTGCCGTTGACGGCGCCGGCGAACGCGTGGTTGCGGCCGAGCGCCATCGGCGCGCGGCTCTGCCACGTATTCGATACGGGATCGTAGACGTCGTTTGTCGTGAGGACGCGCGCGGGGCCGCCGCCGTTGATCGCCGGCTCCTTCGATCCTTCGACCGTCGTCGCCCCGCCGATGAGGTACATCTTGCCGCCGACTTCCGCCACGACGGCGGATCCACGCTTCATCGGGAGCGGCGCCAGCGTATTCCACGAATCGGCGACCGGGTCGTACTCCCACGCGTTGTCGACCGGCTCCCAGCCGCCGCCGGTCGCCGGCGCCACGAAGCCACCGAACACGTAGATCTTCCCCTGATAGCCGACCATGGCCTGGTGGTGAACCGGGCGCGCCATCGGCCGCTTCTTCGTCCACCGGTCGGTCGCGGGGTCGTACTCGAAGACGGCACCTCGCGCCTTGCCCGCGCCGAAGCCGCCGAGCACGTACAGCTTGCCGTTGACGGAGACGCCGTACAGCTCCTCGTCGGGCTCCGGGAACGGAGCGAACCTCGTCCACCGTGCCTGCGTGAATCCGGTTGAAACCAGCAGTACGAGAACGACTGATGCCGTGGCGAGCACGACGACAGTTCGACGGATCGTTGCCGACATGCCTTCCTCCCTCGCGGGTCGGGGTCAGACCCCGATGACGAGTCGACTCAAGGTGTTCACAAGATTACCACCGCTCCCGTCTCGCCGGGCTCGCCTTCGAACGGCGAGATCGACTACAAGGCACCTGGATCGTGGGTATTCAGATCACCACGCTCGTCGCCGTGGTGGCCGCCGTGCTGTCGCGCGGGTAAGAGACGGGCGTCCTCGGACTGCCGACTGCCTACTGCCTACTGCCTACTACCTGTCGCTCGCGCTCGGCGCGGACGAAGAACACGCCGTCGGTCACCACCTCGTCTCCCGGCTGCAGGCCCGCGACGACGAGCACGCGATCTCCGGTGCTGTCGCCGACCTTCACCTTGCGCTCGACGAACCGTCCCTGACGGCTCTCGTCCGCGAGATAGACCACGGAGTCGCTGCCGACGATCTGGACCGCCGATTTCGGCACGAAGACGCCGTGCCGCTCCGACGCCTCGCCCACCTCGACGTCGACGTACATCCCGAGCCGGAGCTGGCCGCCGGCGTTCGGCACCTCGACGCGCAGCTTCGCCGTTCGCGTCTCCTGCTGCACCTGCGGATCGATGTAGCTGACGCGCCCCCGCAGCGCCAGGCCCGGGTACGCGCCGCTCGTAATCGCCGCCGGACTCCCGACGCGCACGCGCGCGAAGTCGCGCTCGAAGAGGTCGGCGATGACCCACACGGTCGAGAGATCGATGATCGTGAAGAGGGGCGTCGACGGATCGATATTGAGACCGATGTTGGCGGCACGGCGCGTGACGACTCCGGCAAACGGCGCGCGCACCGGCATCGTGGTGATGACGTCCTGGGGGCCGGTGAGCCGCTGCGTCCGCTCTTCGGGGATGCCGAGCAGCGTGAGCCGGGCCCGGGCGATCTCCACCATCGCGTCGTGCCGGGCGCGCTCGGCCTCAATCATCTCGAGCTCCTCGCGGCTGGCGGCACCGATCGCGGTCAGCCGCTGCGTGCGCGTCTGCCGCTGCGCATGCGCCGCCTGCTCGGCCCTGGCGGCGATGAAGTCGGTCTGGGCGTCCGCCAGCTCGGGACTGTAAACCGTGGCGAGCGGGTCCTGGGCGTTGACGCGCTGCCCCAGCTCGGCATGCACCTGCGTGACCCGGCCCGACACGAGCGACGTCACCACCACCTCGCGGTAGGCGTTCGGCTGCACGACGGCCGGGATCCGCAGCCGGGTCGTCGCCGTGCCCGCCGCCGCCGTCACGGTCCTGATGCCCGCCCGCGCCGTCATTTCCGGCGTGAG
This sequence comes from Acidobacteriota bacterium, assembly GCA_016192845.1. Lineage (GTDB taxonomy): Bacteria > Acidobacteriota > Vicinamibacteria > Vicinamibacterales > UBA2999 > MELF01. Next base: position 7,887 of record JACPTI010000011.1, read on the forward strand.
CGTCACGGCGATCTCTTCTCCGGGATCCGGGATCCGGGATCCGGGATCCGCGTGCGCGGTTCCATGTTCCGGGTTCGGGGCGATCCGCACGGTGTGCGCGTCGGATCCCGGATCCCCGATCCCCGATCCCGGCTCCCGAAGCGAGTAGCCAATCGCGATCCCGATGGCGACCAGGCACACCGCGCCCGCCAGGAGGAGGGGCCACCGCGACCTGGCCGGCGAATCGTTCACGGCATCTCTCCAAAGGCGCGGGCGACCGCGGCCCGCGCGTCGTATGCGCGCATCAGCACGGCCGTGTAGCCCGCCTCGGCGTCGAGGTAGCGCCGCTGTTCGGCGAGAACGTCGGCCAGCGGAAAGCGGCCGAGGTCGTAGCCTTCCAGCATCACCTCGACATTCTGGCGCGCCAGGCTCCGGATACCGGTCGCGTACAGCTCGACGGCCCGGCGTGCCTCGCGTTCGCGTGCCACCGCCGCCTCGATTTCGGCCCGGGCCGCCCGCTGGCGGGCGGCGAAGAGCGCTTCCGCGCCCGTCCGTTCCGCGTCGGCGGCGGCCAGCGCCCCCTGGTTGCGATTGCGGAAGGGGAGAGTGACGCGCGCTCCGATTGTCACCGTATGAAAGATATCGTGGATCGGCGCCGGCGCGCCGCGCGGGTCCAGCCCGAGCTGATCGAAGCCAAAGGCCATCCGTGTGTACCCGGCTGCGAGCGTGACCTCCGGGCGCGCCGCCTGCCGCGCCGCCTCGGCGCGCGCCTCGGCAGCGCCGATCCGCGCGATCGCTTCCCGGAGGTCCGGCCGCGCCTCGAGCGCGGCGGTCGGCGTCAGCCGCGGCACGGCCGGCGCCCCGGCCAGCGCCTCGAGCGAGTCGCGCAGCGTCAGCGGCGCATCCGCGGCCAGGCCGACGACCGCCTTCAGCTCGACGAGCGCCGCTTCCGCCTCGCCCGCGGCCAGCGCCGCCTCCGCCTCCAGGCGCATCGCCTCCACTGACGCGAGATTCGCGTCGAGCTTCGGCGCGCCCCCCTCGGTCACGCGCCGGTCGAGCAGGTCGCGCATGCGGCGGGCTGCGGTCAGCGATTCGTTGATCACCTCGAGCGTCCGCTGCGCCGCGAGCAGCCGTCCCGCCTGCTCGCGCACGTCCGATGCGACGATCCGCCCGCGCTCGCGGATCGAGAGCGACGTCGCGTTCGCGGTGCTCCGTGCGGCGGCGACGCGCGCTTCCCGCCGGAACAGGTCGAGCGGCCACTCGACGCCGACGGTCGTCGTCATCATGCCGCCCGGCCCCTGCTCGTGGCTGCTCGCCAGCATCGGGTTCGGCCGCAGCCCGGCCTGCAGCACCTCGCCGGCGGCCACGCCGATCTCGGCGCGCGCCGCCTGGAGCTCTGGCGACCGCTCGAGCGCCAGCGCCACCAGCTGCTCGATCGTCACGTCCTGCGCCCGCGCGGACGGAGCGAGCACCAACAGGCCACAGAGCCACAGAGTCGCAGAGAAAACGTATTTGACTCTGGGCCTCTGTGCCTCTGTGGCTCGTGTGGGCAATACGGACGTTGCGAGATGTGTCATCCGTTTCATTGCACGTGTCCCTCGAAGGCGGCCGATCCGCGGCCGGCGGGGCCGTCCCATTCCAGCGTCATCTGCCACGCGCCCGCCATGGCAAATTCTCCCCTCGCCTCGTACACCCCAGGCTCTCCCGTCGGCATGATCGTTATTGGGGTCGTCATCACCATCCCGGGCATCGTCATCGAGGCGCCCAGCCGGACGGTGCCGACGTCCACGATCCCATTGGTGGCCGCGGAGCGGAACTCGATGCGCAGGCGACTTCCGCGCTGGCGCAGCCCTCCGTCGGCGCCTGACAGCGTGATCACCAGGTCGCCGCTGCGCACGGTTTCGAGCACCGTGGAGGCTGCCGGCCCTGCCTGACGGGTCCAGAGCCACCAGCTCCCGGCGGCCAGTGCGACAAGCACAAGAAGCGCTGCCGCCCTGGTCCGGCTGAAGCCGGACACCACGTACGGTGGTAAGGACACTGCGGCTGCTCTGTCGCCGACGTACGTAGCGTCCGGCTTTAGCCGGACCGGACGCGGGCCCGCTGCCGCTTCAGTCATGGACGTGCGCAGTCTCCGCTCGTGGATCCAGTAGTAGAGCACCGGCGTCACGATCAGCACGTACAGCAGCGACGACACCATGCCGCCCAGCACCGGCGTCGCCAGCGGCTTCATCACCTCGGCGCCGACACGGCCGCTCCACATGATCGGCAGCAGCCCCGCCACCACGGTCGACACCGTCATCACTTTCGGCCGCAGCCGCAGCAGCGCGCCTTCGGTCACCGCATCGCGCAGGTCCTGCCGGGTGAGAGCGCCGCCCAGCTCCGCCTGCTTCCGCCGGACCGCTTCTTCGAGGTAGATGACCATCACCACGCCCGTCTGCACCGCCGTGCCGAAGAGCGCGATGAAGCCGACCCAGACGGCGACCGAGAAGTTGTAGCCGAGCAGCCACAGCAGATAGACGCCGCCCGTGAGCGCGAACGGTACGGTCAACAGAACATGCGCCGCCTCGAGCGCCGAGTGATATGTGAAGTACAACAGTCCGAAGATCACAAGAATGACGATCGGGACGATCACCTGCAGGCGCCGGCGGGCGAGCTCCTGGTTCTCGTAGCGGCCGCTCCAGCCGATGAAGTAGCCGGCGGGGAGCGGCAGGCGGGCGTTCACGGCCGCCCGCGCCTCCTCCACGAAGCCGCCGACGTCGCGTCCCTGCACGTTGAGCAGGACCGTCGCCAGCAGCAGCCCGTTCTCGGACGTGAGCATGGCGGCGCCGCGCGTCTGCTCGAAGCGCGCGACCTGCGCGAGCGGCACCTGCTCGCCGGACGGCGCCGCCACCAGGACGTTGCCGAGCGTCTGCACCTCGTCGCGATACTCGGCCGCGTACCGGACGCGCACCGGAAAGCGCTGCCGCCCCTCGAGCGTGCGCGTCACGATCCGCTCGCCGACCGCGGTCTCGATCACTTCCTGCACAGCGGAGACGCTGAGGCCGTAGCGGGCGGCGGCCTGGCGATCGACGCGCACGTTCAGGTACTGCGCGCCGACGAGCGGCTCCGGGTAGACGTTGGCCGCGCCCGGCACCGACCGCAGCACCTCGGCCACCTGGCGGGCGAGCCGATCGAGCACGACGAGATCGCCGCCGTAGATCTTCACGCCGACTTCCGACCGCACGCCGGTCGACAGCATGTCGATCCTGTTGATGATCGGCATCGTCCAGATGTTGGTGACGCCCGGGAGCTGCGCCGCGGCGCCGAGCTCGGCGCGCAGCGCCTCGAGCGTCAGCCCGGGGCGCCACTGGTCGCGCGGCTTGAGGTGCACGACCGTCTCGGTCATGTTGGGCGGCGAGGGATCGGTAGAGGTGTCGGCCCGCCCCACCTTGGCCACCGCGTACGCCACTTCCGGCACCTGCATCAGCGCCGCATTCTGCCGCCGGGCGATCTCGGTGTTCTGCTCGAGCGAGATGCTCGGGTCGGTGATCGGCATGAACAGCAGGTCGCCTTCGTTGAGCGGCGGCATGAATTCATTGCCGATGCGCGCGCCTGCCGCCAGGGCGCCCGCCAGCACCAGCGCGGCGGCGGTCAGGGTGGCCCACCGGTGGCCGAGCGCCCCTTCGAGCGCGGGCCGGTACATCCGCTGCAGCCCCCGCATCACCGGGTTGGCGCGCTCGTCGTGCATCCGCCCGCCGAGCAAGAGCGTGCAGAGCACGGGGACGAGGGTCACCGCCAGCACGGTGGCCGCGAGCACGGCAAACGTCTTGGTGAAGGCGAGCGGCTGAAACAGCTTGCCCGCCTGGCCCGTCAGCGCGAACACCGGCACGAACGCCAGCAGGATGATCGCCATCGAGAAGAAGACGGGCCGACCGACCAGCCGCGTCGACTCGAGCACCGCGCTCCAGACCGCGCGGCGGTCGCGCACGTTGATGCCGCTCCGTTCCACCTGGCGGAACGCGTTCTCCGTGACGACGATCCCGGCATCGACCAGCACGCCGATCGCGATGGCAATCCCGGCCAGGCTCATGATGTTGGCCGAGATCCCCGCGTAATACATGCAGAGGAACGAAATCAGCACCGCGAGCGGGAGCGGCAGCGTGACGACCAGGATCGAGCGGGCGTGCATCAGGAAGACGATGTGCGCCAGCGTGACGAGCGCGATTTCTTCGAGCAGCGTGAGGCGAAGCGTGTCGACCGCCTGCGGGATCAGCTCGGAACGGTCGTAGAACGGCACGATCCGCACTCCCTCGGGAAGGCCCGGCTGGAGCTCCTGGATCTTCTTCTTGATGTCCCGCGTCACGGCCAGCGGGTTCTGTCCGTGACGCATCAGCACGACCCCTCCGGTCACCTCGTCCCCGTTCTTCTCCAGGACGCTGCGGCGGAACTGCGTCCCCAGGGTGAGCGCACGATCGACCACGTGCCGTGGGCTTCCAGCACGTTGCCGCCGACGTTCTGGTTGCTGTTGCGGACCGCCTCGACGATCTCACCCAGCGAGATGTCGTAGGCGCGCAGCCGGTTCGGGTCGACATCGATCTGGTACTGCTGGACGTGGCCGCCGATCGATGCGACCTCGGCGACCCCCGGCACCGCATTGAGCTGGTAGCGGATGAACCAGTCCTGGATGGTCCGCAGCTCGCGCAGCGAGTGGCGCTCGCTCTCGACGGTGTACCAGAACACGTGGCCGACGCCGGTGGCGTCGGGCCCGAGCGTCGGCGTGGTTCCCTCGGGCAGTTGCGCCGAGACGAGGCTCAGCCGCTCCAGCACCCGCGCGCGCGCGAAGTACTGATCGACGTCGTCCTCGAAGATCACGTAGATCATCGAGAAGCCGAACGCCGACTGCGAGCGGACCACACGGACGCCGGGCAGCCCCTGCAGGTTGACCGTCAGCGGGTAGGTGACCTGGTCTTCGACTTCCTGCGCGCTGTGGCCGGGCCACTCCGTGAAGACGATGACCTGGTTGTCGGAGAGGTCGGGGATGGCGTCGATCGGCGTCGCGCCCGCCGCCCACCAGCCCCAGACGCCGAGCCCGGTCGCCAGCAGGATGATGAGAACGCGATTGCGCAGCGACAGCTCGATGACGCGGTTGAGCGTACTAGTGTCCTCCTGCCTCGAGGTGCTGCAGCAGCTCTATCCGCACGCCGCCGGGTCCCTCCAGATGGACCGTGCGGTGCGCCAGCTGGTCGGGCTGCGCACAGTACAACCGGCGGATGCCGCGGCCGTTCTCTTCGCCGGCCGCGACGAACCGGCACGCGGGGTTGATGCGCGGATTCGGGTTCGACAGGAATTTCGTGCCCTCCGCCGTGAGGGCCGTGACGACTTTGTCGAGCTCGATCGGTCCGAAGCCGATGTGATCGATCGCGTGGCCCGGGCTCGGCGCGGCCCTGTCGTCCTTGACGGCGAACAGATAGAAGACGCCCAGATCGCGGTACCGCACCGCGTCGATCACGCCGCGGTACTTCGTCCGGTCGCCGCCGAACGCGCGCACGAACCAGCGGAGCGCCGCATCCGGATCCGGCACGCGCAGCTCGACGTGGTGAATGCCGGGCGCATCGGGATCCTCGAGGAGCACCAGCTTCGTGCCCCACGGATCTTCGGCGACCGTCTGCTTGCCGAGGCCGGGCGCCTCGGCCGGCGGACTCACGATCTTGACGCCGGCCGCGCGCAGCGCTTCCACCTTCGCTTCGAGGTTGGGAAACGAGAAGCCGATATGGTCGATGGCGCTGCCGGCGGTCGGACGCGCGTCGGTCGACAGCGTGAAGAGCAGCTGGATCGGCAGCGGATGGTCGCCCGGCCACTTCCCCCACGCGACGGTCTCGGGCGTCTCGCCGGCGTTGCCCCCCATGTGCTGGACGTACCAGTCGCGCGCGCGCTCCACATCGGGCACGGCGAGGTGGACGTGGTCGAACGGCTCGGTCAGTTGCGCCCGGGCCGGGGAGCACACGGCCAGCAAGAGGAACACGCTCACAGCGGGGACGCGGGAACGCATGCCGCTACAGTATCGCATCGGGCGGTCCGCCTGAAGGCGGACGCCACGTACGCGTACGTAGTGTCCGGCTTGAGCCGGACCAGGGTACGTGGTGTCCGGCTTTAGCCGGACCAGGATTACCGCGGGGTGAACTCGAAGACCTCGTGCGCCGGGGTGTGCAGGGCGGTGCCGCCCGTGGCGGCAAAGGCGATGTGTCCTCCGATGGCGTGCAGCCGGTTGCCGTAGCCCGCGAGGTTGACGCCATGCCGCGCCGTCGGCATCGGCGGCAGCCGGTACCAGTCGTTCGTCGCCGGATCGAAGACCTCTACGTCGCGAAAAATCGCGTCCATGTGGCTGTCGCGCACTTCGCCGCCGGCCACATAGATCCGGCCCTGATGGGTGGTGTATCCGTGCCCGCTCCGCGGGGTCGGCATCTTGTTCAAGGCGCGCCACGAGTTGGCGACCGGATCGTATTCCTCGACGACGTCGGTGTTGCTGGCGACGAACCCGCCGATGTTGGGCGCGGCCAGACGGCCGCCGATGACGTAGACCTTGCCGCCCACGGCGCCCGCCGCCGGATGGTTGCGCGGCGTCGGCATCGGCGCGCGGCTCTCCCACCGGTTCGCGGCCGGGTCGTACACCTCGCTGGTGCCCACGGTCAGGCCGTTCACGGTGTTGCCGCCGACGACGTAGATGCGGCCTCCCACTTCGACTGCGGCGGCGGCGGTGCGCGCCGTCGGCACCGGCGCCAGCGGCCGCCAGCTGTCGGCGCCGGGGTCGTATTCCCAGCTGGTGTTGAGCGGTTTGTTGACGCCCCCTTCGGCCTGGCCGCCGAAGACGTAAATTCTTCCGCCGACCGAGGCCGCGGCCATGTGATCGCCCGGGAAGGGCACCGGCTTCTTGGTCGTCCATCGGTCGGCGGCGAGGTTGTACTCGAGCACGTGCCGCGGCCATTCGGGACGCCCGCCGCGGTTGCCGCCGATCAGGTAGAGCCGATCGCTCGCCATCACCGCCGTGTACTCCTCTTCCGGCTGCGGCAGCGGCGCGTACTTGTTGGTAATCCAGCGCCCCGGCGCCTGCGCCAGGGCCGCGAGCGTGGTGAGGATGAGGACGACAGCGAGTGTGGCGGACACTCGAAGCACGGCGCGCATCGTATCATGCTTGACTTTGCTCGATTCGCGGCCACAATCACCCAACGGTGGCGTGAGGGAAACCACTCATTGACGTTCCGGCCCGTTTCTGAGAGCCTTCACGCGACCAATCATCTGGAGGGACTTCTATGCCTGGTCGGCTGGTCTTCCGGCTTCTTCTGTTCTCGGTCCTTGCCTCCGTGCCGATCGGCCTGGCGGCACAGGAGGGTGGAGGGTCGGCCCTCGGTGTCACCGTCGGAAAGCTGGAGACGGACGAGCAGAAGCGCGGCGACGCCGTCTTCCACAAGAACTGTCATCTGTGCCACATCTCCACGGCGCAGAAGCGCGAGCTCAAGATCAATGCCGACGAGCTCGTCGGGCTCTTCAAACGGCCGAACACGAGTGAACGGGCGGTCCGGGAGCTGATTCAGGAGGGCATCCCGAAGCGCATGCCGTCCTTCAGATACAACTTCACGGCCGCCGAACTGGACGATTTGATCGCGTACCTGAAGATCCGCTAGCGGGGCCCCCACCGCGCACGCCTGCGCGGTGGGGTGCTCTAGCGGCTCACGCCCACGCGTCCGCGGAGGAGGTAGAGCAATGTCTCGATCACGTGTGATGGTCCTGGTCCTCGGCGTCGTAGCGGTCGTATCTGCGGCGACGCTCCCCGCCGTTTCACAGAGCGCCGCGCCCGGCATCGAACTGACCGGGACGGTCAAAGGGGCGGACGGCAAGCCGATGGAAGGCGTCGCGGTGTCCGCCAAAGCGGAAGGCTCGTCGG
>JACPTI010000149.1 GCA_016192845.1 Acidobacteriota bacterium
AGTACCGCTATCTGAAGTGGCGCATCAACCGGATGCGCCGCCGCTTCGACGTCTACTCAGGAGGGCGCGCCGACGACGTTGACCGCAAGGTGCATTAGTCGGCAGTAGGCAGTAGGCAGTAGGCGGTAAAAGGATGTGCGCCGGTTCTGTTCTGCTTACCGCCCGTTGCCTACTGCCCACTGCCTACTGCCTGCTGACGCTGAGCGGCAGGCGCGAGCCGCCGATCGCGAGCGCCAGCAGGCCGCCGAGGACGGGAAACCCGGTGCCGTCGATCAGGAACTCCGGGTCGTAGATAAAGCCGCGCGCGACGTGGAAGTTCGCCATCAGCAGGAACGCCACCGACGCCGCCAGGCGCGTCCAGAAGCCGAGCACGAGCGCGGCCCCCGCCGCGAACTCGGCGAGCGGCACGAGCCGCGCGAAGAGCGGCACGCCCGGCATCGCCACCGTCTCGATGTACCAGCGGGTGCTCGGCGGCGCGTTCTCGAGCCAGCCGGCGAGCCGCGCGGCCAGAATGCCGCTGTCGGTGAGCCAGGCGGCCTTGTCGAGCCCGTTGAACACGAAGAAGAGGCCGAGCAGGCAGGCCAGCAGACGCAGGCCGATCGTGTAGCCGTCGACCGGGGGCCTTCCTTTCGGCGTGTTCGCCATCTACCGATCGCCGCCGATCCAGTCCTGCCGGACGGGGCTGAACACGTCGAGCTCGAACGTGTCCTCGAGCGCCTCGGCCTGGTGCGGCGTCCACGACGGGATGTGGAGCACCTCGCCTTCGCGCACGGTGATTTCCTCGCCGCCCACGACGAACTTCAGGGCGCCCTGCAGGATATAGGTCATCTGCTCGCTCTCATGCGCGTGCATCGGCACGAGCGCGCCCCGCTTCAGGTAAATCTGCGCCAGCATCTCCCGCTCGCCCGCCACGATTTTCTGCGACATCATTTCGGTGATCTTGTCGAGCGCGATCTCGTCCCAGCGGTGCACGCGGGCGGTGGTCATAGCGCTCCCGATAGTGCCATAATTTGCGTCGTATGAAGGCGTCGACCCTGGCGGACGCGCGCGCCGCCACCAGAGGGACCAGGGGCGGGCACGAAGAGCTGACCAGGGACGAGCTGCTCACCGCCTACCGCATGATGCTCCTGTCGCGGAAGATCGACGACAAGGAGATTCAGCTCAAGAATCAGAGCCAGGCGTTCTTCCAGATCAGCGGCGCCGGCCACGAGGCGGTGCTCGTGGCGGCCGGCAATCACTTGCGCGCCGGCTACGACTGGTTCTTCCCGTACTATCGCGACCGCGCGCTCTGCCTGACCCTGGGCATGACGCCGTACGAGATGTTCCTCGCGTCAGTGGGCGCCCAGGACGACCCCAATGCCGGGGGGCGGCAGATGCCGTCGCACTGGGGACACCGGCGCCTGAACATTCCCTCGCAGAGCAGCGCCGTGACGACGCAGTGCCTGCACGCGGTTGGCTGCGCCGAAGCCTCGCTCATCTATCAGCGGGTGACGCAGATCCCCGATCGCGAGGCGCGCCACTACCCCGACGAAGTCACCTACGTATCGCTCGGCGACGGCGGCACGAGCGAAGGCGAGTTCTGGGAATCGCTCAACACGTCGTGCACGCGGAAGCTGCCGATCCTCTATCTCATCGAGGACAACGGCTACGCGATCTCGGTGCCGGTGGAAGTGCAGACGCCGGGCGGCGACATCTCGCGGCTGGTCGAGCACTTCCCGGGGCTGCGCACGTTCCGCTGCGACGGGACGGACTACCTCGCGAGCTACCGGACGCTCGGCGACGCGGTGGCCCACGTGCGCAGCCGTCAGGGCCCCGCGCTCGTCCATGCGACGGTGATTCGGCCGTACTCGCACTCGCTCTCCGACGACGAGAAGCTCTACAAGACGGCAGCGGAGCGCGAGGCCGAGGCGCGCCGCGACCCGCTGGTCCGGATGCGCCACCTGCTCAAGATCGAGGGGCTGGCGAGCGACGCCGACCTCGCCGACGTGCTGGCCGGCGTCGAACGCGAGGTGAACGCCGCCGCCGAGCAGGCGCTCGCTGCGCCGAAGCCCGCGCCCGAGACGGCCGCGCTCTACGTCTTCTCGCCCGACGTCGACCCCTCCTCCGACGCATTCAGTACCGATTCCCAGCCGCAGGGCGCGCCCGAGACGATGGTCGCCGCCATCAACGCCACGCTGCGCGACGAGATGGCGCGCGACCCGCGGATCGTGATCTTCGGCGAGGACGTGGCGGACGCCACGCGCGAAGAGGTGCTCGCCAGCGTCGCGGGCAAGGGGGGCGTCTTCAAGGTGACGCACGGGCTGCAGCGGCTGTACGGCAGCGACCGCGTCTTCAACTCTCCGCTCGCGGAGGCGAACATCGTCGGCCGCGGCGTCGGGATGGCGCTGCGCGGCCTGAAGCCGGTCGTGGAAATTCAGTTCTTCGACTACATCTGGCCCGCGTTCATGCAGCTGCGCGACGAGGTCGGCATGATGCGGTACCGATCGAGCAACAACTGGTCGTGTCCGATGGTCGTGCGCGTGGCGATCGGAGGCTACCTGCGCGGCGGTGCGCCGTACCACAGCCAGTCGGGCGTCGCGATCTTCGCGCACTCGCCGGGCATCCGGATCGCGTTTCCCTCGAACGCAGAGGACGCCGCGGGGCTCTTGCGCACGGCGATCCGGTGCGACGATCCGGTGCTCTTTCTCGAGCACAAGCACCTGTACCGCCAGCCGTACAACAAGGTGCCGTATCCCGGACCCGATTACATGGTGCCGTTCGGCAGGGCGGCCGTTCCCCGCGAGGGCGCCGACGTCGTCGTCTTCACGTGGGGGGCGCTGGTGCACCGGACGCTGCTCGCGGCGCACCAGGCGGAGCGGGACGGCATCGACGTGGCGGTCGTCGACCTGCGGACGATCATCCCGTACGACTGGGACATGATAGCCGCGTACACGCAGAAGACGAACCGCGTCGTCATCGCGCACGAGGACCAGCTCACGTGCGGGTTCGGCGCCGAGATCGCGGCCCGTATCTCGCAGGAGCTGTTCGAGTATCTCGACGCGCCGCTCGTGCGCGTGGCCGCACTCGACTGCCCGGTGGCCTACGCGCCGGTTCTCGAGGAAACCATCCTGCCGAGCACCGACGACGTTCTCGAGGCCATTCGGAAGACCGCCGCGTACTAAGATACGCTGTCTTCCCGATCACGGGCCACAGAGACACAGAGATCATCTGTTAGTGTTACAACTGCCTCTGTGCCTCTGTGGCTCGTCGAGGCGACGCATGCCCCGCACCTGCGCAGTTCTCCTGTTCGCGCTGACGGCGCTCGCCGTACGCCCGGAGGCGCTCGACGTCGAGGTGCTGCGTTCGATCGGCGGCCTTCCCCCGCACATCGTCGGCCTCTTCGAGGAGCCGCTCGGCTTCCAGCAGGCGCCCGGCGGCACGTACTACGTCTTCGATCGGCGCGGCCACAGCGTCTACGCCGTCGACGCGGCGAAGAAAGCGGCGGTCAAGCTGGTCGAGATCGGGCCGGAGGTCGGGCGCATCATCCAGCCGCGCGGCTTCGATGCCTCGCCCGCAGGTCCGTTCGTCGTTGCCGATGCGCCGCGCGGGGTCGAGCGCGTGCAGATCTTCGGCGAGACGGGCACGCGGCTCGGCGGCTTCGCGCTGCCGGTAAGGGAGCGGAGCGCGACGATCGCGATCGGCTCGCTCGTCCTGAACGGGATCGCGTCGATCCGCTACGGCGGCGACAGTCTCCTCATCAGCCACCCCGAGAGCGGCGCGCTCATCACCGAGTACTCGACGGCCGGCCGGGCCCGGCGCAGTATCGGGCGGCTGCGCGCCACGGGCTACGAGCAGGATCGTGATCTGCATCTGGCGCTCAACGTCGGCCTCCCGCTGTTCGACCCGACCGGCGGGTTCTATTACGTGTTTCTCGCGGGCCGTCCGATGTTTCAGAGGTACGACGCCGGCGGACGGCTGATGTACGAGCGGCACATCGAAGGCCCGGAGGTCGACCGGTACCTCGGCACGCTGCCGACGCGGTGGCCGACGCGCCGCGTCGAGGATCGCGAGCTGCCGCTCGTGACGCCGGCGATCCGCACCGCGGCGGTGGATGCGCGCGGGCAGCTCTGGGTGTCGCTGATGGAACCCTACACGTACGTGTACGACGCGCAGAGCGACAAGATCCGGTCGGTCCAGTTCAGCGCCGCCGGCATCCTCAGCCCGACGAGTTTGTTCTTCACGAGCGACGGCCGGCTGCTCGTGACGCCCGGCTGCTACGAATTCAGGCCATAACCACGAAGTCCACGAAGATCGCGAAGCACACGAAATACTATTCAAGAAATTCGTGATCTTCGTGATTTCGTGACCTTCGTGGTTAACGACGATGCTCTCAGCTGCACATCTGACGCGCCGCTTCGGTGAGCGCGTCGCCGTCGATGACGTGTCGTTCGAGCTGGCGCCGGGCGAGGTCTTCGCGCTGCTCGGCCCGAACGGCGCCGGCAAGACGACGACGCTGCGGATGCTGGCCGGCCTGATCGCGCCCTCGTCCGGCACCGTGCGGCTCGGGGCCGAGGTGCTGTCGCGGCACACCGCACCGCGCCTGCGGGGCCGGATCGGACTGCTGCCCGAAACACCGGGCCTGTGGGATCGCCTGCCGGTCCGTCAGAACCTGCTCGTCTACGCGCGCCTGCACGGCGTTGCGGATCCCGCCGCGGCGGTGGACGAGGTGCTGGAGCGCTTCGGGATGCGCGACCGCGGCCGCGAGCCGGCCGCACAGCTCTCGAAGGGATTGAAGCAGCGCGTGGCGCTCGCGCGGACGCTGCTGCACGTCCCCGACGTCCTGCTGCTCGACGAGCCGACGGCGGGGCTCGATCCCGAAAGCGCGCGCGAGGTGCGCGAGCTCATCCTCCGGCTGCGCAGCGAGCGGCGGACGATCGTACTGTCGACGCACAATCTGGACGAGGTCGAGCGCGTGGCCGATCGCGTCGCCGTGCTCCGCGCGCGCCTCGTTGCGGTCGACACCCCGGCCGCGCTGCACGCGCGGCTCTTCGGCGCCCGCATGCGGGTCACGCTCCGGCAGCCGGCCGCCACGTTCGCCAGCGTGCTCGCGAGGGCGGGCTTTCGGGACGTTCAGGCGCAGGACCAGACGCTCTCGATTGCCGTCGGCGAGCACCTCGCGTCGGCGCCGGCGATCGTCAGGCAGCTGGTTGAAGCCGGAGCGGACGTGCTGTCCGTGATGCCGGAACAGGCGCGCCTGGAGGATGTCTATCTGCGTCTGCTCGAAGATGAGGTCCGGCTGAAGCCGGACGCTACGATCGAAGGGCGTCGGCCATGAGCCGCATCCTCGCGCTCCTCGGCAAGGAGCTCGCCGACCTTCGTCAGAACCCGGCGCTGTTCTTCCCGGCGGTCCTGGCCGGTGGGCTTTCGATGCTCCTGCCCTTCTTCATTGCGATCGTCGTCCCGGCGCTTGCCGGCGAACGGCTGTCGGATTCGAGCGACTTCGAGATCGCGCTCGAGATGTACCGTGACCAGCCGCGACTGCGGGACCTCGAGCCGGAAGCCGCCATCCAGGCGTGGATCTTCCAGCAGTTCCTGGTTCTGCTCGTGCTGACGCCGGTCACCGGCGCGATGTCGATTGCCGCCTACAGCATCGTGGGCGAAAAACAGGCGCGCACGCTGGAGCCGCTGCTGGCGACGCCGCTCACCACGTTCGAGCTGCTGGCGGCGAAGGTCCTCGGGGCGCTGCTCCCCGCGCTGGGTCTGACGGTGGCGACCTTCCTGCTCTATCTCACCGGTGTGGGCGTGTTCGCCGAGCCGGGGGCGTTCCGCGCGCTGCTGCTGCCTGCATCGCTCGCCGTCGTCTTCGTGCTCGGGCCGCTCACCTCACTGGCTGCGCTCCAGCTCGCGGTGTGCGTCTCCTCGCGGGTGAACGATGCCCGAAGCGCCCAGCAGATTGGCGCGCTCATCGTGTTGCCGCTCACCGCCGCCTTCATCCTGCAGATCACCGGCATGTTCCAGCTGACCGTCCTGGTGATCGCCTCGGTCGCCCTGGCGCTCGTCGGCGCCGACATCGGCCTGATGCTGCTCGGGATCGCGCTCTTCGAAAGAGAGTCGATTCTGACGCGGTGGAAGTAATTGTCGACAACCAGTTGACTCACTTCGGTTCCTGGGAAACACTGCTCAGTCACAATGAATCCTGACCCAGGACGCGAACTTCGACTGGATACTTACAGCGGTGTGGCAATCCCCAATTCGAAATAGAGCATACTGGGATCGTGTCTCGCGTAGAGGTTATTGGGCAACAGTCGATCGTCTTCGTCTGGAGCAAGTGGGGTGCGCTCGAGGAGTGCGAACACGTCGCCACGGGATGCTCGTATGCCCGCGATTGCACCATTGAGTATTGGAGACTCGAACAGTGAATCCTGCAGTTCCGTTGCTGCCACCGACTTTACTAGCGCGGGCAGCCTTTGAACTACTCGCATCGAGTTCCGTGGAGCGTTACGCGCGGATTGCTCGGAATTTCACGACCGACGCTGCAGTGAAGCAACAACTGAGGACGATGAATGTCGAGCCGGCGGATTTGCGTGCTCGAATTGAATACGTAGCGGCAATGATTGCAGTAGAGCGGTTTCGCGAACCGTCCGAAGTGGAACTGACCGTCCTCATGGCGATAGTGAGCCAGTCGGGAGCACCCGATGCTGACGAGATATTGACACGAGTTGCCGTCAGAACCGAATTGGCGCTTCGATGGCCCAGTGCGGCTGCGCGTTTGTTTCTGGCTCAACGACCGTTGACTACCACTGTTCAAATCGGCTCTACGGTCCCCGGGCGGATTGAATCCGTGAGCACGGCAGATCATCACACGAACGTGCTATGGCAAGCGATGTTTGCGAGTAAGGCCGGCGAGCGAGCAGATCAAATCTCGCTCCGAGCTGCGTGAGATGCCTAGATGTTATCTGCTAGGAAATTGAACGCCAAACGGCCACGGCGACGCCAACCGATTAGCTCTCATCAGTGAGATAGAGCTAAGGAGTAGTTCCCCAGGGTCGGTGCGTGTCTAAAGGTGTCTAAAGGGGGCTTGCTCTCGCGGGCCACTCGCCAGAAACTCAGAAGAGATGGTGATCCATTCCGTCGCGGTCCTCGGCGCCGGCACCATGGGCGCCCAGATTGCCGCCCACTTTGCCAACACCGGCGTCCCTTCCCTGCTCCTCGACGTCACGGCTGACGCGGCCAGACAGGGCCTGGAGCGCGCACGCACGCTCAAACCCGACCCGTTCTTTACCCCCGATACCTGGAAGCTCATCACGCTCGGCAGCTTCGATGCCGACCTGCGCCGCATCAGCGAGGCCGACTGGATTGTCGAGGCTGTCGTCGAGCAGATCGACATCAAGCGCGGCCTGCTCGAAAAAGTTGACGCGGCGCGCCGGGCGGGGTCGATTGTCAGCTCCAACACGTCGGGCATTCCGATTGCCGCCCTGGCGGAGGGGCGCAGCCCGGACTTCCGGCAGCACTGGCTCGGCACGCATTTCTTCAACCCACCTCGCTACCTGCACCTGCTCGAAGTCATTCCGACGCCGGAGACGAGCCGCGACGTCGTCGACGCCGTCAGCGGCTTTGCCGACCGTCGCCTCGGCAAGGGGGTGGTGATTGCGAAGGATTCGCCGAACTTCATCGGCAACCACATCGGCCTCTACGCCATGCTGCGCATCCTCGCCAAAGTAGCGGCCGGCGAGTACACCATCGAGGAGGTCGACGCGATCACGGGACCTCCGCTGGGACGCCCGAAGAGCGCCACGTTCCGCACGCTCGACATCGCCGGCATCGACGTCATCGGCCACGTGGTCGTCAACCTCCGCGCCCGGCTCGGGAACGCACCCGGCAGCGAGGTGTGGACGCTCCCGCCGTTCGTTGTCCGGATGCTCGAGCGCGGCATGACCGGCGAAAAGGCGGGGCAGGGATTCTACAGACGCGAGAAGCGGCCCGACGGCGAGTCCGACATCCTCACGCTCGACCCGGCGACGCTTACTTACCGCCAGCGGCGGCAGCCGCGGCTGCCGTCGCTCGACGCCACCGCGTCGATCGGCGATCTGCGCGAGCGCGTGCGCACGCTGTTCGCGGGGCAGGACAGGGTCGGCGCGTTCCTGCGCGAGACGCTCGCGCCTACGCTCGTCTACACCGCGCAGGTCACGCCCGACATCGCGCACTCGGCCGACGACGTCGACCGGGTCATGCGCTGGGGGTTCGGGTGGGAGCTCGGGCCGTTCGAGCTCGTCGACGCCATCGGCATCCAGCAGGTGCTCGACGCGGCGCGCCAGTCGAGCCCCGAGCTGCTGGCCGACGGCGTTCCGCCACTCCTGGACGAACCGCTGCGGCGCGGCCGGCAGTCGCTGCGCGACGGCGAGGCGCCGCCCGCCGCGCCGGACCTGCAGATCCTGCGCACGGCGAAGGAGCGCTCGGCCGTCGTCCGGAAGAACGCCGGCGCAAGCCTCGTCGACCTCGGCGACGGCCTCCTGTGCGTCGAGTTTCACTCGAAGATGAACATCGTCGGAACCGACACGATTCAGATGCTCCACGCCGGCGTGCGCGAGGCGTCGCGCAATTTCGCCGCCCTCGTGGTGGGCAACGAGGCGTCCAACTTCTCGGCCGGCGCCAACCTGATGCTGCTGCTGCTCGAGGCGCAGGAGGAGAACTGGGAAGAAATCGACGCCACGGTGCGCGCTTTTCAGCAGGCCAACATGGCGCTCCGGTACGCCGACGTGCCCGTCGTCGTCGCCCCCGCCGGCCTGACGCTCGGCGGTGGGTGCGAGATCGTGCTGCACGCCGACCGCGTGCAGGCGGCGGCGGAAGGCTACATCGGGCTCGTCGAGGTCGGCGTCGGCCTGATTCCGGCGGCCGGCGGCACCAAGGAGATGACGGTACGGGCGGCCGAATCGATGCCGCCCGGCACGACCGACTACCTGCCGCCCATTCAGCGGGCGTTCGAGACCGTCGCGTTCGCCAAAGTTTCGTCCAGCACCGAGGACGCCCGGCGGCTGGGCTACCTCCGACCCGTCGACGCGGTCACGATGAATCGCGAGCGTTTGCTGGCCGACGCGAAGGCACGAGCCCTGCAGCGGGTGAAAGAGGGCTACCAGGCGCCGCCGCCGCGGACGGCCATCCCGGTCGGCGGCGATGCGGTGCTCGCGGCGCTGAAGCTCGGGATTCACCTGGCGTGGCGCGCCGGCCGCATCAGCGAGCATGACGTGCTGATCGGCCGCAAGCTGGCGACGGTCATGGCCGGAGGCACGTTGCCGCACCCGTCGACGGTCACCGAGCAGGAGCTGCTGGATCTGGAGCGGGAGGCGTTTCTCAGCCTGGTGGGCGAGCGGAAGACGCTGGAGCGGATCCAGCACACGTTGAAAACGGGAAAGCCGCTGAGAAACTAGTAGGCAGTAGGCAGTAGGCAGTAGGCAGTAGGCAGTAGGCAGTAGGCAGTAGTGAAGATCGTCGATCGGGGCGGCGGGACGCCGGTGGTGGTCATCCCCGGCATTCAGGGCCGGTGGGAGTGGATGAAGCCGGCGATCGACGCGCTCGCGCAGCGGTGCCGCGTCATCACGTTCTCGCTCGCCGACGAGCCCTCCTGCGGCGGGCTCTTCGACGCGACGCGGGGGTTCAGGTGCTACGTCGAGCAGGTGCGGGCGGCCCTCGACGCGGCCCGCGTCGGGCAGGCCGGGATCTGCGGCGTGTCGTACGGAGGATTGATCGCGGCGGCGTTCGCGGCGCGCTACCCGGAGCGCGCGTCATCGCTCGTCCTGGTCTCGCCGCTCCCGCCGTCGTGGAAGCCCGACCGGCGCGCCCGGTTCTACGTGCGCGCGCCGCGGCTGCTGACGCCGATCTTCCTGCTGGCCTCGCTCCGGATGTACCCGGAGATTGCCGCCGCAAGCGGTGGCTTCGTGCGGGGGCTCGCGGCGGGCCTCCGCCCCGCGTGGCGCGTGCTCACGCACATGTTTTCCCCGCGCCGGATGGCGCGGCGCGTCGGCCTGCTGGCGGAGGTCGACGTCGCCGCCGAGCTCCGGCGGGTGACGCAGCCGACGCTCGTCATCACGGGCGAGTCGGCTCTGGATCGCGTGGTGCCGGTGCACGCCACGCGTGAGTACGCGAAGCTGTGGTCGGACGTCCGTTTCGAGACGATCGCGCGAACCGGCCATCTCGGGTTGATCACGCGGCCCGACGAGTTTGCCCGGCTCGTCGTCTCGTTTGCGGACCACGCCGCGCACGGCCCCGCCCTGAGGAGGCGCGTTGGTTGAGCCGCCGCACCAGATTCCGGGACCGGCCGGGCCGCTCGAGACGATCCTCGACAGGCCGGCCGGCGACGCGCGCGCGGCGGTCGTGTTTGCGCATCCGCTGCCGACCGAGGGCGGCACGATGCATACGAAGGTCGCCTCGGTGAAGATGTCGCGCAAGCCGAAATTCATCATCCACGGCGAGCGCGACGAGCTCGTCTCGCTCCGGATAGTCCGCCACTTCTACGCGCAGCTGCACGAGCCGAAGGAGCTGGTGGAGATCGACCGGGCCAACCATCTGTTCGAGGGACAGGCGAGCGAGGTCGGCGACGCGCTCGCCGATCTGCTGGAGGACTTCTCATGCACGACGCCGTCATCGTAGCCGCCGCGCGGACCGCCGTCGGCAAGGCGCCGAACGGCACGCTCAAGACCGTGCGGCCGGACGAGCTGGCCGCCGCCGTCATTGCGGACGTGCTGCGCCGCGTCCCGGCCGTCACGCCCTCCGAGGTCGACGACGTCATCCTCGGGTGCGCGATGCCGGAGGCGGAACAGGGACTGAACGTCGCGCGGATTGCGAGCCTTCGCGCCGGCATCCCGGTGGAGGCGTCCGCGGTCACCATCAACCGCTTCTGCTCGTCCGGCCTGCAGTCGATTGCGTTCGCCGCCGAGGCCGTCATGTGCGGCTTCGCGCAGGCGGTGATCGCCGGCGGCACCGAGTCGATGAGCATGGTGCCGATGGGCGGCAACAAGGTGTCGCCCAATCCGGCGCTCGTCGACTGCTACCCGGACGTCTACCTGAGCACCGGCCTCGTCGCCGAAAACCACGCGCGCGAGAGCCGCATCTCCCGGGAGGACCAGGACGCCTTCGCGCTGCGAAGCCATCAGCGCGCGATCGCCGCCATCGACGCGGGCCGCTTCACCGAGGAGATCACGCCGGTCACGTTCCGCGTGGCGGTGCAGACGAATGGCGGGGCCCCCACGCCTCCTCCCCATCGCGCAGGCGTGCGCGATGGGGACCCCGGCCCTGCGGCGTGGGGTGCCAGTGGACCCGGGACACGCGAGCTGCGCGAGGTCACGTTCGTTCAGGACGAAGGCCCGCGCCGCGACACTTCCGCCGAGGCGCTGGCGAAGCTCCGTTCTGTGTTCCACACCGCCGGCACCGTCACCGCGGGCAACTCGTCGCAAACGAGCGACGGCGCCGCGGCCGTGCTGGTGACGTCCGCGGCGCTGGCCAAGGAGCGCGGGCTGCAACCGCTCGCCCGGTTCGTCGGCTTCGCCACGGCCGGCGTGCCGCCGGAGCTGTTCGGCATCGGCCCGGTGCCGGCCATCCGGAAGGTGCTCACGCTGACGGGGCTGTCGCTCGACGACATCGGCCTGGTCGGGCTCAACGAGGGGTTTGCCGCACAGGTACTCGCGTGCCTGCGGGAGCTGCCGATCGATCCCGACCGCCTGAACGTCAACGGCGGCGCGATCGCGCTCGGCCACCCGCTCGGCTGCACGGGCGCCAAGCTGACGACGACGCTGCTGTGCGAGATGCGGCGCCGGAACGTGCGTTACGGGATGGTCACGATGTGCATCGGCGGCGGCATGGGCGCAGCCGGCATTTTCGAACGGACGTAGCGGATGCAGGGACGGCACCGGCGTCGTCCCTGCGGGGGTCACCAATGGACGCGACAACTGCAGTGCGGAAGGGCGGATCGTGGCTGCTCGAGGAGACGGTCCACGCCGACGTCTTCACGCCTGAAAAGCTGACCGAGGAACACCGTCTGATCGCGCGCACCACGGAGGAATTCGTCGCTCACGAGGTGCTGCCGGCGCTCGAGCGGCTCGAAGCCAAGGACTGGAGCGCCGCGCGCGTGCTCATCCGCCGCTGCGGCGAGCTGGGGCTGCTCGGCATCAACGTGCCGGAGGAGTACGGCGGGCTGGCGCTCGACAAGGTGTCGTCGCTCATCGTCTCCGAGCGCATCGCGCCGGTGGCGTCGTTCGCGGCGACCTTCGGCGGGCAGGCCAATCTCTGCATCCTGCCGATCGCGCTGTTCGGCACCGCGGAGCAGAAAGCCAAGTACCTGCCCCGACTCGTGTCCGGCGAGCTGGTCGGCGCGTATGCGCTCAGCGAGTCGGGCTCCGGGTCCGACGCGCTGGCCGCCCGGACGCGCGCCACGCGCGGCCCCGACGGCGACTGGCGGCTCACCGGCGAAAAGATGTGGATCACCAACGGCGGCTTCGCCGACGTGATCATCGTCTTTGCGAAGGTGGACGGCGAACAGTTCACCGCGTTCATCGTCGAGAAGAGCTTTCCGGGCGTCAGCGCGGGCAAGGAAGAGCACAAGATGGGGCTCCACGGCTCGTCGACCACCCCCATCCTGCTGCAGGAGGCGCGCGTGCCGGCCGCCAACGTGCTCGGCGAGATCGGAAGGGGCCACAAGGTGGCGCTGAACACGCTCAACTTCGGCCGCTTCAAGCTGGGCGGCATGAGCGTCGGCGGGTGCCGCACGGCGATCGGGGAGGCCGCCCGGTATGCGGCCGAACGCCGGCAGTTCGGCCAGCCGATCGCCGCCTTCGGCGCCATCAGGCACAAGCTCGGCGAGATGACGGCGCGGACCTACGCGATGGAGAGCGTCGCCTACCGCACGGTCGGCTTGATCGAGGCCTATCTTGCCGGCAGCAGCGCCGAAGGTCGGGTCGCTGCGCGACCCGACGGGCCAGCACTGGCCGGGCCGTCCGCATCTGCGGACGGCCATGCCGTGGCGCAGGCGTTCGAGGAGTTTGCGATCGAAGCCTCGATCACCAAGGTCGGCGGCACGGAGACACTCGACTACGTGCTCGACGAGAACGTGCAGATTCACGGCGGCAACGGGTTCGTGAAGGACTACAGCGCCGAGCGGTACTACCGGGACGCCCGCGTGAACCGCATCTTCGAGGGCACGAACGAGATCAACCGCCTGCTGATCCCGGGCATGCTGGTGCGCCGCGGCGTCAAGGGCGACCTGCCGCTCGTCGCGGCGGCCAAGCGGCTCCAGGACGAGCTGCTTGCGCCGTCGAGTCCGGCCGCGCGGCTCGACGAAGCCGGCCCGCTCGACGAGGAAGCGCGCGCGGTCGCCGCCTTCAAGAAGGTGGCGCTGATGGTGCTCGGCACGGCGATGCAGAGCTACGGGCAGAAGCTCAGCGACGAGCAAGAGGTGCTGAGCTACGCCGCCGACATCCTGATCGACACCTACGCCGCCGAGAGCGCCGTCCTGCGCGCGCGGGCGGCGCTCGCAGGCCGGTACGACCATGCGGATCTGCACCAGGCGGCGGCGTCCGTCTTCGCAAACGACGCCGCGCAGCGTGTGGAGCACGCCGCCCGCAGCGCGCTCGCCGCCGTCGCCGACGGCGACACGCTGCGCACGCTGCTCGCCGCGCTCCGCCGCGTGCTCAAGGTGGCCCCGGTCAACACCGTCGCGCTGCGGCGCCGTCTCGCGGACGCCACCGTGGCGCAGGGGCGGTATATTGTTGGGTAATGGGGTTTTTCACTCCACGGGTCACCGAGACACGGAGGCACGGAGGCAAGTTCTTCGATTTCGTGTCGCTCTGTGGCTCTGTGGCTCTGTGGCTCGCCGCAGTCGCCTGCTCCTCCGGGCCGTCGGCGCCGGACGAGGCCGCGTACGTCGACGGGCTGACGAAGGCGCGCGCCGGCAAGGACCAGCAGTTCCGCGAAGCGGCCGATTCGCCCGTCCCGCAGGACAGGCGCGACGTGCTGCTGCCGCTCCGCTACTACCCCGTCGATCCGAACTACGCGGTTCCCGCCGCCCTGAAGCTCGCCGACGAGCGCCCCGTGTTCGAGATGCCGACCTCCACCGGCACGCTCCGCCGGATGCAGCTGGTCGGCACGCTCGAGTTCACGCTGCAGGGCGAGCAGCGGAGCCTCGGCGCCTTCGTGCCGGAGGGGACGCAGCAGATCACGAGCCTGTTCGTGCCGTTCGCGGATCTGACGACCGGCACCGAAACCTACTCCGCCGGGCGGTACCTCGACATCGAGCCGACCAGCACCGGCTACTACACGATCGACTTCAACCACGCCTACAACCCGTACTGCGCCTACAACGCCGCGTACGAGTGCCCGTTCCCGCCGCCGTCCAACCGGCTGAAAGTCGCGATCCGTGCCGGCGAAAAAGCGCCCGGCGCATGACGTCCGCCCTGCAGGCGATTGTCCTGGACTTCGACGGGGTGATTGCCGACAGCGAGCCGCTGCACCTGCGCGCCTTCCAGCGGACGCTCGAAGCCGACGGCGTACAGCTGAGCCCCGACGAGTACTACTCGCGATACCTCGGCTACGACGACGTCGGCCTCTTCGAGGCGCTCGCGCGGGATCGCCGGATCGCCATCAGCGACGCGCAGATCAACGCGCTCGTGGCCCGCAAGGCGATGGTCCTCCAGGAGCTGCTGCGCGGCGGCGACGTGCTCTTCCCCGGCGCCGCGGAGTTCATCCGCACGGCGGCCGCGGAGGTGCCGCTCGGGATCGCCTCCGGCGCGCTGCGGCACGAAATTCTGGCGATTCTCGACACCGCCGGCCTCGCACACCTGTTTGCGGTGATCGTGGCCGCAGGGGATACGCCCCGGGGCAAGCCGTCGCCCGCCCCGTACCTGCTGGCCTTCGAGCGCCTGCGCGAACGGAGCGGGCGCGACCTCGATCCCACTCGATCCGTGGCGATCGAGGACTCGCGATGGGGGCTCGAATCTGCACAGGGAGCCGGGTTACGCTGTGTAGGGGTCACCACCAGCTACCCCGCCGACGAACTGCCCGGAGCGGAGCTCGTCGTCGGCGGGCTCAGGGATCTGACGGTGCCGGTCCTGGATCGGCTGGTCGCCTACAGTCATCATGCGTAAAGAGCTGGTCGAGGAGTTGATTGCGGCGTCGAACGCGCCGGGCACCGCGCTCGCACAGGCGGCGCTCGTGATCGCGCGGATTGAGTATCCGCGCCTCGACGCCCCGGCGTACCTCGAAAGGCTCGATACCATGGGCGACGCCGCCCGGGGCTGGATCGCGCGGCACGTGGACGAGCCCGGGGACGCCTCTCCCCTGTCGTGCGTCAGCGCCCTGAACGGGTATCTCTTCGAGGACCAGCGGTTTGTCGGCAACCGCGACCGGTACGAAGATCCGCGCAACAGCTGCCTCAACGAAGTTCTCGACCGCCGCACCGGGATTCCGATTACACTGTCGCTCGTGTACATCGAGGTGGGCCGCCGGGCCGGGCTCCAGATCGAGGGGGTCAACTTTCCCGGCCATTTCCTCGTACGCCTGCCGCCCGACCTCGCCGCGGAGGCCGACAGCGTCGTCATCGATCCGTTCCACGCGGGCGCCATTCTGTCGGAGCACGCCTGCCGGCGGCTGCTGCAGAAGCACGTCGGCTCCGAGGTCGCCTTCAGCAAGTCGCTGCTCGCGCCGGCCACCCGGACGCAGATCGTCATCCGGATGCTGCTCAATTTGAAGCGCACGTACGTGCACATGCGCTCCTTCCCGCAGGCGCGCGACGTCACCGAGCTGCTGCTGGCGGTCACGCCCTCGGCGCTCAGCGAGCTGCGCGACCGCGGCCTGCTCGCGTATCATCTCAACGACATGACGAGTGCCCTCCGAGACCTTCAGACCTACCTCAAGCTGACGAGCATGGGCGAGATGGACAAGGAGACGCGCGAGGAGCACCAGCAGATCTGGGAGCACGTCAAGACGCTGCGCCGCCGGATCGCGGCGCTGAACTGACGTGCGTTAGGCTCAGCCATTTTCCGTCCTACGTTTGCTGGTCAGCGAGAAACAGGAGGCTTATACATGCGCCGAACAGTCCTGCTGGGGGTCATCGTGGTCGCGCTGTCGGTCATGGGATCCACCGCCGCTCAGGTACCGCAGCCTGATCTTCCCGGTGTCTACCGATGCGACGGCAAGAATCCGGATGGCAGCGCGTATCAGGGGGTCGTCGAGATCTCGAAGGTCCGCGATACCTTCCGCGTCCGCTGGACGATGGACGACGGCGCCATCATGGGGGTCGGCATCTACAGCGGCGGCGTGTTCGCCGTGAGCTACTTCGGCGGGGCGCCGGCCGTGGTCGTCTACAAGGTCGACGGCAACAAGCTCGTGGGCGAGTGGACGATGGGCGGCGCCGAAGGCGCCGTGTACGCGGAGACGCTCACGAAGACGCCGGGCGCGCAGGTGCCGAACCGGCCGGACCGCGGACCCGATCCCCGGCGGCCTGGGCCGCGGCGGCCGGGACCCGAGCGCGACGGCGAGCGCGGCATTCAGTTGTAGGCCTGAGGCCGTGGGGCGGGCCTTGATGGCCCGCCCGTGTCAGACGGCGGCGATCTCCTGATACAGGTAGGCCGACGAGATGATGCCGTTGTGGAAGTTGCCGAGATCGAGCTTCTCGTTCGGCGCGTGGGCGTTCTCGTCCGGCAGGCCCACGCCAAAGAGGACGCTCGGCAGCCCGAGCTCCTCCTGAAACGTCGAGACCACCGGTATTGATCCTCCCTCGCGGTTGAACACCGGCGCCTGGCCGAACCCTTTCTGGATGGCGCGGCCGGCGGCGCGCACGTACTTGTTGTCGAACTCCGTCATCCACGGCTTGCCGCCGTGCATGCGCGTCACCTTCAGCTCCACGGTCGCCGGGCACACCTTCTTCACGTACGCCTCGAACAGCTCCGCGATCCGGTCGGGGTGCTGATCGGGCACCAGACGCATGCTGACCTTGGCCATCGCCACCGCCGGCAGCACCGTCTTGGCGCCCTCGCCCGTGAACCCGGAGAGCAGCCCGTTGACCTCGAACGTCGGCCTCGCCCAGACGCGCTCGAGCGTGGAGTACCCCCTTTCACCGAACAGCCGCGGCGCGCCGAGCTCCTTCCGGTATCTCGTCTCGTGGAACGGCAGCTTCCGCCACTCCGCCCGCTCCTCCTCACTGAGCGGCCGCACGTCGTCGTAGAAGCCGGGAATCTTCACGCGGCCTCCGCGGTCCTTCATCTGCGCCAGGATCTGCGCCAGCACGAGCGCGGGGTTGGCGACCGCGCCGCCGAAGGAGCCCGAATGCAGATCGGTCTTCGTGCCGCGCACGTCGATCTGGAAGTACACGAGCCCGCGCAGGCCGTAGCAGATCGACGGAATGCCGCGGTCGAACATCGTCGAGTCGGAGATGACGACGACGTCGGCGGCCAGCAGCGGCTTGTGGGCGCGGATGAACTCGTCGAGGTGCACGCTGCCGACCTCCTCCTCGCCCTCGATGAAGAACTTCATATTGAGCGGCAGCGCTCCGGCCTTCTTCATGTGCGCCTCGACGGCCTTGATGTGCATGAACACCTGGCCTTTGTCGTCGGCCGCGCCCCGCGCGTAGATCTCGCCGTCGCGCACCGTGGCGTCGAACGGCGGCGTGATCCAGAGATCGAGCGGATCCACCGGCTGCACGTCGTAGTGGCCGTAGAACAGGATCGTCGGCCTGCCGGGCGCGCCGAGCCACTCGCCGTAGACGACCGGGTTGCCGGGCGTCTCGACGAGGCGCACGTCCGGAATCCCCGCCGTGCGCAGCGCGTCCGCCGTCCACTCCGCGGCGCGCCGGACGTCGGCGGCGTGCTGCGGCAGCGCGCTGATGCTCGGGATCGCGAGGTACTGCTTCAGTTCCTCGATGTACCGGTCGCGGTTCACGTTAATGAAGTCGATGACCTGATCCATGGCGCGAGTGTACCTCGAACCGCGAACGACGAACACCGAACCAGCCAAGGGCTTCGCCCTTGATATCCCGTACTCGTGAGGGAGAAGATGCAAGCCCTTGGCTGGTTGGCCAGTATTTGCTTGGCGCGCTTCGCGCGCCTAGGCAATGATAGTCCACCGCTCGTCGCCTGAAGGTGCGCCAGCACCGTTGCACGCGCCCGCGGCATGACGTCGCCGCTCAGGCCTCGATAGATCCGCGCGGCGATCGCGTCCGGCGTGTCGGCGCCGCACCGCAGCGCCTCGATCACCTGACTCTCGCGCTCGCGTCGGTGCGCGAGGTACGCGCGCAGGAGCGGCGCAGGATCCTCGATCGACGGCCCGTGCGCCGGAAGGATGCGCGCGGGATCGAGCGCGAGCACGCGCTGCAGCGACGCCAGGTAGGCGGCAAGGTCGCCCTGCAGATCGGCGGGGATGTGGACCGTCGTGCCCTGGATGACGAGATCCCCGCCGAACAGCATGCGCGTCTCCGCATGCCAGAAGCAGAGGTGATCGGGCGCGTGCCCGGGTGTATGGACCACCGCCAGGCGGGTGTCGCCCGCTTCGATGGTTTCGCCGTCCTCGATCCCCTCCCACGCGACGGGCCAGCGGCCGTCGCGCCCCGGCCAGGGCATCTTCCGGAACCTGACCTGTGGCATCCGCTCCGCAATCGCCGGCGCGCCCGACGCGTGGTCGGAATGCCCGTGCGTCACCAGCACCTGTCTGAGCGCCGGACCGCCGAGCGCCTGCACGAGCTCGTCGAGATGCCGCGCCTCGCCGACCCCGGCATCGACGAGCGTCGGCACGCGGCCGGGGATGAGCCAGGTCCAGTTGCCGCCCCCCGTCAACGGCCCCGGGTTCCCGGCATGCAGCGGAATCGGGTTCACGCGCGGGCGCGCCGGCGGTCGAGCGCGAGCGAGAGCACGAGGTAATACGCGGGAAAGACGAGCGACACCCACAGCACCGGGCGCGAGACGTCCGGCAGCTGCCACAGCAGCACCAGCATGAGCGCGCCCCAGACGAGCCCCAGCGCGACGGTCAGGGATCGCCACACGGGCGTGCGCGATGGATAGACGTACCGTATGGGTACGCAGACGAAGGCCGCCAGCAGCAGCAGGATCAGCAGATTCACCGCCGGCGACCATCCTGCCACGTACAGATAGAACACGACGATGTTCCAGTACGACGGGAAACCGGTGTAGAAGTAGTCCGTCGTCTTTGCATCATCGCGGTTGAACCCGTACGCGCTCGCGAGCAGCATCGCGGCGGCGGCCAGCATCGACCATCGGTCCGGCACGAGCAGCGCGTGCCAGACGAAGAACGCCGGCACGAACACGTACGTGATGTAGTCGACGATGTCGTCGAGCTTGGCGCCATCGAAGTGCGGTAGGCGGGAGGCGACCCGCGCCCGGCGCGCGAGCAACCCGTCGGTGGCGTCGATGGCGATCGTCACTGCGATCCAGAAGAACGCCTCGCGGTAACGGTCGTAGAAGATGCGCGTGAGCGCCAGGAACCCGAAGAGCGCGCTGCTGGCCGTGTACAGGTGAACGAGCCAGGCGGTCATCGGAAGTGGAGGAAGTGGAAAAGTGGAAGAAGTGGTGTTCAGAGTCGCCGCACGGCCGCCGGAAAGTCGCGCCAGACCGGCACGCCGCAGAAGTGCGACCCTTCCGTGCATCGCGGCGAGACGAGGCCGTTCCGGATGACGCACGGCGGACCGATGTAGCGGCCGATGCGCGGATGCGCCGCCCGTACCTGCGCGATCTCGTCCATCGACGCCAGATAGATCTCCTCCTGGGCGTTGAAGCAGGTCCGGAGCGTCCATTTGTGCAGGAGCGCGAGCAGGGAGCCCGACTCGACGAAGCGCAGCGTCTTGGCGGTCGGCGGCACGTACAGCGCGAACTCCAGCGGGACGCCGAGCTCGAGCAGCCGATTCTTGGCGGTCCAGGCCTCCCGCATGGCGCAGTCGTAGACGGCGCGGGCGCGCGGATTGGCCGCAATCAGCCGGGGCGTGACATAGTCCGGCGCCGAGGTGTCGGCAAACGCCATCAGCGGCCGCGACGCGGGCACCATGCGGTGGCGCTGGTCCTGCGAGTCGGCGGTGTGGCTGAGGCGCTTCTCGAAGACGTAGGTGGCGTGGTGGAGCGCCCGCATGAGCGGCGAGTGGTACGAGACGTTCAGCACGTCGAGCCGGTAGCGGTTCGCCGCGGGATTCAGCACCCGATCGAGCGCCTCGTCGTCGCTCATCTGCGCCGCTTCCAGGCCGAATACCAACCGCACCGCGTCGGCGACGATCGTCTCGGCGTCGGCCGACGCGTCCCTCAGCCGCGACCACCGGCCGTTGAGGCGCGCATCAAAGGCGGCCGCGAAACCGTCGCCGCCGTCCCGCGGCCGCGGAAACGTCGCCTCGGGCAGATCGTGCCGGTCGATCGGCGCGAGCCCCACTTTGTCGAAGAACAGCGGGTCCCACTGGCGCACCGCCCGGACCATTTCGCCGATGACCGCGCCCGCCTCGGAGGGCGTGTCGCCCGTGTTCATCATCCGGTGCAGGCGATGGAGCACGATGCCCGACACCGTGTGCACCATGGACGTGAACGCCGCGATGGGAATGACGTACCGCGCGGTCTCGATCGCGCGCTTTTCCGCGTCGCGATCGATCTGTTTCAGCCGGTCGACATTCGTCGTCGGACGGACGTAGCGCAGCTCCCGGAGAATCGCCAGCGCGTCGTCCTTGAGCAGGGCCGAGAGCTCCGCGTAGCGGCCCCACGCGCGGAGGATGGCCGCCTCGTAGACGCGCAGCGCTTCGCCGGCGATCGGCGGCACGAAGGCGCGCGGCTCCTTCAGCTTGACGTAGCGCTGGCTCGACTGCTCCGAGTTGTAGAAGGGATACGAGTGCAGGAAGCTCCAGACGAACTGCCGCGACACGTTCTCCAGGCCGAACTCGAAGTGCGCGTGCTGGTACACCGTGTGGTGACCCGCATCGAACGTCAGCGTGCCGATCGTATCGCGCTGCTTCTCGGTGATCTCCTCGGTGCCGATGACGCGCGGCGAGTAGCAGGTCCGCGCGGCCGCGATGGCGCCGTCGAACGGCCTGGCCGGCGCGCTGCGAAGGGTGACTGCCGGTGGCGCGGTGGAGAGCACGGGCGTCACGATTATAAGAGGCTTCCGCCTCTGGGCTTTGGGTTTCGGGCTTTTGGGCCGTGACCGAATCAGCGCGGCGACCCTGCCTGTATTCGACGGATCGCGCTTCTGGTAGTATCTACGGCCTGTTCGTCGTCGTCCACTGGCCTCCCGGAAAGGAGAACGTCATGAGACCGTTCCGGACCCCGCTGGTTGGCGCCCTCACGATCCTGCTCACCGCCACTTCTGCGTGGGCACAGCTCTCCACGGCTCAGTTGAGCGGCCGCGTCACCGACCAAAGCGGCGCCGTGCTTCCCGGCGTGACGGTGACCGTCACGCAAACCGACACGGGCCTGATACGCAGTGTCGTCACGGATGAGAACGGCACGTACGTGCTGCCGAACCTTCCCACCGGCCCTTACCGGCTGGAAGCGGCGCTCCCGGGATTCCGCGCCTACGCCCGGACCGGGATCGTCCTGCAGGTGGCGGCAGCGCCCGTCATCAACGTGGTGCTGGCCATCGGCAGCCTCGAGGAGACCGTGGCCGTCACGGCGGCCGCGCCGCTGGTCGACGTGCAGAGCGCCGGCATCGGCGACGTGATCGACAACGAACGGATCGTGGAGCTGCCGCTGCAGGGCCGCCAGGTGACCGACCTGATCGTGCTGGTCGGCGCGGCGGTCCAAACCGGCGTGGTTGGCGGCCGCAACTTCCCCGGGGGCGTCCTCATCTCGGTCGCCGGCGGCCTGCCGATCGGGGTCGGGTACCTGCTCGATGGCGCCGTGCACAACAGCCCGCAGAGCAACACGAACCTCCCGATGCCGTTTCCCGACGCGCTGCAGGAATTCCGCGTGGCGACGAGCGGCCTGTCCGCGCAGAACGGGATGCACGCGGGGGCGTCGGTCAACGCCGTGACGAAGTCGGGCACCAACGCCTTCCACGGCAACGCGTTCGAGTTCCTCCGGCACCGCGCGCTCAACGCGACCAGCCCCTTTGCCGGCATCGATCCCGACGGCACGCGCCAGGACGACGGGCTGCTGCGCAATCAGTTCGGCGGGACGCTCGGTGGTCCCGTCGTACGCGACAGGCTCTTCTTCTTCGGCGGCTACCAGGGCACCACGCTGCGCTTCCGTCCGGCCGACCAGATTGCCTGGGTGCCCACGGCCCAGATGCTCGCCGGCGACTTCACGGCGTTTGCCTCACCCGCGTGCAACAACGGCAGGCAGGTCAACCTGGGCGGCGGCTTCGTCGGCAACCGCATCAATCCCGCGCTCTTCAGCCCGGCCGCGCTGAACATCGCGAGGCGGCTGCCGGCGACAACCGATCCGTGCGGGCAGGTCACGTACACCACGACCGACGACAGCAACGAAGGCCAGGCGATCGGACGGCTCGACTACCAGTTGAGCGCCGACCACTCTGTCTTCGGGCGGTACATGGCGACGTTCATCAAGAAGTCGCCGGCCTATGAGGGCGGCTCGGATAATGTGCTCAAGGCGGTCAATTCCGGCTTGGACAATCTCGCGCACGCGCTGACGCTCGGCGATACGATGGTCTTCGGACCCACCGCCGTGAACTCCATCCGCGTGGCGTACAACCGCACAACGGTGGACCGTAACACCACGCCGTACTTCGATCCGACCGACGTGGGCATCAAGCTGCACCCCTACCTGAAGGGCCAGATGCCGATACAGGTGACCGGCGGCTTCGAACTTCCGGCCGGCACGACCCCAGCGTCCTTCCGCAACAACTTCTACAACGTGGCCGACGACTTCACCCTGGTGCGCGGCCGGCATCAGTTCGGTGTCGGTGGCAATGTTGCGTACGCGACGGGGCACTACCAGTCCTCGTCGAGGGCTGCCGGCATCTGGCTGTTCGACGGCAGCGCCGCCGGGCTCGGCCTCGCCGACTTCATGCTCGGCCGAATCACGACCGTGGAGCACGGCGCCGTCCAGGACCTGCCGGTGCACAGCTGGTACCTCGGGCTGTACGCGCAGGACACGTGGCGCGCGACCAACCGCGTGACGGTGAACCTGGGGCTGCGGTGGGAGCCCTACTTCGGCGTGAGCGCGGAAAACGGTGCCGTCTACAACTTCAACCTCGACAACTTCCGCCGTGGCGTCAAGAGCAACGTGTTCGTGAACGCGCCCGCCGGTCTCCTCTACCCCGGCGACGAGGGGTTTCCGCCCGGACAGACGGGGCTGAACAAGCAGTGGACGAACGTCTCGCCGCGCGCCGGCGTGGCCTGGGACGTGACCGGTGACGGCCGCATGGCGCTGCGCGCGTCGTACGCGCTGGCCTACGACTTCATGACGAACGACTATCACCAGATCAACTCCTCGGCGCCACCGTTCGGCAACCGGTCGCTCATCACCGATCCGCCGGGGCGCATGGACGACCCGTACGGGCACGTGGGGGGCGATCCCCACCCGATTGTCAGGAATCGTGACGTGGCGTATCCCGCGTTCGGCTCCTTCGGCACGATGGATCCCGCTATCAACTCGCCGCGCGCGCAGAACTGGAACGTCACGCTCGAGCGGCAGATCGGCACCGACTGGGGCGTGGCGGTGAGCTATCTCGGGAGCTATACGGATCGGCTGTGGGCGCAGACGGCGTTCAACCCGGGCATCTACCTGGGGCTCGGGCCCTGCACGCTGCGCGACGGGGTGTCCTACCGGGTGTGCTCGACCAACGCCAATCTGAACGTGCGGCGCGTGCTGTACCAGGAGAACCCACAGGAAGCGCGGCTCATCGGCACGCTGGATCTGAACGACGACATCGGCTGGCAGGAGTACCGCGGCCTGAAGCTGTCGGTGCAGCGGCGGTCGGCGGGCGGCCTCAGCCTGAACGGCAACTACACCTGGTCGCGCTGCATGGGCACGAAAACGCCGAACACCTTCGCCCAGATCGCCTCCGGGTACACGAATCCTGACGACCCTGAGTTCGATCGGGGCTACTGCGACCAGGATCGCACGCACCTGGCGAGCCTGACGCTCGGGGCGGAAACGCCAGACTTCGCCGGCGGGGCGCTCGGCGCGATCGCCTCCCGGTGGCGCGCTTCCGGGATCGTGAGCATCCGGTCCGGTTACCGCATCAACATCATCACCGGCCGCGACAACGCGCTGAATGGGCAGCGGAACCAGCGCGTGAACAAGGTCAGCGACGACGTGTACGCCAACCCGCGGACGCTGACGAACTACTTCAATCGCGCCGCCTTCGCCCAGCCGGCGCCGGGGACATTCGGGAACCTGATGCGAAATGCGCTGACGGGACCCAGCTACTGGAACGTGGACCTGGCCATCTCACGCCAGGTAGGCCTCGTCTCGACCCAGACGCTGGAGCTGCGGCTCGAGGCGTTCAATCTGTTCAACACGTTCAACTGGGGCGTCCCCTCGGGGGGGGCACCGGAGCTCACGGCCGGTGGGTGGCAGGCGAACTTCAACTCGGGGACGTTCGGCCGCATCACCACGCAGGAAGGCGCACCGCGCATCATCCAGCTGGGGGTCAAGTATGCGTTCTAGCCGGTAGCCGGTAGTCGGTAGCCGGTAGCGGGAACCAGGAACCAGGTACGAGCTACCGGCTACCACCTACCAACTAGGTTCCGCCCCGCCCCGATTGACCGGGAGCCAAAGCGCGTAGTACAAGCTTGCCACCTTTTATTCGCGTCTCGGCTTTCTGACTCTGTCTTCTTCGTCTGCCAAAGAGGAGAACCCGTCATGAGGAGCCTACGCAGAGACGCGTCTTTCGCGGCGCTCGGCCTTCTGCTCACGAGCGCCGCGGCCTGGGCCCAGCTCTCGACCGCCCAGTTGAGCGGCCGGGTGACCGACCAAAGTGGCGCCGTGCTCCCCGGCGTGACGGTGACCGTCACGCAAACCGACACGGGCCTGATACGCAGTGTCGTCACGGATGAGAACGGCACGTACGTGCTGCCGAACCTGCCCACCGGCCCCTACCGGCTGGAAGCGGCGCTCCCGGGATTCCGCACCTACGCCCAGACCGGGATCGTGCTGCAGGTGGCGGCGACACCCGTCATCAACGTGGCGCTGGCCCTCGGCAGCCTCGAAGAGACCGTGGCCGTCACGGCAGCGGCGCCGCTGGTCGACGTGCAGAGCGCCGGCATCGGCGACGTGGTCGAGAATGAGCGGATCGTGGAGCTGCCGCTGCAGGGCCGTCAGGTCACCGACCTCATCGTGCTGGCCGGCGCCGCGGTCAACAACGATACGGAGGTCAACCCCCGGTACACGCGCGGCGGCGTGAGGATCTCGGTCGCCGGCGGCCTGCCGATCGGCGTGGCGTATCTGCTCGACGGGGCGTCGCACAACGACCCGCAGAGCAACATGAACCTGCCGATGCCGTTTCCCGACGCGCTCCAGGAATTCCGGGTCGCCACGAGCGGCTTGTCGGCGCAGAACGGGGTGCACGGGGCCGCCTCGGTCAATGCGGTGACCAAGTCGGGGACCAACAGCTTCCACGGCAACGCGTTCGAATTCCTCCGCCACCGCGCGCTCAACGCGACCAGCCCGTTCGCTGAGATCGGCCCCGACGGCAGGCGCCAGGACGACGGCCTGGTGCGCAACCAGTTCGGCGGCACGATGGGCGGGCCGATCGCGCGTGACCGGCTCTTTTTCTTCGGCGCCTATCAGGGCACGGCGCTTCGCCAGCGGCCCGCCGACCAGATTGCCTGGGTGCCGACGGCCGAGATGCTCGCCGGCGACTTCACGACGTTTGCCTCACCGGCGTGCACCGGCGGCAGGCAGGTCAACCTGGGCGGCGGCTTCGTCAACAACCGCATCAATCCGGCGCTCTTCAGTCCCGCCGCGCTGAACCTGGCGCGGCGTCTGCCGAGCACCACGGACCCCTGCGGCCAGATCACGTACAGCACGACCGAGGACTTCAATGAAGGCCAGGCCCTCGGGCGGATCGATTACCAGCAGAGCTCGAACCACTCCATCTTCGGCCGCTACATGGCGACGTTCTTCAGGCGCGACCCGGCCTACCAGGGCGAAGGCGACAACATCCTGAAGGCGGAGGGCGACGGCCTCAAGAATCTGACCCACTCGCTGACCCTCGGCGACACCGTGGTCTTCGGGCCCACCGCGGTGAACGCGATCCGCGTCGCGTTCAATCGCACGAACGTGAACCGGTTCAACAACCCGTACTTCGATCCGGTCGACCTGGGGATCAAGCTGCATCCCTACATCCGGGGGCAGATGCCCATCAACGTGACGGGCGCCTTCAATTTTCCGGCAGGCTCGACGAAAGCAGACTTCCTGAACAGCTACTATCAGGCGGCCGATGACTTCACCCTGGTTCGCGGCCGTCATCAGTTCGGTGTCGGCGGCACTGTCGCGTACTCACAAGGCCATTACGTGTCGTCGTCCCGGGCCTCCGGCACCTGGATCGTCGACGGCAGCGCGACGGGGCTTGGGCTTGCCGACCTCCTGCTGGGCCGCGTCACCTCCGTGGAGCACGGGCGCCAGCAGGATCTGCCGGTGCACAACTGGTATCTGGGCCTCTACGCGCAGGACGCCTGGCGCGCGACCAACCGGCTGACGGTCAACCTCGGCCTGCGCTGGGAGCCTTACTTCGGGCTGACTGCGGAAAACAACGCGATATCGATCTTCAACCTCGACAACTTCCGCCGGGGCATCAAGAGCAACGTCTTCGTGAACGCGCCGGCCGGTCTCCTCTACTCCGGCGACGAGGGTTTTCCGCCGGGACAAACGGGGTTGAACAAACAATGGAAGAATTTCTCGCCGCGCGCCGGCGTCGCGTGGGACGTGAGCGGTGACGGACGTACGGCGCTGCGTGCCTCGTACGCCTTGACCTACGACTTCATGACGACCGACTATCACCAGATCAACTCCTCGGCGCCGCCGTTCGGCAACCGGTCGCTCATTACTGATCCACCGGGGCGGATGGACGACCCCTACGGCCACCTAGGTGGCGATCCGCATCCGATCGTGACGAACCGTGACACGGCGTATCCGCCCTTCGGCGCCTTCGGGACGATGGAGCCCGACATCAACTCCCCGCGCGTGCAGAACTGGAACGTCACGCTCGAGCGGCAGATCGGCCTCGACTGGGGCCTCGCGGTGAGCTACCTCGGCAGCTACCCGGGCATCTATATGGGACTCGGGCCCTGTACCCTCAACGGGGTGTCCTACCGGGTCTGCTCGACCAACGCCAATCTGAACGTGCGGCGCGTGCTCTATCAGGAGAATCCGGCGGAGGCCCGGTTGATCGGCGCGCTGGATCTGAACGACGACATCGGCTGGCAGGAGTACCGCGGCCTGAAGCTGTCGGTGCAGCGCCGGTCGGCGGGCGGGCTCAGCCTGAACGGCAACTACACCTGGTCGCGCTGCGTCGGCACCGACACGCCGAACACCTTCAGCCAGATCAGTTCCGGGTACACGAATCCAGACGACCCCGAGTTCGACAAGGGGTACTGCGATCAGGATCGCACGCACCTGGCGAGCCTCACGCTCGGGGCGGAAACGCCGGAGTTCTCCGGCGCGGCGATGCGCGCCCTCGCGTCCGGCTGGCGCGCGGCGGGCATCGTCAGCATCCGGTCCGGCAGGCGCATCAACGTCCTCAGCGGCCTCGACCGCGCGTTCACGGGGGTCAGGAACCAGCGGCCCAACAAGGTCAGCGATGACGTGTACGCCAAGACGCGGACGCTGACGACCTATTTCAACCGCGCCGCTTTTGCCCAGCCGGAACCTGGGACGTACGGCAGCCTGAAACGGAACGAGCTCACGGGTCCCAATTACTGGAGCGTGGACCTCGCCATCTCGCGGACGGTTGGCGTTCTCGGCATGCAGACGCTGGAGCTCCGCCTCGAGGCGTTCAATCTGTTCAACACGTTCAACTGGGGCGATCCCGCCACCAATGAGAACGCCGGCGGGGCCACCGCGAACCTCAACTCCGGTACGTTCGGCCGTATCACGACGCAGGCCGGCGACCCGCGGATCCTCCAACTGGGGATCAAGTATGCGTTTTAGTCCCACGTGCCAGGTCTAAACCCACCGCCTTTCAGGCGGTAAGCTTTCAGCAGGTCCGATCTGATCGGCTGCATCGAGCTAACGAGCACGTGGGACTAGCGATGCGCGCGCCGTGGCGCGCGCCTATGA
>JACPTI010000150.1 GCA_016192845.1 Acidobacteriota bacterium
ACTTCATGCCATAGCTGTCGAGCGACATCACGCCTACTTTAGTCACTATTTTGAGAATCGTGGGACGCCGTGCTGCAAACAAAGGACTTACCAGCCGACGTCACCGAATTCGCCCGGAAGACCGCGGAAGTTGGGCTAGGACCGCTATACGGCTTGTCACGGCGGGTACAAAATTCTCGTGTGGAGCCGTATAGCGGTCCAGATGCGGTCATCGCCCTCGCGAAGGATGAACGTGACGTCTGCAGCGTCGATCAGAACTGGACTTCAATCCCGCCCCAAATCGCGCGGGGCGCGCCGGGACTCAGGAACCGGGGGTCGTCATCGTCAGTGACCGGCGACGGATCCCCGAGCACGCCGAACGTGTAGAAGCGCGCGTCGAGCAGGTTCTGCGCCTGGACGACCGCCGCCAGCCGATCGGTCAGCCGCCGGCGCGCGTGCGCGGTAAGGATCACATGGCCGGGAACCGGCGGGAGCAGGTTGGCTTCGTCCCCGCGCAGGACGTGACCCGACTGCGCCCGCACGTTCACGCCGACACCGAGGCGATCGGTGAGCGTGGCCGCGAGCGCCAGCTTGGCGGCGTGCGCCGGTACACCAGGCAGCCGGTCGCCGGCGGCGACGACGATTTCGGCGCGCTCGGCGGCGGGGTGGAAGCGGCTGGCGATGCGCAGGTTCGTACCGAACGTCGCGCGCTGCCAGGTATACGCCGCCACCGCAGACAGACGGCCGGCTCGCTCGTACTCGGCGCTCACCTCGACGCCGCGCCGCCGCGTGCGGTCGACGTTCTCGAAGTGCCCCTCGCCGCGCAGCGCGCCGCTGCTGACGAAGATGATGTCGCCGGCCGCGCCCGTCGTGAACGCGGCAACCGTCCAGCGAAGCGGCGCACGCGTGTGCCGCACGCCCGCCTCCCATGTGCCGGCGGTGACCTGATCGAGCGGCGGGTCCGACACGAACGCGTTCGGCAGGCGGCAGGGATCGTCCGGGTCCGCGCACGTCAGCTCCACCGGCGTCGGCGCCCGCGACGACTGCGCGTAGCTCCCGTACAGCGTCACAGACGGACGCGCCTGCCAGGTCACGCCGGCGGCCGGATTGACGCGCGCGAACCGGTGGTCGCCGGTGAGCGCCGCGCTGAGCCGGTCGCGCAGCCGCAGCCGCGTCCAGTTGATGCGCGCCGACACGCTGAGGCCGACGGTTCTCGTGACCGACCACGTGTTCGTCAGGAAGGCGCTGGCCGTCAGCACCGCGCTGTGCAGGTGCACCGCCGCGTCCTCGTCGAAGATCCCGGTGCGCGTCGTCCCGCGGTCGGCGGTGAGCTGCGCGCGCTCGCTGGCGAAGTGGAACTCGGTGCCGGCGGCGTCGACGCCGGCGCCCGCAATGAAGTGATTGTCGCGTCCCGCGAGCGGCGTGGTGCGCGTCAGTTGTCCGCTCGCGCCGGCGCCGCGTCCGCGCGAGTCGCTCAGGTTGTTGACCGCGTCGAACGGCCCCTCGTCTTCATCCGCGGCGTCGCCGTTGAACGTCCGCGTGCGCCCGTACCGGTAGTAGGCAACCGCTTCGACGAGCAGATGCTCGGCGGCCCGGCGCTGCGCGTCGACGGTGACGAGCGCGCCGTCGTTGTCGGTGCGGTCGGGATGCGTGAAGGACGCGTCGCGCTCCTCCTCGAGGAGCGCCAGCGGCGCCGGGCCGTTGCCGGTCAGCCGGTTGGAGGCGGCCGTGGCGCTGACGGTCATCGCGGCCGTGGCACCGCGCCACGCGAGGTCGCCGAAGACGCGCCGGACGGTCGAGGGTGAGAAGTCGCGCCAGCCGCGCTCGTCTGTTACCGTCGCCGAGGTGAAGTAGGCGAGCCGCTCGCCGTGCCCGCCCGACTGGGCTTCGACGTGATGCCGCGCGAACGAGCCGGTGGTGAACGAGACGCGGTGCCCGGGAAAGTCGAAGCCGTCCTTGGTCCGGATCGACAGCGCGCCGCCGAGCGCGTTCAGGCCGAACAGCGGGTTCGAGCCGGGCATCAGGTTGATGCTGGCGATGGCGGCCGGCGGCAGCAGGTCCCAGTGAATCGTGTCGCCGAACGGATCGTTGATGCGAACGCCGTCCTGATAGACGGCCAGCCCTTGGGAGGCCCCGAGCAGCGGCGATCCGGCAAAGCCGCGGAAGAGCAGGTCGGGCTGGAACGTGCCGGCCTGCGCGTCGCTGACCTGTACGCCGGCAGCGCGGTCGGCGACGAGCGCCGGCACGTCCAGCGTCAGCGCCGGATCCACGTCGGTCGCCGTGAACACCTGCACGTTGGCCGGCACTTTCGCGGCGGGCAGCCCGATGCCGTGGATCGGCGTGACGCCCACTACCTCCACGCGCTCCTCGATCGGCGGCGCTTGCGCGGGCTGTGGATCCGGCGCCGGCTGCTGGGCAGCGGCGTCCGCCGCAGGCCACAGGAGCATGAGGGTGGCCATCACCGTGCGGACCCGCCGAGCGCCTCTCACTGGTGCCGTCAGCCTCCTCCGGCCGTATGATGCCGCACGTCCTGCGCCGACACCATGAAGATCACGTCTTCGGCGATGTTGGTCGCATGATCGCCAATCCGCTCCAGGTGGCGCGAAATGAGAATCAGGTCGAGCGCCGGCTCGACGGTGGAGGGGTCCTGCAGCATGTAGGTCAGCAGCTCGCGAAAGACCTGCGTCTTCAGGCCGTCGAGCGTGTCGTCTTCGTTGAGCACCTGCTGCGCCAGGCGCGTGTCGCGGCGCACGAACGCGTCGAGGGCGTCGCGCAGCATCGCCTGGGCGACGTTCCCCATGTGCGGGATGTCGATCAGCTTCTTGACGGGCGGGTGCGACGCGTAGCGCTGGGCCGCTTCGGCGATGTTCACCGCCAGGTCCCCGACGCGCTCGAGATCGGTGTTGATCTTCACCGCCGAGACGATGGCGCGGAGATCGGTGGCCATCGGCTGGTGCAGCGCGAGCAGGCGGAAGCACCACTCGTCGATCTCGATGTGGAGGCGGTTGACCGGCTCGTCGCCGTACTTCACTTTCTCGATGAGCGCCGGGTCGCGAGTGACGAGCCCCTGCACGGCGTCGCGCACGCGCTCCTCGGCGAGGCCGCCCATCTCGAGCAGCCGCGCCAGCAGCAGCTCAAGCTCCTCCTGGAAGTGCCGTACTGCTTTGTCCATCTGCTCACCCGAAGCGGCCGGTGACGTAATCCTCGGTCAGCTTCTCCGCCGGGTTGGTGAAGATCTTGTCCGTGCGATCGTACTCGACCAGGCGTCCCAGCCAGAAGAACGCCGTGTGGTCGGAGACGCGCGCCGCCTGCTGCATGTTGTGCGTCACGATGACGATCGTGTACGCCTTCTTCAGCTCGTAGACGAGCTCCTCGATGCGCTGCGTGGCAATCGGGTCGAGGGCCGAGGCCGGCTCGTCCATCAGCAGGATCTCGGGCCGGACCGCCAGCGCCCGCGCGATGCAGAGCCGCTGCTGCTGGCCGCCGGAGAGCGCCAGCGCCGACTCGTGCAGGCGGTCCTTCACCTCGTCCCAGAGCGCCGCCTGCCGCAGGCTCTCCTCGACGCGCCCGGCCAGCTCGGACCGGCTGCCCGCCATGCCGTTGACGCGCAGCCCGTACGCCACGTTGTCGAAGATCGACTTGGGAAACGGATTCGACTTCTGGAACACCATTCCGACGCGGCGCCGCAGCGCCACGACGTCCACGCCCGGGCGGTAGATGTCGGCGTCGTCGATGAAGACCCGCCCCTCGACGCGCGTCCCCGGAATGATGTCGTTCATCCGGTTGAGCGTCCGGAGGAACGTACTCTTGCCGCAGCCCGACGGCCCGATGAACGCGGTCACGAGGTTCGGCAGGATCTCGACGGAGATGTCGTGCAGGGCGCGCACCGCGCCGTAGTAGAAGCTCAGCCCCTGCGCGCGGATTTTCGGGGTCATCGCAGCTTCTTCTGGTAGCGGTCGCGGAGCCAGATGGCGGCCGCGTTCATCGTGAGCAGCAGCGCGAGGAGCACGAGGATGGCGGCGGCGGCGTTGACCTGGAACCCGGGCTGCGGCCGCGACACCCAGTTGAAGATCTGGATCGGCAGCACGGTGAACGGCGACCAGAGCCCGTCGGGCGCGAAGGCGACAAACGTCAGCGCGCCGATCGTGATGAGCGGCGCCGTCTCGCCGATGGCGCGCGACAGCGCCAGGATCGTGCCGGTGAGAATGCCGGGCATCGCGACCGGCAGCACCTGATACCAGACCGTCTGCCACTTCGTCGCTCCGAGGGCGTACGAGCCCTCGCGGATCGAAGGCGGCACGGCGCGCAGCGCCTCGCGCGTCGACAGGATGATGACGGGCAGCACGAGCAGCGCGAGCGTCGAGGCGCCCGCGAGCACGCTGCGCCCCATGGCGAGCGCGCGCACGAAGAGGCCGAGCCCGAGCAGGCCATAGATGATCGACGGCACGGCCGCGAGGTTCGCGATGTTGATCTCGATGACGCGGGCCGCGACGCTCCGCGTGCCGTACTCCTCGAGGTAGATGGCCGCGCCGACGCCGATTGGCACCGCGAGTGCCGCCGTCACGACGATGACGAAGATGCTGCCGGTGAGCGCGTGCCAGATGCCGGCGTTCTCCGCGCGGCGCGACGGGAAGCCGGTGAGGAAGTCCCACGAGAGGCGCGCGGCGCCGTCGCGCCACACGTCGGCAATGAGGGCGCCGAGCGCCGCCAGCGCCAGGCACAAGACAAGGAGTGCCAGCACCTGGAACGCACGATCGAGCGCCCGACCCCTCATCCGTACTCCTCGCGGAACCGCTCGCGCAGCCAGGCGCTGGCAAGATTCAGCAGGAACGTGCCGAGGAAGAGCAGCATGCCGACGGCGAAGATCGTCCGGTACTCGAGCGTCCCCTGCGGCGTGTCGCCGAGGCTCACCTGCACGATGTAGGCGGTCATCGTCTCGATCGGGACGAGCGGGTTCCAGGTGAGGCGCGGCTGCTGCCCGGCGGCAATGGCCACGATCATCGTTTCGCCGATGGCGCGCGACGCCGCGAGGATGCAGGCCGCGGTAATCCCGGAGAAGGCCGCCGGCACCACGACGCGCAGGCTGGTCTGCATCCGCGTGGCGCCGAGCGCGTACGATCCCTCCCGCAGCCCCCGCGGCACCGCCTGCATCGCGTCCTCCGAGAGCGAGGAGACGAGCGGGAGGATCATGATGCCCATCACGATGCCCGGACCGAGCGCGTTGAAGCCGGCTATATCGGGAATGAGCCGCTGCAGGAGCGGCGTGACGAACAGCAGTGCGAAGTAGCCGTAGACCACGGTCGGGACGCCGGCGAGGATCTCCAGTACCGGCTTGACGATGCGCCGGAGCCCATGCGGGGCGTACTCGCTCAGGTAGATGGCGCTCAGCAGCCCCATCGGCAGCGCCACCGCCATTGCGATGGCCGAGACGAGCACGGTTCCGGCGACGAGCGGCAGCACACCGAAACGGGGCGTTGCAAAGAGCGGCGTCCACTCGGTACCGAAGAGGAACTCGGTAATCGGGACCTCGCGCAGGAACGCCACCGTCTCGACGGCGAGCACGAGGATGATGCCGGCGGTGGTGCCTATCGAGACGAGCGCGCAGGCCAGAAGCAGGCGCTCGATCAGCGGCTCGAAGCCCCTCGACCGCGCGCGGGGCAGGCGCCTCATCTTTCGCGGGCGAGCAGCGCCTCGAGCGTCATCCCCACCTGCGAACCGCCTTCAGCGAAGGCGGTGCCGATCCGTCGCTCGGCGAAGTGCTTGCGGGCCAACTCGTAGATCTGCAGCGTAAGCTCAATGTAGCCGACCTCCCGGACCAGATCCGGGCGGCTGAAGAACATCTCCACGAACTGCTGTACCTCGGGCCGGTCCGCGGCCTTGCGCGACACATAGATGAAGAGCGGCCGAGACAGCGGCTGATACGTTCCGTTGCGCACCGTCTCGGCCGACGGCGTGATCGGCCCGGCGCCATTGTCCCTCTTCCCATCGTCGACCGGCACGAGCTTCAGGCGCGACCGGTTCTGCTCCACGTAGGCGAGCGGGAGGAAGCCGAGCGCCAGCTCGTCGCCGGCGACGCCCTGCACGATGACGTTGTCGTCTTCGCTCGAGGTGAAGTCGCCGCGGCTCGCGCCTTCCGTGCCGACAATCGCCTCGGTGAAGTAGTCGTAGGTGCCCGAGTCGACCCCCGCGCCGAAGAGGCGGACGTCGCGGTTCGGCCAGGCGGTGCGAACCTGGTTCCAGCGGGCGATCTTTCCCTGCGCCTCGGGCGCCCAGAGCGTGCGCAGCTCGCCGACCGTGACGTGGGTCGCCCAGGCGTTCTTCGGATTGACGACGATGGCGAGGCCGTCGTAGGCGATCGGCAGCTCGATGTATTCGATGCCGGCCTTCCGGCACGCCTCGATTTCCGCCGGCCGGATCGGCCGCGACGCGTTGCTGATGTCGGTCTCGCCGCGGCAGAACTTCTGGAAGCCGCCGCCGGTGCCCGAGATGCCGACGGTCGGCGTGCGGACGTCGGGGTTCGCGCTGCCGAACTCCTCGGCCATCGCTTCGCTGATGGGAAAGACGGTG
This sequence comes from Acidobacteriota bacterium, assembly GCA_016192845.1. Lineage (GTDB taxonomy): Bacteria > Acidobacteriota > Vicinamibacteria > Vicinamibacterales > UBA2999 > MELF01. Next base: position 6,547 of record JACPTI010000150.1, read on the forward strand.
CTGGAGCCGTCGACGGTGATGAGCGTGGCGCTCGGCTCACCCGCCTGACGCGCGCCGCCGCCGCAGGCGGCCGTCAGGACAGCCAGCGCCAGAACAAAGGCGTGACGCATGGCGCCACAATAGCGTGCACGAATTACGCCGCGGTTGCCGCCATGTTAATTCCTGGTTAACGGGCGGCGCGGTAGTGGGTGCGGACCCTATTGCTGGGGGTCTGCCGTGACGCTGGTTCTGCTGTTTGCGGTCGCGGTGCTACCTCAGCACGTGGCCGCCGCGACAGGCGACCATGCCAGGAGCGGAAGTGTCGTACATCGTGCAGTAGATCGTCAGATTGGGCTCGGCATCGTCCGACAGGAAGACGTTTCGGTATTCGATGTAGACAACGGCGTAGAGGCGATCTCCGCGCTGGATACCTTCAAATTCCTCGGGCGTCATCGGTCTGTTTGGGTTGTCGTTGAACCACCACGTTGGCGCCCAGCCGCCGACGCTATTCGCTCCCATCACGGTAGTACTGCCCGGTTGGGTTGGCGATGGTTCGTTAAGACGACGCACGAAGGGGGGAAGTCCAGCGGTTTGTGCGCGCAAGTCGAAGTACGCCCAATCCGGCTTCCATTGCCGGTGTCACGCGGAGCGTCTGATGGGGACGGCAGAAGTTATACCACGCGATGAACAGCGCAACTGCCGCCTTCAGATGAACCAGCGATTTGCTGAACGCATTGGTGAGCCGCGTGAACCGGCGCAAGTGCATCCGCACGCTCAGATTGAAACGCTCAATGTGCGACGTGCTGATGTAGTCGAAATCAGGATTCCCAATGACCGGCTCAGGTCTAACGCTCACCACTTTCGTCGGACGCCACCAATCCGGCCCGCTGGTGTCCGGCTTCGCGTAGAGCTTCACGAGCTGCGCGAAATCGATGTTCTCCCCAAAGTGATGCCGCACGTCTCGAGCCGCGCCCGCGTGTTTGAGAATGCTGCGGCGTACAGGACGAGGGCGCCTTCACCGGCGGCGCGTCGCGCTACGGGAGCTACACAGTCCATCACGACACCATCCTCGAGGTGCGTGATGAGGCCGGCGCGCTTCAACGCGTGAGTCTCTTCGGATCCACCATCGAGCACGACGCGTCTGGAAGGTCTTCAGTACACGTCGTCAAAGACTGAGAGGTCAGCCCCCTCGCGGCGGTCCGGGCCCCGCCCACGAACCGCCGCGCAGTCCGACACGCCACGTATACTACTTGGGTAGCATGGGCGCCTTTCATACGCGTTGTGAGATTCAGAACCCAACCCGCCGGGCGAAGCGGGCGTCGGTGTCGAAGATACTGGTCGACACTGGCAGCGAGTACACCTGGCTACCCGCAAGACTGCTGGAGCGCCTCGGCATCGCCCGAGAAAAGAAGGACGTCCGCTTCGTGATGGCAAACGGCCAAGAGGTGACGAGGAGTGTCGGATTTGCAATCGTGCGGCACCAATCGTTCTTTACCATTGACGAGGTCGTTTTTGGCGAGCCCGGGGATCTCGAGCTCCTCGGTGCCCGCACCCTCGAAGGCCTGAATCTGCAAGTCGATCCTCAGCGGAGAAAGCTTGTCGCCGCAGGTCCGGTCCCGGCGGCTCCGAATCATCCGCGTCGCGGGGACCGGCGAGACGCTGACTGTCTCACTCACCTAAGTCGAGAATCAGACAACAACAGGTCACGCCGCCTTCGGCCTTCGCCAGCTCGTCCACCTCGACGGTTCTGACGCGCAGGCCGTGCTGCTCGAGCCGCCGGCGCGTCTTCGGAAACGCCGCAGGGTAGATGACGACCGGTCCGTCCGGGCGTGGGAGCCACAGGGCGTTCGCCGCGGCCGGCTCGTCGGGGTCGACGCCGATGAGCGTGGCGCCGGTAAACGCGTCGGCGGGCACCCAGTCGCGATTGATGAGCAGCGTGTCCGGCGCCACGGCGGTCACCGCCGATTTCAGGTGCAGGCACTCGCGCACCGGCACGGCTCGCACGGCGTAGCCGAGCGGCTCCAGCAGCCGCCGCATCTGATCGATCCCCTCGACGTTGGTCCGGCTCGACGCGCCGATGAACACGCGCCGGCCGACGACGAGCACGTCGCCGCCGTCGAGCGTGCCGGGCGCGGCGATCTGATGCTGCGGCAGGCCGAACCGGGCGAGCGCGGCGGCGACGGCCGGCGTCTCCGCCTTTCGCGCCTCGGCGCCGGGCCGCGCAATGACGGCGCCTTCCTGGACGATCACCGCCGTGTCCTCGACGAACACCGCGTCGGGCATGTCGGCGCCGCTGTCGAGCCGCCGGATCGTGCACCCGAGCTCCACGAGCGCCCATTCGTAGGCGTCGTGCTGGGCGCGCGCCCGCTGCAGATCGATCGGCAGGCGCGGCAGATGCGCCAGCTGACACTCCGCAAATCTCGGACTGATCTCCCGCGTCAAGGCGAAAAGCATCTGGAACGTGTCGTTCGCGCTTCTACCTTCTCACTTCTCGGTTCGTGTTCGACGTTCGGTTCTGGGTTCGGGGTTCGTCGTTCCGGGTTCCCTGTTCCCGGGTTTGGGTGTTCGGATTTGCCTTCCAGGCGCCGGTCTGGGGCGGCAAATTCTGCGTACTTCTGTCGCTGACACGCGATTCTTGCCCATTTTGCACCTGGCACGTCGAATGCTCGGGCGTCGGGCATGGGCGTTCAGCGATTCACAGATCTGCGCGCCTGGCAGGCGTGCCACGTCTACAAGAACGCCGTGTACCGGCTGTGTGCAACGGGACCTCTGTCGATCGACTGGGAACGGCGGCGACAGCTGGAGGAATCGGTTGCCGGGCCGCCCTCGCATGTCGCCGAAGGCTTCGGGCGTTTCAATCCGGCCGACTTCGCCCGATTCCTCGTGCTGGCGCGCGCGTCGCTGATGGAATCGCAGAACCATTTGAGAGACGCAGTGGACCGAGGCTATATCGCAGAGGAGGTTCGCGCGGAACACGACCGCCTGGCGGAAGCCGCTCTGCAAGACGTTACGGGTTTGATGGAGTACCTCCAATCGCCGGAGGCGCGGCGGAACGCGCGCCGCGTGCGCGAGCGGCGCATCGCCTCGCGTTTCGAACGGCGAACTGCCAGCGAGGAACGTCGAACCCAGAACAAGGAACCTCGAACCGAACCCAGAACACGAACCCAGAAGTGAGAAGCGAGAAGTGTGAACGACGTGATCGCGTCAGCGACGCGATCACACGGGCAACGTGACCGTAAATCGCGCGCCCCCTTCCGGCCGGTTCTCCGCACGGAGGCTCCCGCCGTGGAGCTCCACCAGATGCCGCACGATCGCCAGGCCGAGGCCGGTGCCGCCGGGGCGCGAGCGCGACCTGTCCACGCGGTAGAACCGCTCGAAGACGCGGGTCAGGTCGGCGGGCGGAATGCCGGGCCCCGAGTCCGACACGACGAGGTCGACGGCGCCATCGCGCCGGACCGCCTCGACTCGGATGTCGGCGCCCTCCGGCGAGTAGTTGATCGCGTTCTCCACCAGATTCCGCACGATGTCGTGCAGCTTCGCCGGGTCGGCGTGAACCTGGCGCGCCTCCTCGGGCACGCACACCTCGATTCGCTGCCGCCTGGCGTCGATGGCGGCCGACAGGTCCGCCTGCACGGCGCTGAAGATCTGCCCGACATCGCACGGCGCAGTCTCGATCACTTCCTGCCGCGCGTCCAGGCGCGCGAGGCGCAGCAGGTCGGCGACCAGGCGCTCCATGCGTGCGGTGTGCCGGGCGATGACCTCCAGAAAGCGGCGCGTTTCTGCCGGGTCGGGCGGCTCGTCGACGAGCGCTTCGACGTAGCCGCGGATGGCGGTGAGCGGCGTCCGCAGCTCGTGCGACACGTTGGCGACGAAGTCGCGGCGGATCTGGTCGGCCCGGCGCAGGTCGGTGATGTCGTGCAGGACGAGCACCGCGCCGCCGCCGGCGACCGGCGCCGCGCGCGCGACGAACGTCCGGGCGGCGTCGCGCGCGAGCGGCAGCTCGCGCGGCGCCGCCGGCCCTCCGCCGAGCGCCGCCGTCAGCTGCGCCGAGATGTCGGGGTGCCGTATCACTTCCAGGTACCGCCGCCCGGCAGCGGTGTCATCGACACGCAGCATCGCCTGCGCGGCGCGGTTGACCAGCTGCACGCGACCGTCGCGATCGAGCACGAGCACGCCTTCCACCATGCCCGAGAGGATCGCTTCCATGCGGGCTCGGTCGCGCGACAGCTCGTCGAGCCGCCGCCCGAGCTCCTGCACCGAGGCGTCGAGGACCCGCGCCACCTCGCCGAGCTCGTCGTCGCCGTAGTCGTAGCTCGGACGGGTGAGGTTGCCCGCGCTGTACTGCCGCGCAGACGCGGCAATCGCATTCAAACGGCGGCTGAGCAGCCAGGACGACAGCGCCGCAAGGGCGATCGCGAACGGCGCCGCCAGGGCGAAGGCGACGAGCGCATTGAGCCCCACCCGCCGCACCTGCTCGGCGACGGCGGTCAGCGGCAGCGCGACGCGCACATACGCGATCTGCGGATGCGTCGTCCGTACCGCGGCGTAGAGGAGGTCTGTGCCGACGGTGGTGCTGTAGCGTTCGACCACGGCCGCCTCCGTCGTGCCGGCCTGCTGCACTTCGGGGCGGTCGGTATGGTTCTCGAGCGCGGCGAGGGCCTCGCCGTCGGACGTGGAGTCGCCGACGACGCGGCCATCGGCGGCAATGAGCGTCAGCCGCGCGTCGAGGAGCTCGGCCAGCCGGTCGGCTTCGGCGTCGAGGTCGGCGTCGGCGGCGATGGCGCTTCGGGAGAGCAGCTCCGCGATGAGCCGCGCCTGGTCGCGCAGGCGCTGCTCGATCAGCCCGCGCTCCTCGCGCCGCAGCTCCCACGCGATGATGTTCGTGGCCAGCCCGAGGGCCGCCGCGGCGACGGCGAGCGAGGCGGTGAAGATGCGGGTACGGAAGCTCATCGTCACTGTCGTGAACGACGATGATTCAGTCGTCCCCGAGCTTGTAGCCGAACTGCTTCACGGTCGTGAGGCCCTTGACGAGCGACGGCAGCTTCTGGCGCAGACGCCGGACGTGCACGTCGACCGTGCGCGTGCCGCCGGTGTACTGGTACCCCCACACGTCGCCGAGCAGCAGATCGCGCGAGAGCACGCGGCCGCGGTGCTGCAGCAGGTACTGCAGCAGCAGAAATTCCTTCGCGGTCAGCGCCACGTCGCGCCCGCCGTTTGACACCGTGTGCCGCTCGACGTCGACGACGATGGGGCCGAATCGCAGGAGCTTGTCGCCGGCGCCGTGACCCGCCCGGCGGGTGACGGCGCGGATGCGGGCGACCAGCTCGTTGGGGCTGAACGGTTTGGCGACGTAGTCGTCGGCGCCGAGCTCGAGGCCGCGGATGCGGTCCTGTTCCTCGGCGCGCGCCGTGAGCATGATGATCGGCACGGCGGCGGTGGCGCGGTCGGCCCGCAGCGCGCGGCAGACCTCCAGCCCATCCATGCCCGGCAGCATCAGATCGAGCACGATGGCGTCGACGGGATGGCGGCGCGCAAACGCCAGCGCCTCGTCGCCGGCGCCGGCCACGTGCGGCGACCACCCGGACTTCCGGAGGTAGTGGGAGATCAAATCCGCGATGTCGCGGTCGTCCTCGGCAACGAGAATGCGCATCCCGCCGCCCGCATTATCACACGCGCGCTACGCGACACCGAACAGGATCGCGATTAACTTGTACGTGAGGGCTGCGATGGCGGCGGATGCAGGAATCGTCAGCACCCACGCCCAGACAATCTGTCTCGCAATCCCCCAGCGGACGGCAGAGAGCCGCTTGATGGCGCCGACTCCGACGACGGCGCCGGTGATCGTATGCGTCGTGCTCACCGGGATGCCGAACCCGCTCGCCAGGAAGAGCGTGATCGCGCCGGACGATTCGGCGGCGAATCCACCGAACGGCTGCAGCTTGGTGATCTTCGACCCCAGGGTGTGAACGATCCGCCAGCCGCCGATCAACGTCCCGGCCGCGATGGCCGCATGCGCTGCGAGGATCACCCAAAACGGGATCGTGAAGGCTTCGAGATATCCGCCCGTGAACAGCACACCGGCGATGATCCCCATGGTCTTCTGCGCGTCGTTGGTGCCGTGACCGAGGCTGTACAACGCCGCCGAGATGAGCTGCAGGCGGCGGAACCAGGAATCGACGCGGCGCGGTGAGAAGCCCCGAAACATCCACAGCGTGACCACCGAGAGCAGAAGGGCGATCACCATGCCCAGCAGCGGCGCAAACACGATGAAGATCAGCGTCTTTGTCCAGCCAGACGTAATGAGCGAGCCCCAGCCGGCTTTTGCCAGCGCTGCGCCCGCGTAGCCGCCGACGAGGGCATGAGACGAACTCGTCGGCAGTCCGATGTACCACGTGATCAGGTCCCATACGATGGCGCCCATCAAACCGCCGAAGATCACGGCCGACGTCACGACAGCCAGGTCGATCATGCCTGAACCGATGGTGCGAGCCACGGCGGTGCCGAAGCCGAACGCCGCCAGGAAATTGAAGAGCGCCGCCCAGACGACTGCCTGCCCGGGTGTGAGCACTCTGGTCGACACGACCGTCGCGATCGAGTTCGCGGCGTCGTGGAAGCCGTTGATGAAGTCGAAGAGGAGAGCGACCGCGATGAGGATGAGAACAGTGAGGAGTGCCGCGTCCATCCGCTATCCGTTTTTCACGACCACGCCTTCGAGCAGGTTGGCGACGTCCTCGCACCGGTCGGTCGCCGCCTCGAGGAAGTCGTAGATCTCCTTCCATTTGATGACCGCGATCGGGTCCCGCTCCTGATCGAAGAGGCCGACGATCGCGTCCTGGTGGACGCGGTCGGCTTCGTGCTCGAGCTGGCTGATGCGCGCGGCGATCTCCAGGACGCCGTGGCGCTCTTCGAGCGCGCCGAACGCCTCCGCGATCAGGTCGACGGCGTCGCAGATGATGTCGGCGAGCCGGCGCGCGCCGGCGCGCACCTGCGCAATCTTGTACAGGCGGATCACCGACGCCGCCCCGTCGATGGCGTCCATGACGTCGTCCAACGAGCTGGCCAGCGCATGGATGTCCTCGCGATCGAGGGGCGTCACGAACGTGCGATTGAGCCGATCCAGAATCTCGTGGGTAATATGATCGCAGGCGTGCTCGACCTCCTTGATGGCATCGGCCTTGTGCATGTCCGGCTGGGTGCCCGCGAGCATCTCCTTGAGCAGATGCGCGCCGGTGCGGAGTTCGCCAGCGTGTCTCACGAACTCCTCGAAGAAGCGCCCCTGACGGGGAATCAGACTGAATCGCGCCATGTCACCCGCATGCTAGCAGATTCGTGTTACCGGCGAGTTACGCGCCTTTCGCCTCTCCGCTCACGACGACGGGGGCGACCGCGGCGAGCGCCTCACGCAGGTCGGCGTCGTGGCGGTACGGACGCGCGGGAATGCGTCGGCCGAGGAGGCGCAGCGCCACCGCGGCGCCGCCAAAAGGATCCGGCGCGATCTGCAGGACGTTGTCCCCGAAAGTCGCGCGGTACCCCAGCGTCTCCTCCGGTCCGGGCCAGCCATTGCACCACTGCAGCGAGAGCGCGTCGCCAAGCCGCACGCACCGGTACTCCTCGTCAAAGGCCCGGCATGCTGCGTCGGTCAGCAGCCCAGGCTGCCGCAGCAGATCGTCGCGCATGGCGACGATCGAGGCAAAGAACGGCTGCCACTCCAGGAGCTCGTCGTGGTCCGCGAACGGACGAGCCCGCGGCGCTCCTGGGGCAAGACCGCGCTCGTCATCGGCGGGTCCACCGCATCGGGTGCCGGCGTCGGCGGACTGGTCGGAGGGAAGAAAGGGGCGCTCGTCGGTGCGGCGATTGGCGGCGGCGCAGCCTCGATATACGAGGCGACTCGCCGCTAACAAGCACCCCACCGCGCACGCGTGCGCGGTGGGGACCCCGCTGGGGTTGCCGGACACCGAGCAGAGCGGGGCGGGGAGCCACACCCCCGCCCCTTTGTGTTATTGGCGATTGCTGGATTTGGAGATTTCAGATAGTTGACGATTGACCGATACCGAGATCTCCAGTCGTCAAATCAAATCGTCAGTTGCGATTTCCGACCCAGGAAACGGTCAATCCGCCACCGCCCGGCACAGCGGTGGGCGCGAGCGCGAAACGGCGGGAGCCGCGGCCGATCGTGACGGTCCGCCCGGCCGCGATGCCGAGTGCGGCGCCAAAGGTGACGTCGCTCAGGAAGTGGCGGCGGACCTGGACGCGCGACGTGGCGACGTAGGCGGCCACTGCGTACGCCGGGACGCCGACCTTCCATCCGAGATTCCGCTGCAGCACGGTGGCTGACGCAAACGTCGCGGCCGCATGGCCGGACGGAAACGAGTACTGCATGCCGTCCGGGCGCGTGCGGCCGACGGCGGTCTTAACGGCGCCGGTCAGCGCCTGTGTGACGATCTGGGCGCGAATCAGGTCGGCGCCGATGCGAGCCACGGTGTCGTTCGAGGCGACCCGTCCGATCGTATAGGTCGCGAGCGCGCCGGCCGCCTGCATGCGCGCACCTCCGACCGTGTCCCCGATGCCGAACACGTGCTTCAGCGCGTCCGAGCGTGCCATCGCATCGCTCGTGTGCCGGTCGTTCGCGTGCCCGACGGCCGCGGCGACGCCGCCAATCGACAGAATCACGGCGGAATCTGCTGAGACGAGGCGGCGGACGTCGCCTGCGGCCTGAGTAAATAAATCGCGCACGCCCGGCATCGACTGCGCAGCGGCGGGCGCCGGGGCCGCCAGCGCGCCGCACAGCAGGCCCACGCACGTGAGCGCCGCTACAGTGTTGCGGGAACGCGAGAGGGATGGCGAGGTCGTCACAATGTGACGTGAGAGTATAACCCAGACGGGGCGGGTCCGAAAGGACTCGCTCCCACGTGTTATCGGCTGCGTCGGCCTTGCCCTTGTGGCCGCTGTGGAATTTTTCGCCTCAGACCGACGGCCTGCCATCCGTCCGCCCCGCGACGGAACGTCAGCGTGACCGGCAGCTCCCAGTGCGGGTGCCCGGGGTGCGAGGTCCGGACCGCCACCTGAACGTAGTCGCTGCCGTCAAGAACCTGCCGCGGCGCCTGGGCGCGCGGCTCGGTCGTCCGGGTCTCGACGGGTTCGCCCACGCCGGCGCCCGCGGTGTTGTCGAACCGGGACCACGCCAGCCGGTACTCCGTCGGCGGCACGGCGACGCGTGCCGCCACGGCGGCGTTCTCGAACGTCAGCACGCCGTCGGCGCTCATGCGCGGCTCCGCGACGGGGTTGACGCCTGCGAGCCACGCGCGCAGCACCTTGTCGCGCCGTGTGATGAGCGTCGTGGCGATGTGCTCGGCGGCGCCGGGCTCACTGTAGCGCGCCTTGGCGACGATCGCCCGGATGATGTCGTCCGAGAAGCAGGCCACGAGCCGTGCCGCCCAGAAGGCATCGTCGGCTCGCATGTTGTCGAAGGCGGGATTCGGATACTCCGGGCGCCACTTGAGCGGGTCGAAGAACTCGCCCTCGAAGCGGCCGACCGACTTCGCCCCCTGCCAGTAGTCGACGCGGATCCAGGGGCGCACGTAGACGCCGAAGGTCGCCAGCGTCTTGAGCGCGGGGCCCCACTCGAGGATGTACTCGTTGCCCGCCCGCGGCACCTGCGCGATCGTGCTGCCGCTCCCCATGATGGAGCCGAAATCGAACATGTAATGGCGGATGGACTGCTTCCCCTTGGGCCCTTCGAGCATGTCCAGGCTGTTGATGCCGCGCGAGTCGTCATGGTTGAGCCACGCCGAGAAGACGCGGCTGCCGCGCAGCTCCCGCCGGTGCTCGTGCGGATGGATGTCGTTCGGGTCGTCCGGACGCGTGCCGTAGTACTTGAAGTAACCGAGCGGCCTCCCGTCGGCAAACCGGCTCAGCGTGGCGCGGTACTTGCCGTTCGGCAGTCGGGCGGCGCGCGACAGGATGCGGTCGACGTCGTCGCGGCGCATCGGCCGCCGCCGCCCCGCCATGTCGACCGTCGTCGCGGTCGGCGCGATGACAATCTGCGCCGGGTCAACCTCGACGATGTAGCCCTGCACGACGTAGTAGCCGAGCGCGTGGTAGATGGCGGCGCCGATCACTTCGGCGCCGCTCGCCATTTCGGGGTGCTCCGGGGGATCGAACTTCACCTGATGCAGATGGCCGGCCGGATCGGTGACGCGGTAGCCGGGGGTGATGCCGGTGCTCTTCTCCTGCACGATTGGCCAGCCGTCGATGCTGATCGTGTCGAACTGGTTCGGCCCGCGGACGATCTCTTCGATCGGCATTGGCCGGCGGCCGATCCGGTTCGTGAACCAGGTCGAGTCGGGCACTTCGTCGAGCGTGTTGACGTTCACGGCGCGGATGTCGCGGCGGTCGCCCGGCTTGAAGAAGGTGTGCTCCGTGAAATCCCAGGCGTTGCTCCCTTCGATCGGCTTCGCGCCGCCCGCGTCGAACGCGCGGTCGTCGTCCACCTGGATCGGATCGTCCGGGAAGAACTTCGGCGCCGCGGCATCGCCCCCCAGGACGAACAGAACGGCCACGAGCAGCGGGAGCAGCCTAGAAGACATGGCCGAACCTGAAGATGAAGTGTTTGCCCCCCGTGCTGCCGAAGGCGCCCTCGACGCGCAGGAAGACGCCGTTGCTCGTGCCGAAGCGGAAGCCGATGCCGTAGTCGGATTCGAGATCCTGCAGGTTCAGCTCCTCGAGCCGGGGCGCCACCATGCCCGCATCGTAGAAGATCGCGCCGTCGACCGCCGTGAAGATCTCCCAGCGGTATTCCGCCTGGAGCAGCAGCATGTGCCGGTCGCGGAACCGGAACCGCCGGAAGCCGCGGAGGTCGTCGGGGCCGCCGAGCGTCCGCTGGAGGTAGAAAGGGACCTCACGGCCGGGCGCGGCGTCGGAGGTCGAGACGAGCGCGTGCAGCCCGAGCACCCGCCGGTCGCGCAGCAGCGAGATGTACTGCTGAAGGTCGGCTTCCACGCGGCTGAACGAGTAGCGGTCGTCGGACGCGTCGTCGAACCGCTGCACGGAGAGCGCGTAGCGGCCGCCGCGCCGGGGGTTGCCGCGCGGCTCGCGGTAGTTGAGGGCGGCAAACGCCTCGTACCGGACGAAGTCCGGCTGCGCGCGCAGTCCCGGCGCGCTCGCGTCGTTGAAGAGCGCGTCGATCCGCCGCCCGTCCCTTGTCGTGCTGACGCGCGGCGTGAGGTAGTTGAGGCCTCCGCCGAGCGTCAGCCACCGCCACGGCTGCACGCCGCCGGTCGCACCGGCGGTCGTATTTTGCAGCCGGTACCTCACGTGATCGGCGCGCCGGGAGTCGCGGCCGAGGCCGAAGAAATCCTCCTCGGGAAAGTCGTAGCGCTGCGCGTGCAGGTCGACCGAGACACGCTCGCGCGCGAGGCGCGGCAGCCGGAGCCGCGCGTCCACCACCCAGTACCGCTCGAACGAGCCGATGGCGAACGCGCTGAAATCGGCGTGACCGCCGAAAAGACCGGGCCGCCGGTAGCCGGGGCCGAGCGCCACGCCGCTGCCGGCGGTCACGTTGCCGACCTTCGGGTAGAACCCTTCGGCGGGATTGAGCAGGCGCTCGAACAGGCGCCCGTTCTCCAGGTCGAGGAGCAGGCGCTCCATGCGCGACGGCTCGGGGGGCGCCAGCCGCTGCGACTTCTCCTCGCGCTGCCGGCGCAGGAGCTCGCCACGGGTCGCCGGCTCCTCTTGGGCCTCGGGCTCGAGGCTCTGGGCTTCGGGCTCTAGGCTTTGGGCTTCGGGCACGAGACTCCGAGCTTCAGCCACAGCCTGTAGCCCAAAGCCCAAAGCCTGCACCCCAAGGCCCATCGCCTGAAGCCCAAGGCCCAGGGCCAGGACCAACGTCGCTCGCACGGCCGTCACGCGGCGCGTTGCGCCGCGTCGGCGGCCGTGAGCTTCCGGTGCTCGGCCGCGATCCCGAGCACGAGGAGGATCCAGACGGCCACGAAGGCGAGGTTGACGGCCGCGAAGCCGCGGATCCCGAACGCCAGCTGCACGCCCACGAAGACGACGAGCGCCTGCAGCATATCGCCGGTGCGCCAGAAGAAGGAGTCGATTGCCTGCTTGGCCTTGTACTTCGCCTCGCGGCTGGTCGGCAGGAAGAGCGCGTGCTTCGCGGTGTTGTTGATGGAGTAGTCGCTGCTGTTCTCCAGCACCTTGACGACGCTCACCACCGTCAGCAGCGGCACGACGGCGAGCAGGCTGTAGCTGAACATCGCCACGAGCGGGAGCACGAACAGCGTGCCGCGCACGCCGATCCATCGGAACAGCCGCGAGACCAGGAGCAGCTGGAACAGCAGGCCGAGCAGGTTCACCCAGCCGAAGAAGTTCCCGTAGAACCGGCCGATGAGCGCCTCCTGGCTGAGGCCGCCGGCGGCGCCGGCGGCGATCCTCGCCGCCGCGTCCTGGACCACCAGACGGCCGAGGATGTACTCGCCCACGGTGTTCACGATATTGAGCACGAGGACGAGCAGCCCGATCAGGAGCAGGTAGCGTTGCGACAGCACCAGCTGGAAGCCGCCGGCTCTGCCCATCGGCGGCTCGGGCGACCCGTCTCTGGCGGGTCCGGAAGGCCCCGTCCCACGCGATGCATCATGCCGTTCGCTGCGGTCGCTCCAGCGCGTCAGGAACACGCAGACGGTCAGGCCGACGGCCGACAGCAGCATCAGCTCGTACGGCCCGACGCGTGCAAAGAGCGCCGACGCCGCTTCCGCGCCCACCCAGGCGCCGAGCGCGCTGCCGATGCCGACAACCGGGAAGAGGCGCTTGCCGCGCTCGCTGTCGTACAGGTCGTTGGCGAACGCCCAGAACTGGGCGATGACGACGACGTTGAAGATACCGATCCAGAGGAAGAACGGGACACCCACCGGAATCCCCGCGCGCCCGAGCAGGTAGAAGACGGCCAGATGCGACGCGAAGAAAAGCGTCACGCCGCTGATCAGGCGTACGCGATCGACTCGCATCGCCAGCGCGCCGTAGAGCGGCACGAAGCCGAGGAGGAGCAGCGCCTGACCGGCCGCCGCGTAGCTCTTGACCTCGGCACCCCCCTCGCTGAGGATGAGCGACTCGCGGACGGTCTTCAGCACGTAGTAGCAGGCGAGCAGCGCGAAGACGTTGGCCGCGAGCAAGAGCGCGCCGGCGGCCTCGCCGGCGCGCACGTCGGCCGCCACCGAGAGCGCCCGGTCGAGCCAGCTCTTCCGTTGTCTCGGCGCGAACGGCTCCACGGCGGCCGGCGTCATCAGACGACCACCTTCGTGGGCCGGGTCCTCTCAGACCAACCGGCCTCCGGGATCTCGCCGATCGCGAGCGGGCCCGTGAACTCCCGCATGTGCATCTCCCACCAGGTCCGCGCGCGTTCCTGCGTCCAGCCCTCGTAGGTCCGGCAGGCGCAGGCGAGCCGGAACAGCTCCTCGGCGTTCTGCGGCCGGCGGTTCGGGTCCTTCTGGAGGCAGGCCATGACAAGCTCGTCCAACTCCCGCGGAATTGGCAACTCCGTCCGCTGGGACGGCGGGACGGGCTGCGCGTGGATGTGCTGCATCAGCATCTTCGCCGGCGTCTCCGCCTCAAAGACGATCTGCCCGGTCAGTAGATAGTACGCCACGCAGCCCAGCGCGTACACGTCCGCCCGGCGGTCCACTTCCACGTCGCCCAGAATCGTTTCCGGCGCCATGTACGCCGGCGTCCCCGTCGTCGTACGGTCGAGCGTGGCGAGCGTGTCGCCGCCGCGCTGGTGGAATTTCACGAGGCCGAAGTCGAGCACCTTGACGAAGTCGTACTCCAGCCCCATGCGGCAGACGTAGATGTTCGCCGGCTTGATGTCGCGGTGCACGAAGCCGCGCGCGTGGGCGTCGGCGAGCGAGTGGCAGACCTGCCGCAGCAGGTGGACGGCGCGCTCGGCGGGCATCGGGCCGAACTCGCGCACCATCGACTCGAGGTCGAGGCCGGAGAGCAGCTCCATGACGTAGTAGAAGGTCCCGTCCTCGGTGACGCCGAAGTCGAACACCTGGATCGTGTGCGGCGAGCTGAGCTGCGCGGTCGCCTGCGCCTCGCGCTCGAATCGGCGGAGCGCCAGCCGCGCCTCCCCGTCCGTGCGCGCGCCCAGCACTTCCGGGCGCACCAGCTTGATCGCCGCGCTGCGCGCCAGGAGCCGGTGCTCCGCCCGCCAGACCTCGCCCATGCCGCCGGTGCCGAGCAGGTCGATCAACTGATAGCTTCCCATCTCCTGCGCTTCGTGCAGGCGCCGGCCCATGCGCTGCGCCACGCGCGACGGGAGCATCGCGATCACCGCGCACGCGAAGTTCGGCCACGCCATCACCGCGACGGTGAGGGGCGCAGGTGTCGGCGCGCCCAGCTGGTGAGCGACCGCAAACGCCAGCGGATCCATCGAGGCCGCCGCGAGCGCGGCAACCAGCATCCGCCGCGGAGTGGTCGGCGCAATCATCGAGTACACGAGGATGAGGACGGCCATCCACGACAGATGGAAGTCGCCGGGTCCCGGGAGCGGCATCGCCCACGCATTGAGCGCCGCGATGGCCGCGGCGTTCGCGAGCATGAAGGCGAGGCCGAGGTTCGCCCGCGCCGCGGGAGGCGAGCCCGAGAATCGCATGTAGAGCCACACGGCGATCGACATGCCGATCGACGTCGCCTCGATCGGAATGGCACGCCAGTTGCGCATGCCGTCAACGTGCACGGACGGCGGGAGCAGCACCATGTCGAGCAGGAGGGCGAAGCCCCAAACGCCGGCGGCAACCCCCGCAAAGACAACGAGGCGGCGCGCCTGCTCCGAGAGGAACTCATCGGGCATGCGTGTCGTCAACCGGCCGACCGCCGGCACACTGGCGCGGGTATCGTGCCGCCGGGCAATCCGCCTGCGCGGGGTGGTCATCGGCGCCGCAGCTCCTCCAGGTTCAGCTGAATCGAATCCTGCGATCGCAGGAGGTCGGCCATGATCTCTTCGCGCGGCCGTCGCGGACGCGGCGCCTCGACCGCGCCGAGGAAGGGCCAGAGCCGCTCGCGGATATCGGGCGGGAGCACCTCCTGGAGGTACTCGAGCGCCGTGCCGCGCAGCGCGGGGTTGTCCAGGTGCAGGAGGCGGAACGAGATCTGCAGCGGCGTGGCCGGCAGCACGAGCGACAGCAGCGTGAAGACGTGAGCGAGGCTCTGGCCCGCGCGGTTCCTGAGGAACTCGTCGACAAACGAGCCGTGCTCGTCGTCGATCCCGTCGAGCAGGCGCTGGCTCTCCCAGACGGGGCGGCTGACGAGCGCCTCGCGGCGGACGACGTCGAAAATCCGCTTGCGATCGATGCGGATCAGGCCGTTCTTCTCCACGATGGCGGCGAGCGACCGCCCGCACTGGAAGCGGACCTCGAACCGCTGATCCTCCAGGCCGAGCAGCAGGCCGTCGACCGCCCGCTGCGAGACGCAGACGGAGAACACGCGCGCGAGCCGCCGCCGCACCGCAAACGGCTGGTTCGGGTCGATGAGGGCGTCGATGAGGGCGCCGACGTGCTCCTCCGCCACCTTGCGCAGCGCGCGGACCGCGTATTCGGCGACCGGATCCCACGCGAGCAGCGGGATGACGTGCGGGACGAGCGCCGGCGGCAGTCCCTGGTCGTTGGTGAGCACCGCCACGATCCGGTCGCGGTCGCGCGAGCGGAGCGCGAGAATCTCCTGGATTTCCGGATCCGCCATCGGCAGCTCCGGCGCCGGCGGTGCGCCCGGGAGGCTCCGGCCGGCGGCTGCGGCGCTCACGATCGGCGCGCGCACCGTGCGAAGCATCACCGTGCGTCCGACAGGTCGAGCTCCACGGCGCGGTTCACGAGGCTCCGCTCGAGCGTCTGGACGTAGGCCTGGTTCAAACGCCGGGCGATCACGAGCGCACACGCTGCGCAGGCGAGAGCGATCGTCAGGATCGCGGTCTGGTGCCGCGACGCGGGCAGCACCATGAGGAGACGGACCAGGCCGCCGCCGAGCGCATCGCCCGCCCGATCGAACCCGACGTCGATGATCGACTTCGCGGCGCGCTTCTCCTGCGCCGGAATCGGCGTGTAGAAGATCTCGTACGCCGTTTTGAAGAGCGAGCCGCGGAACACCGACTCGCCGCCGCGCATCAGCGTGGCCGTGCCGAGCCCCGGATACGCCATCGCGCCGAGGCTGCCGGCGAGCAGCGTGGCCGGGGAGGTGCTGGCCGCCGTCGCCAGCCCGAGCCTCTGCAGCACGTGGGCGCTCGAGGTCTGCACGAGGAACGTCAGCAGGCCGACGCCGGCATAGTAGAGCGCGAAGAAGCGGAGCAAATCGTCGCCGCGGCCGAGCGTCGAGACCGCCTGGACCTTGAACACGTAGTCGACGAGCGTCGCGCCAAACGTGCCGAGCAGGACGAGCGCCGCCACATTGCGCAGATACGGCGCGTCGGCGAGCACGCGCAGACCGGATCTCGGCGAGGCGGCGATGAGCTCCGGCACCTCCACCCCACCTGCACCCCACCGCGCAAGCGTGCGCGGTGGGGACCCCGCACCGCGCAAGTCTGCGCGGTGGGGGCCCCGGGTCGCGTCGAGCGTCGCCGGGCGGGCGTCC
>JACPTI010000127.1 GCA_016192845.1 Acidobacteriota bacterium
AACGCAAGTCCGTCAACACCTTCGACCTCGGTCGTTGGATGCCGCTACTTCTTTCATCTATGCGTTCATCCGTGTCCGGCCCAGACGGGAGGCCTGTGGCATGAGAATAGGACCTCCTATTGTGCGAAAGTCGGGCTAGAGTCGCCGCGGCACACCTGTGACGGGACAGTCAAGGTGCGGCTGCGCCCGTCGGCGTCCTCCGCGGCGATCCGAGGTAATTCGAAAGATTGTGAGCGGCTGCAGCGCGTCAGCTGATTCGATTAACGCCGTACTGTTGTTCGATTGGGGTCAGCGCGCCGTGTTGATCTGCACCGGCGAGTCGATGCGCACCCGCAGCACCGACCCCTGAGGCAGCTCGACTTCCTTGCCCTCGGTGGCCGCAATCGTCCCCCCAGCGCCGATGAGGATGCCCGCCAGCGCGCCGCGGAACCCGCCGAGAATGCCGCCGATGATCGCGCCGACGCCGGCGCCCGTGCCGATGCGGCCGGCCTCGCCCTTGAGTCCTTCGCCCTCGATCGCCTGCGTCACCGTGCCGCGGATTGGGTAGGCGCGCCCGTTGACGGTGAGCTGGTCGAAGCTGAGCGTCATCCGCGCCGTGCGGTTGGTGCGCGTCGCGGGCTCCACGTCGGTGACGACGCCGCGCATGACCGACCCGGCGGGCACGACCGTGCGGCCGCCGATGTTGATGTCGACGAGCGTCGTCGCCTCGAACCGGTCCTCCACCTTGGCGATGCCGGAGTTGAGGCGCCCCGAGAGCCGGACGTCCATCTCCGTGCCGGCCGGGATCTCCACCGTGGCGCCCGCCGTTGGCGGCGCCGTGCGGGCGGCCGCCGGCTGGCCCGCACCGGCCGCCGGCCCGGGCGGTGCGGTCGAGGCCGCGGCGGGCGTCTGGGTCCGGGCGCGCGTGCGCAGGGTTTCGATGCGGTCGCGTACGTCGGCGTACTCGCTGCGCGCGAGCGACCCCTCCTTCCGCAGCTTGACGCGGAGATAGATCACTTCGTCGCGCAGCTCGTCGAGCTCCGCCTGGAGCTGGCTGGCGCGAGCGGCATCGCGGCTGCGAAGCTGCGAGATGTCGGTGCCCGCCTGGTAGATGTTGTCCTGGAGACGCTGGATGTCGGCCTGGGTGACCGCCTGCTGCCCCGCGGCGGCCTCCACGAGGCTGACGAACACGAGGGCCATCAACGTGATCCGGTGAACGCGAGCCATGCGTGCTCCCCCTTGTCGTGTGTCACTGAGTAGGGACGCTGCAAGCGCCCCGACGGCCGGACTGCAATTCTCGGACCTAGTTCCTCCACGGCATCAGCCGCTCGATCCAGCTGATGCGCGTCAGGTCGTTGTAGATGACGGTGACCATGAGCATCATCAGCAGGACGAAGCCGGCCAGCAGCATCTTCTCCTTCACCGCCATGCTGAAGTCGCGCCGCGCGATGCCCTCGACCGCCATGATGAAGATATGTCCGCCGTCGAGCACCGGGATCGGCAGCAGGTTCAGCAGACCGAGGTTCAGGCTGATGGAGGCCATCAGCGTGAAGAGCGCAATCCAGCCCGCCTGGGCCGACTCGCCCGAGAGCTGCGCGATTGCCACCGGGCCCATCAGCTGCCGCGGCGACGTCTCGCCCACCAGCAGGCTGCCGAGCGTCCGGAAGATCAGCGCGCTGAACTCGATGTTGCGCTCGACGCTCAGCCGGACCGCCTCGAGCGGCCCCGGCTGGAACGTCCGCGTCGGCTCGGTCACGTAGAGCCCGAGCATGCCGCGGTCGCCGCGCTGCTCCGGCGTCGCCCGGATGCGGAGCTGCCGGCCGCCACGGTCGATCGTGAGCTCGATCTCGCGTCCGCCGCTGCGGGAGATTGCCTCGATCAGCTGCGCGCGGGTGACCATGCGCTCGCCGTTGACGGCGAGCGCCACGTCGCCAGCCATGAGGCCCGCCCGCTCGGCCGGCTCGCCGGCAATCACCGACGCCACAATCGGGTTGATGTCGGGGAGCACGCCGATATTGCCGACCTCGAACCGGGTCTCGGGCACAGGCCGAACGGTCAGCGTCTGCGGCTGTCCGTCGCGCAGGAGCGTAATTGCCACGTCGCGGTTCGCCCGGGTCCCGACGGCGAGGAACAGGTCCTCCCAGGTCTCCACCTGGTCGCCGGCCACCGTCATGATGCGATCGCCGCGCTGAATCCCGGCGCGTTCCGCCGGCGAGCCCGGCATCACGGCGCCGACCACCGGCGGCTGATCCTGGTAGATCGGCACCTCGGCCCCCTGCACCAGCACCATCGCCATCACGACGACGGCCAACAGGATGTTCATGACGGGCCCCATGATCAGAATCTGGAACCGCTCCCACTTCGTGCGCGAGAGGAACTCGTCGGACCGGCCGGTCCGCGGATCGTCCGGGTTCTCTCCCGCCATCTTCACGTAGCCGCCGAGCGGGATGGCGCTGATGCAGTACTCCGTGTCCCCGCGGCGGAACTTCAGGAGCTTGGGGCCGAAACCGAGGGAAAACGTCAGGACGCGGACGCCGAGCCGGCGCGCCGCCATGAAGTGGCCGAACTCATGGACGAAGACCAGCACGCCGAGCACGAACAGGAACGCCAGCAGCGTATTCACTTGGTCAATTCTAACCCGCGGGCCATGTCGCCCGCGTACTCGCGCGCCCAGCTGTCGACGCGGCGCACCACCTGGAGGCTCGACACGTCTTCCACGGCGTGCGCGTTCATCGTCTCTTCGATCACGCGCGGAATGGCGGTAAA
Organism: Acidobacteriota bacterium; assembly: GCA_016192845.1. GTDB lineage: Bacteria > Acidobacteriota > Vicinamibacteria > Vicinamibacterales > UBA2999 > MELF01. The sequence goes on from JACPTI010000127.1 coordinate 2,746, forward strand.
GCCGAGCTTTTTCTGCAGGAACGCCTCGACCGCGACTTCGTTCGCTGCATTCAGCACCACCGGGAGCGTGCCTTCCGCCCGGAGCGCGCGGTAGGCGAGCGCCAGGCAGGGAAATCGATCCGGCGACGGCGGCAGGAACTCGAGGGGGCCGGCGCGCGCCAGGTCGAGCGACGGCAGCGCCCCCCCCCAGCGCTCGGGATACGAGCAGGCATACTGAATCGGCAGCCGCATGTCGGTGACGCCAAGCTGCGCGAGGACCGACCCGTCGATGAGCTCCACCAGCGAGTGGACGATCGACTGCGGATGGATGACGACGTCGATCTGATCGGCGGAAACGCCGAACAGCCAGTGCGCTTCGATCACCTCCAGACCCTTGTTCATCAGCGTGGCCGAATCGATGGTGATCTTCCGCCCCATCTGCCACGTCGGGTGCTGGAGCGCCGCTTCCGGATCCACGCGCGCGAGCGCGTCGGCGTCGTAGTCGCGGAACGGGCCGCCGGAGGCGGTGAGAATGACGCGGCGGATCTCGCCCGGCGGCCGCCCGTGCAGGCACTGGTGGATGGCGTTGTGCTCGCTGTCGACCGGCAGGATGCGGACGCCGCGGCGCTCGGCCGCCCGCGTGACGAGCGGCCCCGCCATGACCAGCACTTCCTTGTTGGCGAGCGCAATCGTCTTGCCGGCGTCGATTGCCGCCAGCACCGCCTCGAGCCCCGCCGTGCCGGCCGACGCGCAGATGACGATGTCGGCGGCCGGATGCGTCGCCACCGCGACGAGACCGGCGGTGCCGGCGCCGACCGCCGGCGGCGCCCCCGCGCCGCAGATCGCCTTCAGCCGATCGGCGCCATCGCTCGTGGCCATCGCGACCACGTCGGGCCGGTAGCGAGCCGTCTGCTCGGCCAGAAGCGCGGCGTTGTCGCCTGCGGCGAGCGCGACTACTTTCAGCCGCGTCGGATGGGCGTCGACGACGGCCAGCGCGCTGCGGCCGATGGAGCCGGTCGAGCCGAGAATGGCGACGTGCTTCACGTTGGTTGGACCGCTATACGGCTCCAAACGAGAATTTTGTACCCGCTGTGACAAGCCGTATAGCGGTCCTAGGCGCGCGAAGCGCGCCAAGCAGATACTGGCCAACCAGCCAAGGGCTTGCATCTTCTCCCTCACGAGTACGGGACCAAGGGCTTGCATCTTCTCCCTCACGAGTACGGGATATCAAGGGCGAAGCCCTTGGCTGGTTGGTGGTTGGTAATTGGTGGTGGGGTTCAAGGTTCACCCACCAACCACTAACCACCAACCACCCACCGCTGCATATACAAGTAAAACGCGGGCGTCGCAAACAGCAGCGCGTCGATGCGGTCGAGGATCCCGCCGTGTCCCGGGATAAGCGCGGCGCTGTCCTTGACGCCGGCGATCCGCTTGAGGCGCGACTCGAAGAGATCACCGCAGATGCCGAGGGCCGCGATCGCCAGCCCGAGCAGCGCGAGCGACACCGGACTGGCCGGCGGAAGCACCCGCGGACCGGCCAGCGCCAAGAACAGCGTTGCGAGCAGCGCGCCCCCGGCGGCGCCCTCGATCGTCTTCTTCGGGCTGATCGCCGGGGCCAGCGGCCGGCGGCCGAGCACCCGTCCCGTGTAGTACTGCGCCGAATCGCTGACGACGACGGTCGCGATGAGCAGGAGCGTCGCCATCCGGCCGCCGATCGCCTGCACCGCGGCAAGCATCCCGAGCGGCATCCCGATGTACCACGGCGCCAGGAACCGTGCGGCGGCGCGGTCGACCGTCAACCCCCGGAACAGCACTTCGACCGCCAGCCACCCGAGGCCGACGAGCAGCAGCACGAGGAGGTCGCCTGCCGCCGGCGACGACATCCACCAGCAGGTCAGCACGACGAGCAACAGCACGGGAAGCGCGCGCGGCCGGCGGCCGTCCTGGTGCAGCACGCGGAGGTACTCGCGCGCGGCGACGACCGCTACGAGGCACGCCAGCAGCCGCAGCCCGAGCTGCGGGAGGAACAGGATCGCCGCCAGCGCAGCGGCCCCGAGGGCCACCCCGCTGAGGAGCCGGGTCATTGCGCGCCGATGGCCGCCCGCGCCGGGGTGATGCCGCCGTACCGGCGCTCGCGCTTCTGGTAGGCGAGGACCGCCTCGAGCAGGTGCCGCCGGCGGAAATCGGGCCAGAGCGTCTCGGTCACGTAGATCTCGGCGTAGGCGATCTGCCAGAGCAGGTAGTTGCTCACCCGCATCTCGCCGCTCGTCCGGATGAGCAGGTCGGGATCCGGCTGGCCCGCCGTGTAGAGAAACGACGCGAACCGCTCCTCGTCGAGCTCCTCGGGACGCAGGCCCGCCTCGATCGCGCGCCGCGCCGCGTCGACGATTTCCGCGCGCCCGCCGTAGTTCAGCGCCACGTTGAAGAGCATGCCGCTCTTCTGCGCGGTCCGCTCGATCGCGGTGTTCAGCTCGTCCTGGATGTCGGGCGCCAGATCCTCCACCCGCCCGATCACGCGGAAGCGGATGTTGTTGGTCAGCAGCGTGTTCAGCTCCGAGCGGAGGTAGCGCTTGAGCAGCAGCATGAGCGTGTTGATCTCGGAAGCCGGACGCTTCCAGTTCTCGACCGAGAAGGCGTAGAGCGTCAGCACGTCGAGGCCGAGACGGGCGCCCGTCTCGACCGTGTCGCGCACCGCGTCGATGCCGGCCCGGTGCCCTTCCACGCGGGGCAGGTGGCGCTGCGCGGCCCAGCGGCCGTTGCCATCCATGATGATGGCGACGTGCGCGGGCAGGCGGGCGAAGTCGATCCGGCGCGCGAGCGCCTCATCCGGATGTCCGGCGGGAATCCAGGCCAGCAGCTGTTCCAGGGACACGGCTAATCGTTAATGATAGTCCACGCGGACCAGAAACAGGCCGTGCGGCGGCGCCGTCGCTCCCGCATCCGCGCGCCTCCCTCCGGCAACGAGCGCCGCCATCGACGCCGCTGGCCGCCACCCGCGGCCGATCTCGACGAGCGTGCCGACGATCGCGCGGACCATGTGGCGGAGGAAGCCGGTCCCGCTGACCTCGTAGGCGAGCAGTCCTGGTTGGTAGTTGGTGGTTGGTGGTTGGTGGACGGCGTCGGCTTGCAGAACTTCAGATCGGGTGATCGTGCGCACGGTGTCTGTCGTCTCGCCGCCCGCGCCTGCAAAGGCGGCAAAGTCGTGCATGCCGACCAGCACCGCGGCGGCAGCCTGCATCGCGCCGACATCGAGCGGCTCCGGGACGTGCCACACGTAGGCGCGCTCGAACGGGCTGACAACCGGCGCGTTGCGCAGCAGATAGCGGTACGTCTTCGACCGCGCGCTGAAGCGCGCGTGAAACCCGGGCGTGGCCTCCTCGACCGCGCTCACGCGCACGTCCGGCGGCAGGCTCGCGTTCAGGCCGCGCAGCAACGCGTCGGTTGCGTGGCCGCACGTCATCTCGACGCTGGCGACCTGGCCGATCGCGTGGACGCCGGCGTCGGTGCGCCCGGCGCCATGCACCGTGACCGGCGCGCCCTCGAAGCGCGCCAGGGCCTCTTCGAGCAGCCCCTGGATCGACTCGCCGGCCGGCTGCCGCTGCCAGCCGACCAGTCGCGTGCCGTCGTAGCTGAGCGTCAGCTTGAGCGTGCGCGTCACCGCGATCCCGGTTTCACCACCGGCTGCCCCGCCAGGCACAGCGGGCACGACTCAGGCGCGTAGGTCGGCAGCGCGACGCTCGCCAGGCAATGGAACGGGACGTCGAGCCGCCGGTCGCCGCCGCTGCGGTCGATGATCGCAGCCGCCGACACCACCTGCGCCCCGGCCGCGCGCGCCACCTCGATCGTCTCGCGCGTCGACCCGCCCGTCGTCACCACGTCCTCGACGACCACAACCCGCTCCCTCGGCGCGAACGTGAAGCCGCGGCGGAGCGTCAGCGTCCAGTCCTGTCGTTCCGCAAAGACCGCGCGGACTCCGAGGGCGCGCCCCACCTCCTGGCCGATGACGATGCCGCCGAGCGCGGGTGAGAGCACGGCCTGCGGGGCGGACGCGCGCACGAGCTGGGCCAGCGCCGCGCCGAGCGCCTCCGCCTCGCGCGGATGCTGAAGGACGAGCGCACACTGCAGGTAGCCGGAACTGTGCCGGCCCGAGGTCAGCCGGAAGTGCCCTTCGAGGAGCGCGCCCGCGCGGCGGAAGCGATTGATCACGTCCGCGGCATCCATTCGCGTCATCATAATCTTTCACCTGGAGTGACGAACAATGCGTACCGCCCTGCTTCGATCGACGTACATGCTGGCCGCCCTGTCCCTTGTTCTCGCAGCGCCGCCGCCTGCCGCCGCGCAGGCCGACGTCCGGCGCCTGACCGTGGACGAGGCCGTTCGACTCGCGCTCGAGCACAACCTCGGCGTGCAGGTGGCGCGCATCGATCCCCAGATCGAGGACCTCGGCGTGGCGCAGGCGCAGGCGGCGTGGTTTCCGACGCTCACGAGCGCGCTCCAGGGCGCACGCGTCGACACGCCGAACGCCAGCTTCCTGTCGGGCGCCCTGGGGCCGAAGACGACGGACGAGCGCATCAGCACGAACGTCGGACTGGCCCAGACGCTCCCGTGGGGCGGCGCGTACAGCGTCGGCTGGGACAGCTTGCGGGCGACGACCACCAACTTCTTCACGAACTTCTCGCCGCAGATCCGATCGTCGCTCTCGCTCAGCTACCGCCAGCCGCTCCTGCGCGGCTTCAGCATCGATACCGCCCGCCAGCAGCTGCAGGTCAGCCGGAAGAGCCGTGAGGTCGCCGACGTGGCGCTGCGGCAGTCGATCGCCGTGACCGCGCGGGCGGTCCGGCACGCGTACTGGGATCTCGTGTTCGCGATCGCCAGCCTGCAGGTGCAGCGGCAATCGCTCGATCTGGCGCGCAGCTGGCTCCGCGAGACGCGCGCCCGCGTCGAAATCGGTACCACGGCGCCGATCGACATCGTCGAGGCGGAGGCGGAGGTGGCGCAGCGCGAAGAGGCGGTCATCGTGGCGGAGGCGCAAATTGCCACGGCCGAAGACGCGCTGCGCGCGCTCGTCTACGACCCCGCGGCCGCCGATTTCTGGACGCTCCGGATCGAGCCGGCGTCGCCGCCGGTGTTCGGCGCCGCGCCAGTCGACGTGGACGCGGCCATCCGGGACGCGCTCGCCAGCCGCACCGACCTCGAGCGGACGCAGAAGAGCCTCGAGACGGCGGACATCAACCTGCGCTACTTCCGGAACCAGACGCTGCCCGACGTCACCGCCAGCGTCGACTACGGCCTCACGGGCCTTGGCGGGACGCAGTTCCTCCGCGGCGCCGGCTTTCCCGGCCCCGTGATCGGCCACACGGACCGCGGCTTCGCCGACGTGCTCGGCGACCTGTTCGGCAACGATTTTCCGAGCTGGACGGCGTCGCTGACGGTCAGCTATCCCATCGGGCCCACACCCCAGGAGGCAGGGCTCGCGCGGGCGCGGCTGCAGTACACGCGATCGCAAACCGAGTTGCGGAACCAGCAGCTGCAGGTCGCCACCGAGGTGCGGGAGGCGGCGCGGCAGGTGTTGACGAACCAGAGGCGGGTCGAGACGACGCGGGTGTCGAGGCTGCTGGCCGAGCGGCGGCTCGAGGCGGAAGAGCGGAAGTTTGCCGCCGGCACGTCGACCAGCTTCCTCGTCTTTCAGGCGCAGCGCGACCTGGCGCAGGCGCGCAACACCGAGCTGCGCGCGACGCTCGACTACCATCGCTCGGCCGTCGACTTCGAGACGGTGCAGCAGGCTCCGTTGCGCTGAACACGGGCCACAGAGGCACAGAGACAAACCACATAAATCCTCTCTGTGCCTCCGTGTCTCTGTGGTTCGTAGGTGTGATAAGAATC
>JACPTI010000118.1 GCA_016192845.1 Acidobacteriota bacterium
GCGCTCACCTCTCCACGAAACCGGGGCAGGCTCACAAGTCACAAGTCACAAGTCACAAGTCCCAAATCACTGCTGTCCCAAATCGCAAATCACACATGTGTTTGCCTTGTGCTTTGTGACTTGTGACTTGTGACTTGTGACTTGCTCAGAACCCCGGCGTCAAGTTGAAGTGCTCGGTCGCCAGCACCTTAAAGTCGAAGCGTTCGTACTGCACCTTGTTGCGACCGAAATACCGAGCGCTGGCTAGCGGGGCGACCGCCAGCGCCATGATCACGAGCAGCGGCGCGATGGTCCTGACACTCATGGGGTGATCTAGCGCTAGCACCTCGGCGCGCGGGGCGCCGGGGCCCGCTCCTTTGCGCCGCGGGGTGCATAAGGCATTCCCCTAGGCACCCCAACGCGCAAAGTCCGCGCGACGCCACCCCACCTTCGGCCTTCCTGACACGGTGCTCGGACCCGTGCTGAACCGCCTCGCAGACGAGGGGTACCTCGAATGGCGCGGCGGGCAGTTCGTGCGGCGCGAGACGCAGCCGTAGGGGCCGACCTCAAGGTCGGCCTCTACATGAACAATTCCGCGACATCCGCCGCGCGCAGGTCGCCGTATTCACCGGCGGGATCCTGCCGCTGAGGCCCGAGCAGCGCATCGACAAACAGTTCGACGCCCGAGTCGATCTGCACCCGGAGACCGCGTCCGGGCGCGTCGGCGAGAGCGCGCGCCCGGCACGTGCCGGGATAGCGTTCGCCGCCGATGTCTTTTCGGGAGCACGCGCACGCGTAGACGTGGTGCGCGCGGCGCAGCCCGGCGAGCGCCGACTCGTACATGCCTGTCCGCTCACTCTGGCGGACGGGTGGATGGCGCCCCTCGTCGGCTGCGAATCCGAGCCAGTCGAGGTCCTCGAGCAGCGCGGCATCGTAATTCCGCCGGCTCCGGATCCGGTCGTGGTCCTCGATGCGCAGGAGCACCGTGCCGCCCAGCGCGCGGGCGACGCCCCAGACGTAAATGGCGTTCACCACATGGCCGAGGTGCAGGTACCCTGTCGGAGACGGCGCAAACCGCGTCACCGGCGGGCGAGCGAGGCGCGGATGGACCGACACGGCAGATCCTAATTATTCGCATGATCCCCTGGCTCGGCCCTCGTGATCCGTTTCCGCCGGTGACCGTGGCGCTGCGGGATCCGAACGGCCTGCTTGCCGCCGGCGGCGACCTCTCCATCCCGCGTCTGCTCGACGCCTACGCCCGCGGCATCTTTCCCTGGTCCGGCGAAGGCGAGCCGCTCCTCTGGTGGAGCCCGGACCCGCGCATGGTGCTCTGGCTGCGGGAGCTGCACGTGTCGCGCTCGCTCCGCCGCCGCATTCGGGCGGGCGACTATTCCGTCACGCTCGACACCGGGTTTCGCGACGTGATGGCGGGCTGCGCCGCGCCGCGTCGCGGGCACGACGGCACCTGGATCACGCCGGAGATGATGGACGCCTACAGCCGGCTGGCGGCGCTCGGGTACGCGCATTCCGTCGAGGTATGGACGCCCGGCGCGCTCGCTGGCGGCCTGTACGGCGTGGCGCTCGGCCGCATGTTCTTCGGCGAGTCGATGTTCAGCCGCGAGCGCGACGCGTCGAAGGTCGCGCTCGTCTTCCTCGCGCGCCAGCTCGAACGCTGGGGCTTCGAGCTGATCGACTGCCAGCTGGCGACCGCGCATCTGGCCTCGCTCGGCGCGCGCCAGGTTCCGCGAGCCGAGTTCCTGCGTCACGTCGACCGCCTCGTCCGCCGACCGGCGGTGCCGGTGCCGTGGGTTCTCGATGCTGACCTGCGGGAGCCTGCGGGTACAATGATTTAGGCAGTCTCACTCTGCAGGGAATGCGTGTAACGTGTGATTCCAGGACATGCCCGCGCCGCGCGAATCGACGCTGACCGACGCGCGCACCGACCAGGCGCTCCAGCGCCCTCGGATGTGGCGCGTCCTGCTGCACAACGACGACTACACGACGCAGGATTTCGTCGCCTGGGTGCTGGAGACCGTCTTTCACAAGCCCCGCGCCGAGGCGTTTGCGATCATGATGAGCGTCCACCAGTCCGGCATCGGCGTGGCGGGGGTGTTTACGCACGAGGTCGCCGAGACGAAGGTGAAAGCGACGCTCCGGCTCGCCGAGCAGCACGAGTTTCCGCTGCTCGTGACGATGGAGCCCGAACCCGAACCGGAGAACGTGAACCGGTGAACACAGAACCAGCCAAGGGCTTCGCCCTTCGTAAATCATAAATTCATGGCCACCCCTCCTGTTCCGTTCGCGCCCGAGACGCTCGAGACGATCCAGCGCGCCTTCCGTCTGGCCACCGAGCGTCGTCACGACGCGGTCGGCCTGGAGCACCTGCTGAGGTCGGCGATCGATGAGCCGCAGGCGCACCACGTGCTCGCGACGTGCGGGGTCGACCTCGACGCCCTCCGCCGGCAACTCGAGGAGGTGCTGGCGAAGGCGTTTACGCGCGTGCCGCCGCCGGGGACCTCCGAGCCCGAGCCGACCATGGCGCTCGACCGGGTGATTCAGCAGGCGATCGTCCACGCCGCCGTATCGAGTGCGAAGCACGTCGACACCGGCAGCCTCCTCGTCTTTCTCCTCCAAGAAGAGGAGAGCCACGCGGCGTACTTCCTGCGCCGCCAGGGGCTCGACCGCCTCACGCTGCTGCGCGTCATCTCGCACGGGAGCAAACCCCAGACGGCGCCCGCGGAAACGGGTGAAGGCGAAGGCGGCGCGCCGGCGCCGGCCGACCCGCTGCAGGCGTACGCCACGGATCTGGTGGCAAAGGCGGCGGCGGGCCAGATCGATCCGCTGATCGGCCGCCGGCTCGAGCTCGAGCGGATGATTCAGGTGCTCTGCCGCCGGCGGAAGAACAATCCGCTGCTCGTCGGCGAGCCGGGGGTCGGCAAGACGGCGCTGGCCGAAGGGCTCGCGCTGCGCATCCATCAGGGCCATGTGCCGGAAGTGCTCAAGGGCGCCAAGGTGTACGCACTCGATCTCGGAGCCCTGCTGGCCGGCACGCGCTATCGCGGCGACTTCGAGGAGCGCGTCAAGCAGGTGCTGGAACGGCTGAGCCGCGAGGAGAACGCGATCCTCTTTATCGACGAGATCCACGCACTCGTCGGCGCCGGCGCGGCGTCGGGCGGCGCGATGGACGCCGGCAACCTGCTCAAGCCGGCGCTCGCCAGCGGCTCGCTCCGCTGCATCGGGTCGACGACGTTCAACGACGTGAAGCAGTCGTTCGACCGGGACCGCGCGCTGTCGCGCCGGTTCCAGAAGATCGACGTCCTGGAGCCTTCGGAAAGTGAGACGCTCGACATCCTCAAGGGCCTCCGGCCGCATTACGAGGCGCATCACGGCGTGAAGTATTCGGACGCGGCGCTCGAGAGTGCGGTGACGCTGTCGGCGAAGCACCTGAAGGACCTGCACCTGCCCGACAAGGCGATCGACGTCCTGGACGAGGCGGGCGCGGCCCAGAAGCTGCTGCCGCGCGAGGCCCGCACCGCGGACATCGGCCCCGAGCAGGTGGAGCAGATCGTCGCGAAGATGGCGCGGGTGCCGGTGCAGGCGGTTTCGAGTGACGACCGGAAGGCGCTCGCCGGCCTCGACGTCGAGCTGAAGAGGGTGATCTACGGGCAGGACGCCGCGATCGACGCGGTCGCCTCCGCCATCAAGCTCTCACGCTCGGGGCTGCGGTCGCCCGACAAGCCGATCGGCAACTTTCTGTTCACCGGCCCGACCGGGGTCGGCAAGACCGAGCTGGCGCGGCAGCTCGCGCGCATCCTCGGCGTCGAGTTCATCCGCTACGACATGTCCGAGTACATGGAGAAGCACGCCGTCTCGCGGCTGATTGGCGCGCCGCCGGGATATGTGGGCTACGAAGAAGGCGGGCTGCTGATCGACGCCGTCCGCAAGTCGCCCCACGCCGTGCTGCTCCTCGACGAGATCGAGAAGGCGCACCCGGACATGTACAGCATCCTGCTCCAGGTGATGGATCACGCCACGCTGACCGACTCGCACGGCCGCAAGGCCGACTTCCGGCACGTGATCCTCATCATGACGACCAACGTCGGCGCGCGGGATCTGTCGGATCGGCGGCTCGGGTTCGGCGAGACGGGCGTGGGCGCCTCCTCGCGCGGCGCGCTCGAGCGGACGTTCGCGCCCGAATTCCGCAACCGGCTCGACGCCGTCGTGCACTTCAACGCGCTCGGCACGCCGGAAATCGAGCGCGTCGTCGACAAGCAGATCGACGAGCTGCGGGCGATGGTGGCGCCGAAGGGCGTCGCGATCGAGCTCGACCCCGCGGCGCGCGCGTGGCTGGCCGCCAAAGGCTTCGATCGGGCGTTCGGCGCCCGCCCGATGGCCCGGCTCATCGAGCGCGTCGTCAAGAAGCCGCTCTCCGACGCACTCCTGTTCGGCTCGCTCGCCGACGGCGGCGCGGTGCGGATTATCGTTGAGAACGACGACATTCAGCTGGTAGTTGGCAGCCGGTAGCTTGTCGCTACCGGCTACCGCCTACCGGCTACCGGCTATGGCTATTTCCGACATCCGGCGCGAATACGAGGGCGAGCCGCTCGACGAAACGCGATCCGATCCCGACCCCTTCCGCCAGTTCGCGCTCTGGTTCGATCAGGTCCGGGAGCTCGAGGCCGATCCAACCGCGATGGCGCTCGCCACCGCCACGAGCGCTGGCCGGCCGTCGGTGCGGACCGTGCTGCTCAAGGCCGTCGACCCACGAGGGTTCGTCTTCTTTACCAATTACGAGAGCCGCAAGGCGCGCGAGATCGCCGAGACCGGGCGCGCCAGCCTGCTGTTCGTGTGGCGCTCGGTGAACCGGCAGGTGCGGATCGACGGGACCGTTGAAAAGGTCACGGACGACGAGTCGGACGCCTACTTCGCGACCCGTCCCATCGAGAGCCGCTGGAGCGTGTACGCGTCACGCCAGAGCGAGCGTCTGGAGAGCCGTGCCGTGCTCGAAGCGGCGTACGAAGCCGCCCGCCGCAGGCTCGGCAACGCGGTTCCACGCCCGTCCTGGTGGGGCGGCTACCGCATCGTTCCCGACGAGGTCGAGTTCTGGCAGGGGCGCGGGAGCCGGTTGCACGATCGCCTGCAGTACCGCCGGCAGGCCGACGGGATCTGGGTCCGAGAGCGACTGGCGCCCTGAGAGCAGACGCCACCGTTTTTTGCGACAATAGGCGGCTGTCACGCCCATCGTTCGGCACACACGCGGCCACGGAGGTTTACATGCGCAAGACCGCCATTACCTGCGTCTTGGCCCTCCTCGTCACCCGACCCGCGCTTGCCCAGGAGTGGAATGAATACAAGAGCGTGCGGGACGGCTTTCAGGCGCTCTTCCCCGGTCAGCCGCGCGTCGCGGAGACCACGTGGAAATCCCAGGCGGGCTTCAATCTGCCCGCGCGCGTCTACTCGGTTGAGCGTGGACGCGATCGCTATTCAGTGACCGTCGCCGACTATAGCGGCATCGAGGCATTGGGAAAGGAGCGCGCCAAGACGTGCCCGGCGGGCGCGGAGCCGTGCCTCGGCGCCCCGAATCTCTCCGGCGTCGGGTACTGGAAGCACGACACCCGCGGCGCACCGCTGTATGCCGCGTCGCTGCTCATCAAGCGCGACGTCACGCTGACGGAGATGTTCTGGAACCAGTTCGACAGTATCTCGGGCATCACGCTGCAATTGACCAGCAATGTCGATGAATCGCGCACGTTCGCCTATGTCGTGATGCACGAGATGAAGCTGTACATCGTCGAGGCCACGGTGCCGAAAGGGGCTCCGGAGCCGCTGCTGTTCGTCACGAGCTTCGGCCTGCTCGACAGGGCTGGGGACGAGCTTCGCTACCAGACGCTGTACTCGCACGAAATTCATGGGTTGAGGGAAGCCCCCGTCCCGGCACACTAGCGATCAGCGCGACCGGGTCGTTCGTGGACTACACTCGTGCGATGCCGGTGCTCGTCGTTCTCCTGATTCTTCTGGCGCCGACGCCTGCCGCCGCCCAGGAACGTCCTGTTCCGAGCGACTCCGCCCGCATCACCATTCCCGGCTGCGCGCGGGACCGCGCGTTTGTGGTGATGGAGCCCGGAGGGCATGAAATCAGCGCCTCCGGCATCCAGCCGGGCCGCCGGTTTCGGTTGTCGGGTCCGCGGCAGGTGCTCGCCGACATCCGGAAGCGCGAGGGGACGATGGTGGAGATCACCGGTCTCGTGCGCAAGTCGGATCTGGCCGGCCCGGGTGGACTGAGGATCTTCGGTGGGCGTGTGCGCATCGGCGGCGCCCTTCCGCGCGACGCGGTCCGCGACCCGATGTACAACCAGGTGGTGATCGACGTCGAAGCGTTCCAGCTGCTGCCCGACCCCTGCCCGGGGCGGTAACAGCGCCTTCGTGCTATTGTTCGCCCGATGAAACGGCAGCGGGGTGCTGCCGTGCCGGAGACCCGGCGAGAGGGCCGGGACAGTGAGTGCGCGATGAGTCCCCTTCGCGTTTTCCTGTCTCCCTCCGCAGCCGATCGCCTGGCGGTCGCGCGCGATGCGCTGCGTACGTGTGCGCCCGGGAGCCGTGTGCTGATCGTCGGCGCCTCGCGCGGCGCCGCCGACGATCTCGCTCGCGACGTCGCGGCGGCCATACCCGCCACCTTCGGGATTCAGCGCCTGAGCCTCACGCAGGCGGCCGCGCGAACCGCGCTCCTCGCGCTCGCCGCCGGCCAGACGACTCCGAGTACCTGGCTTGGCGCGGAGGCGGTTGCGGCGCGCGCGGCCTTCGACGCCGGCCGCGCGTCGGCGCTCCGCTACTTTGCTCCGGTGGCCGACACGCCCGGATTCCCCCGCGCGCTCGCACGCACGCTGCAGGAGCTGCGCCTCGCGGGGCTCGGATCCGCCGTGCTCGCGCCGCTGCCGCTCGCCGGGCCCGACCTCGCGTGGCTCCTCGATCGGTTCGAGGCGTCGTTCGCAGAGACGTCCTCCGTGGATCGCGCGGGACTTTTTCGGGCCGCCGCGGCTGTGCTGCGCGAGGCGGCGAATCCGTCGGCGGGTCCGCCTCGCGCGCCCGTCGCACCGCTCGGCGGACCCCGCCCTACGTACGATTTTGTCGTGCTGCTCGACGTGCCCATCGATGACACCGTCGAACGGGAGTTCGTCCACGCGCTCGTGGACGAGGCCGGTGCCGCGCTCGCCACTGTACCGCGCGGCGACCGCGACACACTCGACCGTCTCGCCTCGACTGGCGGAACGGTCGAAGAGCACGCGCCCGCGGGATCGACCGATCTGGACCGCCTGCGCCGGTTCCTGTTCGTCACCGAAGAGGAGCCGCCGCGCCACGAACAGTTCGACGGCTCCGTCCACTTCTTTTCGGCGCCGGGCGAAGGACGCGAGTCGGTCGAGATCGCCCGCCGCATCTTGGCTGAAGCGCGGAGAGACGTGCGATTCGACGAGATGGCGGTGCTGGTGCGCTCGCCGCAGCAGTACTTCGGCCTGCTCGAGCACGCGTTGCGGCGCGCGGGCGTTCCCGCCTGGTTCGATCGCGGCACGCGCCGGCCGCATCCGGCGGGGCGCGCCTTTCTCGCGCTGCTCGCGTGCGCGGCGGAACAGCTCTCCGCGTCACGGTTTGCGGAATATCTGTCGCTCGGCCAGGTTCCCCAGATCGTCGTCGACGGCGAATGGGTGGCGTCGCAGGACGAGACGTTCGGGCTGCCCGATGAAGCTCGCGTGCCGGACGAAGACGCAGAGGAGGCCGAACCACCGGATCCCGGATCCCGGGTCCCGGATCCCGGCGTGATCGCTGGTACGCTCCGGGCGCCCTGGCGCTGGGAGAAGCTGCTCATCGAAGCGGCCGTCATCGGCCAGGACGCCACCCGCTGGCAGCGCCGCCTGGCCGGAAAGGCGGCGGAACTCGAGCGCCAGATCGCGGAAGCCGAGGACGAGCACGGGGCCGACAGCGGCCGGGTACAGGCGCGGCGCCTGACGCGCCAGCAGCTCGAGCACCTGCGCCGCTTCGCGCTGCCGATCGTCGAGGAGCTGGCCGCGTGGCCGCGTACCGCCACGTGGGGCGCCTGGCTCGACGCCTTCACCCGGCTCGTGCCGCGCGTCCTGCGAACCCCTGCGCAGGTCCTCCGCGTGCTGGCCGACCTGCGACCGATGGCGGATATCGGCCCGATCGACCTGGACGAGGCGCGGCGGGTGCTGAGCGAGCGCCTCCTGACGCTCGAGACGGAGCCGCCGGCGCGCCGCTTCGGACGGGTGTTCGTGGGCACGCCGCAGCAGGCGCGCGGCCGCAGCTTCCGCGTCGTATTCGTACCCGGCCTGGCCGAGCGGATGTTCCCGCAGAAGCCGCTCGAGGATCCGCTGCTGCTCGACGAGCTGCGGACGGCCGCCGATCGGTCGCTGCGGACGCAGCCGCATCGCCTTGCAGGGGAACGGCTGCTGCTGCACCTGGCCGCCGGCGCGGCCGCCGAGCGCCTCTACGTGTCGTACCCGCGGATCGAACTGACGGAAGCCCGCGCCCGCGTCCCATCCTTTTACGCGCTCGACGTGATGCGCGCCGCCACCGGGCGCGTTCCCGATTACGAGTGGCTCGAGGAGCGCGCCCGCGAGGCGGGCAACGCCACGCTGGCCTGGCCGGCGCCGCCGCGGCCCGAGGACGCCATCGACGATCTGGAGCACGACCTGGCGGTGCTCCGGCGCCTGCTCGACGACAAGGACCGGGACGCGGTCAAGGGGCATGCGCACTATCTGCTGAAGCTGAACGAGTGCCTCCGCCGGTCGGTCATCGACCGGTGGGCGCGGGGGGAGAGCCGCTGGTCGGTGAACGACGGCCTGATTCGCGTTGTGGATGACACGCGGGAGATACTCGCCTCCGAACGCCTGGCGGCGCGGCCGTACTCGCTCTCGGCGCTCCAGCGGTTCAGCGCCTGCCCGTATCAGTTCCTGCTCGCCGCGGTCTACCGGCTGCAGCCGCTCGAGCAGCCGGAGCCGCTCCAGCGGATGGACCCGCTGACGCGGGGCAGCCTGTTTCACGAGATGCAGGCGCGGTTTCTCCGCCGGCTCCACGACCAGGGGCGGCTGCCCGTCACTGCCGCGACGATCGAGCGGGCGCGCGGCGTGCTGGATGACGTGGTCGATCTCGTCGCCGCGCGCGCGTACGACGAGCTGGTGCCCGCCGTGAACCGCGTCTGGACCGACGAGATCGCCTTCATCCGCCGCGACCTGCACGGATGGCTGCAGTTCCTCGCCCGCGACGGGGAGGAGTGGCAGCCCCGGTACTTCGAGTTCGCGTTCGGATCGGTCCCGGGAGAACGCGACGCGGGGAGCGTTCGTGACGAGGTGACGCTCGATGGTGGATTCCGGCTGCGCGGCGCGGTCGATCTGATCGAGGAACACCGGACGTCCGACACGCTGCGCGTCACCGATCACAAGACCGGGCGCAGGCCGGACCGCATCGAGAAGGTCATTGTCGGCGGCGGCGCCGTGCTGCAGCCGGTGCTGTACGGCATGGCGATCGAGGCGGCGCTCGGCCGGCCCGTCTCCGTCGGCCGGCTCTTCTACTGCACGGCCGCCGGCAGCTACTACGAGCATCCGATTCCGATCACCGAACGCACGCGTGCCGCCGGTCTCGAGGTGCTCCAGGTGATCGACCGCGCGATCGCGAGCGGCTTCCTGGCGGCGGCGCCGACCGAAGACGCGTGCGCGCGCTGCGACTTCCGCCCGGTCTGCGGTCCCGACGTCTTCCGGCGGACCAGCCGGAAGCCGCAGGACCGGCTTGCCGATCTGCTGGCGCTCAGGAGCCGCCCGTGACCGTGGTAAGGGGGTCAGACGCCGGCGACCGGGGTCTGACCCCCACAGACGGCGATGCCCGTGCGCTCATCAGCTTCGCGCTCGACGCAACGCTCCTCGTCGAGGCCGCCGCGGGCACGGGGAAGACGACCGAGCTGGTGCAGCGCATCGTGCGCGTGATTGCCGAAGGGCGCGCCGACGTCCGCGGGATCGTGGCCGTGACGTTCACGGAGAAGGCGGCAGGCGAGCTGAAGCTGCGCCTCCGGCAGCGGCTCGAGGAGGAGCGGCACCGGACGGACGATCCCGGCGCCGCGGCGCGGCTGTCGGCCGCGGTCCAGAACCTGGAAGAAGCGCATGTCAGCACGATTCACGGATTCTGCGCGGATCTGCTGCGGGAGCGCCCCGTGGAAGCCGGCGTCGATCCGCTGTTTCGGGTGCTCACGGAGGACCAGGCGCGACGGCTCTTCGATCAGGCGTTCGAGGGCTGGCTCCAGCATCAGCTGGAACGGCCGCCGGAAGGGGTCCGCCGGTCCCTCCGCCGGGCGGGCCGCGGGTTCCGTCCCGGCGAGCCGGACGAGGATGGGCCGATCGAGCGGCTGCGCCGGGCGGCCTACGAACTCACCGAGTGGCGCGATTTCCAGGGCGCGTGGGCGCGGGAGCCGTTCGACCGCGCCGGGGCGGTGGCGCGCCTGGTCGATCTCGTACACGCGTGCGCCGATTATTCCGCCAATCCTTCGTATGCCGGTGACAACCTGTTCCTCGACACCGAGCCGGTGAGGCGGCTCAGCCGAGAACTGCGGCGACGCCCGGATCCTGGATCCCCGATCCTGGATCCCGATCTCGACGGCCTGGAAGCGCAGCTGATCGATCTGCGCCGCAACCGCGACTTCAGACGTGCGCGGAAGGGGAGTGGACCGACCTACGGCAAGGGCGTCACGCGGGCACAGGTGCTCGAGGCGCGCGACGCGCTGGCGGAGGCGCTGGCGGAATTCCAGGTGCGCGTCGACGCGGATCTTGCGGCCGTTCTGCACGGGGAGCTGCTCGAGTGTGTCGGCGAATACGAGCGGCTCAAGGCGCGCGAAGGGGCGATGGATTTCCTCGACCTGCTGCTGCGCGCGCGCGATCTGGTGCGCGACCGCGGCGACGTGCGGGCGCACTTCCAGACGCGCTTCACCCGGATCTTCGTCGACGAGTTCCAGGATACCGATCCGCTGCAGGCGGAGCTCCTGCTGCTGCTCGCCTCGGCCGATCCCGGCGAGACCGACTGGGAGCGCGTCTCGCCGGTGCCGGGCAAGCTGTTCATCGTCGGCGATCCGAAGCAGTCGATCTACCGGTTCCGGCGCGCCGATGTCGATACCTACCTGCGCGTCTGCAAGCAGTTGACGTGGTCGGGAGCCCGGCAGGTCGAGCTGCGCAGGAGCTTCCGCAGCGTGCCGAACATCCAGCGCGCCGTGAACCTGGCATTCCGGCCGGTCATGGACGGCGATCCGGAGGCGCTGCAGGCGCGCTATGTCCCGCTCGAGCCGGTACGCGCCAATTACGCGGGTCAACCGTCGGTGGTGGCGCTCCCGGTTCCCGAGCCGTACGCCCAGCGGTTCATCGCGGCCCGGCAAATAGAACGGTCGCTCCCCGACGCGGTCGGCGCGTACGTGGAGTGGCTCATCAATCACAGCGGCTGGGACGTGACCGAGCGCCGCGATCCGGAGGCCCGCGTGCCGATCGAGGCGCGCCACATCTGCATCCTGTTCCGCCGGTTTCTCAGCTACGGCGAGGACGTCACGCGTCCGTACGTGGAGGCGCTCGAGGCGCGGGGCATCCGCCATCTGCTCGTCGGCGGCAGGAGCTTTCACGGCCGCGACGAAATCGAGACGCTGCGCGCCGCGCTGATGGCGATCGAGTGGCCGGACGACCAGCTCTCCGTGTTCGCGACGCTGCGGGGGGCGCTCTTTGCGGTCGGCGACGAGGAGTTGCTCGAGTACTACCGGGCGGCCCGGTGCTTCCACCCGTTCCGCGTGCCCGATCTCCTGCCGATGCACCTCCAGCCGATTCGCGACGCCCTGGAGTGCCTCGCCGCGCTGCACCGGGCGAGGAATCGCCGGCCGGTCGCGGATACGATCGCGGCGCTGCTGGAGCGGACGCGCGCGCACGTCGGGATCGTGCTGCGCCCCGGCGGCGAGCAGGCGCTGGCCAACGTGCTGCACGTCGCCGAGCTGGCGCGGCAGTACGAGATGGACGGCGGCATGTCGTTCCGCGGCTTCGTCGACTCACTCCGGGCCGAGGCGTCGGTGCGCCAGCCGGCGGAGGCGCCGATCCTCGAAGAAGGGAGCGACGGCGTGCGGCTGATGACGGTGCACAAGGCGAAGGGCCTCGAGTTTCCGGTGGTGATTCTCGCGGACCTGACCGCCAGGCTGACGCCGTTCGAGGCGTCGCGGCACCTGGATCCGCGCCGGAAGGTGTGCGCGCTGCGCATCGGTGGATGGTCGCCGAAGGACCTCAACGATCACCGGGACCTCGAGCTCGAGCGCGAGCGGGCGGAAGGCGAGCGCATCGCGTACGTGGCCGCGACGCGCGCGCGCGACCTCCTCGTCGTGCCCGCCGTCGGCGACGAGCCGTATGCGGACGGATGGATTGCGCCGCTCAACAAGGCGGTCTATCCGCCCGAGACCGCGCGGCGTCACCACGCGGCGGCGCGCGGCTGCCCGTTCTTCAAGAGCCGCGACTCGGTACTCAAGCGGCCGGATGGCGATCCGGCCTCGTCGCTCACGGTGTGTCCGGGGGAACATCGCGTTCGCGTCGACGTGGTGTCCGACTCTAGCCGGACCGTTACGCCCGACGGGGACGTCACCGTCGTCTGGTGGGCACCTGATGCACTGGCGCTCGGCGCGCAGACCACCTTCGGCCTGCGCCGCGACGACCTGATCGTCCGCGACGTGGCGCCGGCCGTGCTGCGCGCGCGGCTCGACGAGTACACGTCATGGCGGCAGGCGCGCGAGGCGGCACTCGCATCGGCGGGGAAACCGTCGGTCGACGTGGTCACGGCGACGGAGTATGCCGGGATCCGGGATCCGGGATCCGGGATCCGGCACGTCGACGTCACGATCGAGACGGTGTCATCGGGTGACGCGCGACCTGGCGGCGCCCGCTTCGGGACGCTGGTGCACGCTTTGCTCGCCGACGCGCCGCTCGGGGGAGATCACGATACGGTCCGGCGGCTGGCAGAGGTGCACGGACGGGTCCTCGGCGCGACGCCCGAGGAGGTGTCGGCGGCCGGCGACGCTGCACGCCTGGTGCTGCAGCACCCGATCCTTCGCGAGGCGGCGCGCGCCGCCTCGGCGGGCGTCTGCTATCGCGAAACGCCGGTGACCTGGCGGCTGGACGACGGCCGCCTGGTGGAGGGAAGCGTCGACCTGGCCTTCGTCGCCGGCGACGAGGTGGTGGTCGTCGACTTCAAGACCGATCGGGAGCTCGACGGCGCCCTGGAACGGTACGAGCGGCAGGTGCGCCTCTACGCGGCCGCCGTCGGCGCCGCGCTCGGGCGGCGTGCACGCGCGGTGCTGATGCGGGTCTGAAAGCTGCGCCGGGTCCGCATCGGCACCCCATCGACCAGGCGCGATGGGGACGCCGCCGCGGAACCCGGCTATGTGCGTCCGCAAAGCAGCCGGCGCCAGCCGATGTATTTGGTCTATTTGGCGTGCGCTGCGGCGCGCTCGGCCGGCGCGATCCCCATCAGCTCGGCGTGCGAGCCCATGTGCGCCTTGACGATCGCCTCGGCGCGCGCCACCGCGTCGGGATCGCCCGCGCGGTACACCGCGTTTGCCTGGATCAGACCCCTCTGGCTGGCAGGCGTCGACTCGGGGCTGTCGTAGATGGCGGCCACGGGACAGGCCGGCACGCACGCCCCGCAATCGATGCACTCGTCGGGATGGATGTACAGCATGCTGGCGGTCGCGAACTCCGGCTCATCCTTCCGCGGATGGATGCAGTCGACCGGACAGACGTCGACGCACGAACTGTCCTTGGTGCCAATGCACGGATCAGTGATGACGAAAGCCATGACGCGACAGCTTACACAAAAACCGGGCGGTTTGAAAATGGGGCCGCCGAAGCGGAGCGAAGGCGGGCCGCTACCGTACGAAGCGGATGAGGTGGCGCGATTCGCCGAGCATGAAGAACCGCGCCCACTCGCCCGCGGTCTTGTCGGTGCCGGAGCCTTCCTCGAGGCCGAGCACCTGCGGGTACCACGTGCCGCCCTTCAGGATCCGGACGGGTGCGGACCACTGGCGCGGATCCGTCAGCGAAGGAGCGAACGAGACGTACACACCCTCCTGCTCGTAGCCGACGTTCTTGGCGCGGCTCATGAGCATGACGTAGTGGCCGACGTGCGTGTTCCAGTGGACGGACGGTCCCCAGAACGCGTCGACGGCCGCATCGGCATCGTGCCACGACTCGGCCGCGGGGAAGATTGGCGTCGCCGACGGATAGATCCAGCGCTCTGCCCCGGCGTTGCGCAGCGGAGTGCCGGGTACCCACGCGCCGTTCCGCCATACCGTGACTTTGCCGACCGGTGCGTCGCGATCGGCCCATGCCAGGCGGGCGACGCCGACGCCCTGCGACATCTGGGTGCGCAGGTACAGGGAATAGAAGAAGTACAGGTCGCGCGATTCGGCGTCGAGTTGCACGGTGAAGTCGCCGACGCCGCCGACGAAGTACGCGTTGTCCGTGCTGCACGCGTAGGACCGTGGCGGCGCCTCGAGAATGATGCCGAGGTCCTCCCATCTGTTGCCCCGGTCGCGCGACCTGGCGGCGCCGATCCGCGGGATCACTCTGTCGGTGCGTCCGCACACCTCCGCGGGAATTTCGTTGTGGTAGTAGCCGTACCAGGTGCCGTCGACGTCGCGGACGATTGACTCCATCCAGACCCCGCCGCCCGGCCACGGTGTCAGCGCCACCCGCCGCGCTGCGTTCATCGTCGTCAGATCGCGGCCCCATGCCCGCCGCGGCGTGCCCGACTCGGACGTCATGACGAACAGGAGGCTGCGGCCGGCCACGCGCTCCCAGACGGCAGGACTGTTGCTGTCGACTTCGCCGGGAAGGTAGAGCAGCGGCGCCGACCGGAGCTCGACGCGCGGGATTGAGGTGCGGTTCTGGGCGTCGACCGCCGTCGACATGTGAAGCAAAACAATGACGGCGGCCGCGGCAAGTACAATTCGCATCGTACCTTAAATACGACGCGCTCGCCTTCCGAGTTGACGCCATCGCACGTGAGGCTCGCCTACCTGTTCGTGCCGGGCGAGTACGCGGCGAACGTCAGGTCGTGTACTGTGGTAACGGCGGCGCCGGCGGCCGACGCCTCCGACCGTTTCCCCTTGCTGGCTGAACGAGACGTGGACCTGTGATATTCCCGCTGGCGCTCGTCGTCTTTTTTGCGTCGGGCTTCGCGGCGCTGCTGTACCAGGTGATCTGGCAGCGGATACTCGCGATCTTTTCCGGGGCCGACGTCTACTCGGCCACCGTGATCGTGGCGGCGTTCATGGGCGGGCTCGGTGTCGGGCACATCGCAGGCGGCCACGTGGCCGATCGGGTCACGCGCCGGACGAGCCTGCTGCTGTTCGGCGGGGCCGAGCTGGCGATCGCGGTGTTCGGCCTGTTCAGCGGCGCGCTGTACTACGACGTGCTGTACGAGCGGCTGGGCGCGGTTGGCCTGGGGCGTGGGACGATCGCCGGCATCCTGTTCGGCAGCCTGCTGTGGCCGACCTTCTTCATGGGCGCGTCGCTGCCGCTGCTCTCCCGCGCGCTGACCGACCGGATCGACCGCGCCGCGTCGGCCGTCGGCGCGCTGTACGGCTGCAACACGCTCGGCGCCGCGGCCGGCGCCATCGTCGCCACCTGGGCGCTGCTCCCCGCGCTCGGGCTCGAGGGGAGCCTCCGCGTCGGTGCGACGCTCAATGCCGCGTGCGCCGCGGCCCTGTTGCCGCTGGCGTGGCGGATGGTGGGGTCAGACCCCGGTGACGAGGCGTATCGACCCCTTGAGTCGGGTCATCACTGGGGTCAGACCCCGGTGACGCCTCCTCACGGAGGTCTGACCCCATTTCTCTTTTGGGCCGTCATCTACGGGTTCGCGGGGTTCCTGGCGCTCTCGTACGAAATCGTCTGGTTCCGGCTGCTTGGTATCGTGGTGAAGTCGACCGCCTTCACCTTCGGCACCCTCCTGGCGCTCTACCTGGCAGGGATCGGCCTCGGCGCGCTCGTCGGGAGCGCCCGCGCGCCGCGGGCCCGGCGTCCGGCGCGCGCGTTCTTCCTGCTCCAGGCCGCCGCGGGCCTCTCGGCCGGCCTCCTGCTCGCGCTCTTTATCGTCGTGGCCGACGACGCCAGGGCATTGCGGGGGTACTTCGCCGGCTACGAGCCGCTGAGCGTGCGCGACAGCGTCCACGCGCTGCGGACGCTCGTGCTGAATGTTCTGCCCGGCCCGGACGTCGAGACCGGCGTGCCGGCAAACTTCCTGCGGCTGTACGTGCTCGTGCCGCTGCTCCTCGTCGTGCCGCCGACGTTTCTCATGGGGTGCGCCTTTCCGTACCTGCAGCGCGTCGTGCAAACCGACGTCAGCCGCATCGGCCGTCGCGTCGGCGGGGTGCTGCTGGCGAACATCGTCGGCAGCATGCTGGGCACCGCCGTGACGGGGTGGCTGTTCCTCGGCGTGCTGGGGACCGCGGCAACCTTGAAGCTGCTCGCCGCGCTGAGCAGCGTATTCCTGCTGTTTGCGCTGGTGAGCCCGCGTCATGAAGGAGACGAGCTGGAGCTGCGGGCGGCCGGCGCCAGCGGCTCCCCGCGCCGGCTCGCCTGGTCGGGCGGGTCTTCGGCCCGCGCGCTCGTGCTGGCCATCGGCTTGGCGGCCGCCGCTTCGGTGTCAATCGTCGCGATGATGCCGAACGGCGCCGAGCTCTGGGCACGCCTTCACGGCACGACGGTCGATCGCATCGTTTTTGCCGAAGACAACTCGGGCCTCGCGCTCATCAAGGCGGAGCACGACGACCTGAGCGGCCCCAAGATCGTGTTTGCGAACGGCGTCGGGCAGAGCGTCATTCCGTACGGCGACATCCATACCGCGCTCGGGGCGCTTCCGGCGCTCGTGCACGCCGATCCGCGCGAGATCGCCATCATCGGCCTGGGATCGGGCGATACGGTGTATGCGGCGGCAAGCCGCGCCGAGACCGTCCACGTCACGTGCGTCGAGATCATCCGGCCGCAGCTCGGGACGCTGCAGGAGCTGGCGCGCCGCGATGCATACGGGGGGCTGCGCGCGCTGCTCGCGGATCCACGCGTCGAGCACGTCTTCGGCGACGGCCGGGCGTATCTGATGCGCACCACGCGCCGGTTCGACATCATCGAAGCCGATGCCCTCCGGCCCACCAGCGCGTACTCCGGCAATCTCTACTCGGACGAGTATTTCACGCTCGTCAGGGATCGCCTCAAGCCGAACGGCGTGGCGGCCACATGGGCGCCGACCGCGCGCGTGCACGACACCTTTATCCGCGTCTTTCCCTACGTGATCAGCATGCCGGGCATCCTGCTCGGCAGCAACGAGCCGTTTGCGATCGATCGGGCGGCGGTGGCGGCGCGCATGGCGGATCCGCGCGTGCGCGAGCACTACGCGCGGGCCGGCGTCGATCTCGACGCGCTGCTTGGGCCGTACCTGGACGGCGAGTCGGCCCGCTTCGGTCCCGACTTCGACCGCGGTACGCTCGTCGACCTCAATACGGATCTGTTTCCGAAGGACGAATACGATCTCTCGCCGCCCTGATGGAACAACGCGTGTTCGGCCGCACGGGTCTGCGCGTGCCGGTCGTCGGCATGGGCACGTGGCAGACCTACGACGTCCGCGGGACGGAGGTCGAAGCGCGCCGCGCGGTCACCGACGCGGCGTTCGAGACCGGCGCGACGTTCTTCGTCCACAATCTGGTCGCGTGGCCGCGGCGGCTCGCCGCGCTCGAGCGATGGCGCGCGGCGGGATCGGTCCGCGTCATCGGCCTGACGCACTACAGCCCCGACACCTTTGCGGAGCTCCGGCGGGCGATGGCGGACCGCCGGGTCGGCGCGATCCAGATCCCGTACAACCCGCTTGAACGGGACGTGGAAAGCGTTATCCTTCCAGCCGCGGCCGACCTCGGGCTGGGCGTCATCGTGATGCGGCCGCTCGGCGAGGGCAGGCTGGCGCGCCGGCGCGTCACGCCCGAGGCCAGCCCTGCGCCTGGGTCCGGTCGCGTCGCGACCGGACCGTGGTTGGGGCCCGAGGAACGGGCGTACGTCGCGAGGCTTGCAACCGCATGAAGCGCATCCTGAAGATTGCGGCGCTCGTGGTCCTGCTGGTAGTCGTTGCCGTCGCGGGACTGTTCGCGGTGACGTTCATGGGACGCCAGTCGCTCGCCGACGGCTACGAAATCAACCGCGTCCGTGTGGTCGCCGACGGATTCTCCGGCATGGCGATCATCCGTCTCGACGACGGGCGCGTGGCGCTCGTCGACGCGGGAGACGACCCGGAAGGCGCGGCCGTGCTCGCCGAGCTGCAGCGGCGTCAGCTCGGCCCCGAGGCGGTCGCCGCGGTGCTGCTCACGCATGGACACCCGGACCATCTGGGCGCTATCGCACGCTTTCCACGCGCGGAGGTGATGGCGCTCGAGGCGGAGGTGCCGCTCGTCGAAGGACGCGCCGGCGCGCGAGGCCCGCTGCCGCGCCTCTTCCCGGTGAGCCCGACCGGCGTGAAGGTCACGCGCGTGCTGCGGGACGGCGACGTGGTGACGGTTGGCGGCGTGCCGATCCGGGTGTACGCCGTGCCGGGCCATACCGGCGGCAGCGCCGCCTATTACGTCGACGGCGCCCTGCTCGTTGGCGACTCCGCGGATATCGCGAGCGACGGCAGCCTGCAGGGGGCGCCGTGGATCTTCAGCGACAGCCAGGCGGAGAACCGGGCGTCGCTCGTGCGGCTCGAGCGGCGGCTGGTCGCCGACGGCGCGGCGGTGAAGGCGATTGTCCCGGCACATTCGGGAGCGGGAGAGGGAGCGGCGTTGACGAGCTTCGCGCGCACCAACCGGGAGAGACCATGAAGCGACTGATCGCCGGACTCATCGTCGTGCACCGGTACCTCGGCGTGGCCTTCTGCCTGATCTTTCTGATCTGGTTCGCCTCCGGCATCGTCATGGTGTTCAAGCGGATGCCGGAGTTCTCGCAGGAGGAGCGGCTCGCGCGGCTCCCGCCGCTCGACGCCGAGGGGATCCGGCTGACGCCGGCGCAGGCGCTCGAAGCGGCGGGGCTGCAGAGCCCGCCGGAGCGGGTGCTGCTGACAACGTATCGCGACCGGCCCGTCTACCGGCTCGCCCTCGAGTTCGGGTCGATCACTGTGTTCGCCGACGACGGCTCGTACCTGGAGCTTGTGACGCCGGAGGATGCGGTCGCCATCGCGGGCGTCCTGTTCCCGGAGCACCGTGCGACCGTGCGGCACCTCGATTCCATTGGCGAACCCGACCAGTGGACGATCACCAACCGGTTCAATGCCACGGGGGCGCTGCACCGCGTCGCGCTCGGCGATCCGGCAGGCACCGAAGTGTACGTGGCCGAGGCGACCGGCGAGATCGTCATGAAAACCGATCGCGCCAGTCGCTTCTGGGGGTATCTGGGGCCGGTCGCGCATTGGTTCTACTTCACGCCGCTGCGCTGGGGCCAGGCGCCGCTCTGGAACGATCTGGTCGTGTACGGGTCTGTGGTGGGCTGCGTACTGTGCATCCTCGGCCTCGTCATCGGTCTCTATCGCTTTTCCATCACGCGCCGCTTCATGCGCAGCACATCCATGAGCCCGTACGTGGGATGGCTGCGCTGGCACCATTACGCGGGGCTGCTGTTTGGCGCCGTCACCCTCACTTGGACGTTCAGCGGGCTGCTCACGATGACGCCGTGGAACCTGTTCCCCGCGGCCGGGCCGTCGCGGGCGCAGGTACGCGCCGTGCGCGGCGAGGGCGTGGCGCTCGATCGGGTTACCGTGGTGCCGGCCGTGGCGATCGCGGAGCTGCAGCCGCGCTTTGCGCCCAAGGAGATCGAGCTACTGCAGTTCATGGGGGCGCCGTTCTACGCGGCGTACGAGCGCGCCGGCATCTCGGCGCGCGCGCATCAGGACGCGGCACGGTTTGCGGCGCCCGACGCGCGCCCGAGGCGAGCCCTCGTGTCGGCCGACGGCGCCCGCCCCGGCGTCCGGGAGGCGTTCACGCGCGAGGAGCTCCTGGCCGCCGCCCGCGCGGCGATGGCGGAGCTGGAGCCGGTGGAGGTCGCCTGGCTGACCGACTACGACGCCTACTATTACGACCGGACAGGCGGCCGGCGGCTTCCAGTGCTCCGGGCCAAGTTCAACGATCCCGAGGAGACGTGGCTGTATCTTGACGCCAACGACGGCTCAATCGCGCTGGCGGAGGTGCGCGGCAGCCGGACGGAGCGCTGGCTGTATCAGGGGCTGCACAGCCTCGACTTCCCGTGGCTGTATGCGATGCCGTGGGCGTGGTACGCCGTGATCATTGGCCTGAGCCTGAGCGGGGTGGCGCTCAGCCTGACGTCGCTCGTGATTGCCTGGCGGTTCCTGCGCGGGAAGGCGCGCGTCGTGGCGGAACCATCCTCTACGGCAGCGGCGTAATCCCCAGCGTACTCGGCGGTCCTCAGCGTGCCGCGAGGAGATGGACCGCGGCGGGACCGCCCGGGATGACGAGCTCCTGCAGACCCGCCGTGCCCGGCTTCTCTTTTCCGGTATAGGAAAACTCCACGGTGGCGGTTGCGCCGGCCTTGACGTCCACGGTGCGGCTGAGGGTGCCGTACTGCTCGTGCCAGACCTGAATCGTGTGGCGGCCGGCCGGCACACGCGCGATGGTGAACGCGCCGTCCGCGCCGCTCACGGCAAAGTACGGGTGCCTCGTCACGCCCACGTAGGTGATCATCCACGAGTGGATGTCGCAGCGGATGCGCATCAGGACCTCGTCGGCCTGCAGCTGAAACTTGAAGACCATCCCCTGTTTCGGCTGACTGGTGTTGAAGGCGTTTGCCTTCGACACGCTGTGCACGTTGTGGGCTGTCGCATCGCTGTTCGTGATCTGTACCGTCTGGCCGACCCGGGCGCCGACAACGCGGGGGACGAAGATGCAATTGCGCTGATCGATCGTCACCGGCTCGGCCGGCACCGGCGTCGACGGAAACGTCCCTTGCAGGTGCACGAAGGCGTTCGCGAGGCCGCCGTCTGCGCTCCGGAGGACGACCTCCTGCGTCAGGCGCTGCCCGCGCGTCGCGCGGCTGCAGCGCGGATCGGCGCCCATGCGGATCAGCGGGTTGGCCGGGGCTGGGCCCTGCAGCCGGACACGTCCGGTGATCGTGCCGGTCGCGCCCCCCTGCGCCCCCGCGGGCGCAGCAGACAGACCGCCCGCGATCAGGGCGAGAAGCGCGCACGCGGGCGCCAGCGTCGCGACACGGTGCCTCATGCGCTTCACTGTGGCGGCGCCGGCCGTTTGTCGCCCGGGTACCAGAACTCGAGGTGGCAGCTTTCGCACGCCTGATCGATCGGCTCGCCGACGTTCCACAGCTCCTGCACGTCCTTGTCGGCCGCGGCCTTGTAGGCGCGCAGCGCCACGTCCTGGAGGTCCTTGGCGTGCCTCACCCACAAATCAGGGTTCGCCTTGATCTTTTCCTGGATCTGGGCCGGCGTCAGCTCCGTGGGGTCGGCGGAGGTGTTCATTTCCTCCGGACGCGCGACGGATCGGCCCGGCACCATGAGGAGGTTCGCCGCTTCCGCCAGCGTGAGGGCGCTGTGCAGCACCGCGTCCCACTCTTCCTCGGTCTCCGGCTGCTTTTCCTGCGTGCCCGCCTGCGTCACGGTGACTGCGACGGAATCGAAGATGACCTGCGCCTGCGACTCGATCACCATGTGCATCACGTCCCGGATCGTGCCAACGGGGCCTGGACCTCCGGGCGCCGCCGCCTGCTGCTGCTGGCTGCGGCAGCTCGTCACCAGGGCGATCGCACTCATCAACACGAGCCAGCGGAAACTTCGCATCTGCCGTCCCTTTCGTCAGAATCAGTGGAGGTCGAAGGTCCACGCCAGTCTACTCAGGCGGCGCCGGATCGTCCATTCTGAAAACTTCCTGAATTACTTGTCAGAAACCGCGGCGACACAAGGGCGCGACGGCTCGATACGGCCGCGTTGGGCCTCGGCGGGCGCGCATCGACCGACGAGCTCGCCGCGTCGGACCGGGGTCAGTACCAGTCGCGCTGGGCGCCCGGCCACGTGCCGCGCGCCCAGACCCCTTTTTTGACCTCGCGGACGAGGCCGGCGGAGGCGAGCCGTTCGAGAATCCGCTGGGCGGCGTCGAGCGGGATGTTCAGCCACCGCTGAAGCGTGTCGGCCGTCAGCGTGACGCTCGGGTTCTGAACGACGCCGTTGATCACACGCTGGACCACAGCGGCGCGAGCGCTGATATTGCGACGTTCCTCCACGCGCATTTGGCGTCCTGAGCCTCCCACGCCCCCAGAGGCAAGCAGAATGCCGCGGAGAACGGTCCGGGTCGGCAGGTGGGGTCGCCCGGACGGCTTACCGGCACGCCGGATGCCGGCAGTCGCAGCGGAGCTCGATTGTGTCCCCCGCCTGCTTGCAGTGTTCGCTGCAGTACTTCCCAAAGGGCCCGTTTGGTGACACCATGCAGGCGCACCCCTCATGCGCGCACTTCGTTGGTTCTTTGGCCATAACGCACCCTCGTGTGAGCACTCTACGCCTCGGGGCGCCCGCGCTCAAGCGGGGTGCTCTCAAGTTGGCCCGGTCCGGCTGGGGCGCCTCATCTGGGCCGCCGGGTTGGCCCTCGGCGTGGCCGCGTCCGGGGCCGCTCAGGCGCCGCCGCCGGCCGGGGATCTCGCCGAGGCGCTGCTGCGGGTCGGGCGGCGCCTCGAACAGTGGTACTCCCGGGCCCAGACGGTGGTGTCGACGGAAACGGTCTGGATTCAGCCGCTGCGTGCCGACCTGACGCCGGTCGACCTCCCGCGGCGGCTCGCCTACGAGCTCCGCGTCGCGTGGGACCCCGAAGAGACGGGCTCGGCGCGCACGTCGCGCCCGAGCGTGCTGCGGCAGGTGCTCAGCGTCAACGGACGGCCGGCACGCGGAGAGGAGGATCCCGGCTGTGTGGATCCGAAGCCGGTGTCGCCGGAGCCGCTCGGCATCCTGCTGCCCGCCCGGCTGAGCGAGTCGGAGTTCTCGTTTGCGGGCGTCGGGCGCACCGACGGCCGCCGGACGCTGCTCCTCGACTACCGGGGCCGCGCCGCGCAACCGCCCGACATCATCTGGGCCGACGAATGCGTGACGGTCTCGCTGCCCGGCCGATCGCGCGGCCGGATCTGGATCGACGCCGAGACCTACGACGTGCTGCGCATGGACGATCGGCTCGTCGGCAGCTTCGAGTTCGACGTGCCGCGCGAGTACGTGCAGCGGGGTGCGGCACCCCGCATGGCGGTCGAGCGGGCCGAATCGTCGATCCGGTACCGGCCCGTGCGTTTCGACGACCCGAGCGAGATCCTCTTGCTGCCGCACGCGATCGACACCATCACCGTGCTGCGCGGCAGCGGCGTGCAGCGCTATCGCATCAGCCAGCGCTTTTCGGGCTACCGCCGGTTTCTCACCGACGGGCGCCTGCTTTATTGAACTATCCCAGCAGGCGTCGCTTCATCTCCTCGAGGTCGAAGTCGAGCTCGGAGCTCACGCTCACGCCGTCGCGGGTCTCGAGGCGGTCGCGGAACCGAAGGTACGCGGCGCGTCCCGCGGGCGGTCTGCTCTGCTGTCATGGGCCGTCCGGGCGGGGCGAGCGCTACGGCAGACGCGCGTCAAACGTCCGGAGCGCCTCGACGATCATGTCGGCCACGTCGCCGAAGAACCGCGGGTCGATCCGATCCGGGTTGTCGGTCGGCTTGTGATAGTCGGCGTGGTCCTCGACGCCGAAGTAGACGAACGGAATCCCCGCCTCGTGGAAGGCGGCGTGGTCCGATGAGCGCGTCCAGTCTTCCAGCCCGCGGCTCCGCGAGTCGGGGCGGTCGTGCCCGAACAGGATCCGAACCGCGGCGCGGGTCTGGACGTCGAGCAGGATGGGCGTCAGCCATGGGGAATGATACGGGCCGGCCGCGTAAATCTCGTTGCGGTCGTTGCGCGACACCATGTCGAGGTTGACGTTCAACGCCACGCGCTCGCTGGGCAGCACGGCCGAGCGGACGAGCGTCGTCGCGCCGTGCAGCCCCAGCTCTTCCGCATCGAGCGCGGCAAAGACGAACCCGTGCTGCGGCGGGTTGTGCCGGAAGTGCCGCGCGGCGGCCAGCAGGACGGCCACACCCGATGCGTTGTCGTCCGCGCCTGGATAGAGGACGCCCTCGCGCACACCGAGGTGGTCGTAATGCGCCGTGACCGCGATGATTCTGCCGCCCGGGTTTCGGCCCGACAGCCGCCCCACCACGTTGGCGGCCTCATGGGTACTGCGGAACGGACGGCCGCCGGGCGGGATGGCCCGGAGGTCGCGCGCCGTGACGGTGAACGGCTGCAGGTAGTCGCTCGTGTGCGCCGGCTGAAGGCCCACGCTCCGGAACTGCTCGACGAGCCACTGGCGGGCGCCGAGACCGCCCGGCGTCCCGGTGCCGCGCCCTTCGAACGCCGCGGCGCCGAGCGTCGCGACATCGCGCATCAGCACGCTGCGGTCGACGTGCCGTGCCGGCGCGGCCTGTGCGGCCGGCGCCTGCCCGGCGGCAATCGGGACGAGCCCGACCAGCGGCACCGCGGCCGCGAGCGCGAACAGAAGGATCAGGCGCCGCAGCCGTGCAGCCATGCCTGAAGTGTAGCAGTTGACGTTCTTGCAGCACCCGATGGGCTGCGAGGCGCGGTGCTCGGCAGATCCTAAACGCCGGCCCGTCCGGTTCGGCTTGTGAGACACTGACGGACGTGCACAGGCGCGCGTTTCTCCACACCGTCGGTCGTCTCGCTCCGGGTGCCGCGACGGTCGCGCTGCTTCCCTCGGCCGCCGCCGCACAGCAGGTCGTCTCCAAGGCCCGGCTGATCGTCCGCTCGCCGCGGCCGGAGGATCTCGAGACGCCGGTCCGTCTCCTCACGACGTGGATCACGCCGAACGATCTGTTCTACGTCCGCTCGCATTTCTATACGCCGTCGATCGAGGAGCGCGCGTGGACGCTCCGCGTCGACGGGGAGGTCGGTAGCGCGCTCCAGCTTACGCTCGCCGACCTCCGCGCGCTGCCGGCCACGACGCAGGTGGTGACGCTGGAGTGCGCCGGCAACGGCCGCGCGTTCTTCGACCCGCCCGTGGCCGGCGTGCAGTGGGAGAAAGGTGCGGTCGGGACGGCGGCGTGGACCGGCGTGCGTCTGACCGACGTGCTCCGCAAGGCGGACGTGAGGCCGTCGGCGCGCTACCTGTGGCTCGACGGGGCGGACCGCGGCGTTGGCCGCGCGCCGGACTTCATTCGCAGCCTGCCTATCGAGAAGGCGATGGACCCGGACACGCTGCTCG
The DNA here is from genome assembly GCA_016192845.1 of Acidobacteriota bacterium. Taxonomy (GTDB): domain Bacteria; phylum Acidobacteriota; class Vicinamibacteria; order Vicinamibacterales; family UBA2999; genus MELF01. Next base: position 25,349 of record JACPTI010000118.1, read on the forward strand.
CCTATGAGATGAACGGCCAGCCGCTTCCGCTCCCGCACGGCTTCCCGCTGCGGGCGATCGTTCCCGGGTGGGAGGGCGCCTATTCGATCAAGTGGCTGACCCACATTCAGGCGAGCACGCGCGACCACGACGGCCCGTTCGTCCAGGCCGGCTACCGCTACCCGCGGCGGCCGGTGTCGCCGGGCACGCTCGTGCCGGCGTCGGAGACGGTGCCGCTGCGGGCGATGCCGGTGAAGTCGCTCATCACCGCGCCGGTGGACAACGCGGCGGTGGCACCGGACGCCATCCGGGTCGCCGGCTTTGCGTGGGCGGGCGACACCGAGATCAGCCGCGTCGACGTGTCCATCGACGCCGGCCGAACCTGGATGGAGGCGCAGCTCGGGCGCGACCGCGCGCGCTACGCCTGGCGGCAGTTCGAATACCTGTGGCGGCCGCCCGACGCAGGGTCGTACCTCGTCATGTCGCGCGCGACAGACAGGCGCGGGCGCACGCAGCCGATCGTCTCCGAGTGGAACCCTGCGGGCTACGTCTGGAACGCCATCGATCAGGTGCGGATCAATGTCGGTGCGTAGAACCGTTCCGATGTTCGCGGTCGCCGCGCTCTGGTGGACCGTCGCGCTTGGAGGACAGGAGCTTCCACCGGGTCCGGGCGCCGACCCCGCCCGCTCCCGATGCCTCGGCTGTCACGGCCCGGGGCTCATTACCGGACAGCGGCTGTCGCGCGACGGCTGGTCGCGCGAGCTCGACAAGATGGCGGGATGGGGTGCGTCCATCGACGCCGCGGACCGGCCTGTGCTCCTCGAGTACCTCACGTCGAACTTCGGCCCCGAGTCACCCCCGGGGGATGCGCGCGCCGACGCGGGCGCCGCGCTCGTTCAGGCGCGGTGTCTCGTCTGCCACGACCTCCGGCTGATCGAGCAGCAACGGCTCGATCCCGACGGCTGGCGACGTGAGCTGGACAAGATGATCGGCTGGGGCGCTGCGGTGACGCCTGAAGAGAAGGAGACGCTGGTCGTCCACCTGGCGCGGCGCTACGGCGTGCGCCGCCCGGCCGTTCGTGCTACTTTACCGGCCCTCCCGTGAGCGATCACTCACATGTAGGGCGCGTAACAACGTAGGGCGGGTAGGGCGGGTAGGGTGGGTCAGATCGTCGCGCTGCCGGCCGTCCCACTCGCCCCGACTTGCCCGCTCCAAGAGAGGTGCACCGTGCGAAAGGCTACTTGCATAGCGTTCGGGCTCGTCGCGGCGGCCGCGTGGGGCGGCGGCGTCGCGGGGCAGCAGGACATGGTCAAGACGCACATCGGCCACGTGACCACCGGTTTCTACGCGAATTGATCCCTCGCCCGCCTCCTGACCATAGTGGTCACATGCGCAGTACGGCGAATGTGGCCCAGATGAAGGCGCGGCTGAGCGAGTACCTGCGTCAGGTGAAAAGCGGCGGCGAGGTCGTCATCACCGAGCGGGGTATTCCTGTGGCGCGCCTCGTCCCGCTCGACTCCGACGAGCGACGAGCGACGCGCGAAGAGCGGCTCATCCGCGCCGGCATCCTGCGGCCCTCTCAGCGGCCACGCAAGAAGCTTGGGCGGCCCGGCCACGGCGGCGGCAGGGCCGTCCTCGAAGCGCTGCTCGCTGAGCGTGACGAAGGGTACTGATGTTCTGGGATAGCGCTGCGCTCACGCTCGCGGCGGCGCTGGTCTGGTGCGAGGAGCAGCCGGCCAGCGAGACGTTCGTGTGCCTCGACCGCCGATTACGGGAGGCCGCTCGGCGTGAAGGATTTGTGCTGTTCTCGGCCGACTGACTCAGAGAGTCCAGTTGACCGCGCCGCGCCCGATGAGGGTCCCCTCTCGCAGGGCGCGATGAACTTGCTCGATCCCGGTGGGCGGCACGACCCGTGAGACGACGGGGTGGATCCGGCCGGCCGCGACCAGCTCCGCCGATTCCCGCAGCTCCGCTTTCGACGCGTATCGCGATCCGTACAGTGTGATTTCCCGCAGCACGAGGTCGCGAGGAGTCACCGGCAGGCCGACGTCGCGGAACGTCGTCAGCACGACGAGCCGGCCCCCGAGCGCCAGCGCGTCGAGCGCCCACGCGAGGCTCGCCCGCGACCCGACCAGATCGACCACGACCGTCGGTCGCTCATCGTCGAATGCGGGGGAGAGGTCGATCTCGTCGAAGCTGCGCGAGAGAATCGGGACGGCGCCCATGCGGCGAATCGTCTCGAGTTTGCCTTCGCCGGCTTCGAGCCCCGCGACGCGGGCGCCAAAAAGCGCCGCCATCTCGACCATGTGGATACCGATGCCACCCCCTGCGCCGATCACCGCGACGCGGTCGCCCGGCTGGACGCGTGCCCGCGTCCTGCAGACGTGCAGCGGCGTGGCAATCGCGTCCGGAATGGCGGTAGCCTGCGCGGCGGGAATCGAGTCGGGCAGCGGCACCACGTTGGCCGCAGGCAGCACCGTGACCGGCGCGTACCCGCCGTCGCGATGGACGCCGACCCATCCGGCGAGGTTGCGGCATAAGGAATCGCCTCCCGACCGGCACGCCTCGCAGCGCCCGCAGACCAGGTAGAAGTACGCCATCACCCGCTGCCCGATCGCGGGCGCGGTCACGCTCTCGCCGACCGCCTCCACGCGCCCGACAATCTCGTGCCCGGGGACGCGCGGCAGGCGGGCGGCCTCGTTGGCCAGATCGCCGCGGATGCAGTTAAGGACCGTGAGCCCGATTCCGCACGCCTCCACGCGCACCAGCACCTCGGCCGGCTGCGGCGCGGCGACGTCGAACGACTCCCACCGCAGCGGGCCGCCCCACTCGTGAATGCGGTAGCCGGCAACCTTCATTGCAGCAGTGTAGGGGCCGACCTTAAGCTCGGCCCCTACATTCGTTAAGCCCGAAGAGCGCCGTCGCGTTGCCCGACGTGACGGCGACGCGCGTCACGGGCGCCAGCGCGAACGCGCTCGCCGGGAGGTGCTCGCGGAAGCGCGCGTCGGCCATATCGAACGGCAGGTCGGTTCCGAGCATCACCCGGTCGCCGCCCACGAGATCGATCAGGAACTCGAGCGGCTTGCCGGCGTGCGTGATCGTGTTCGTCCGCTGCGCGCCTCGGCAACCAGTTCGGGCGGAATGAAATGTGTGTGGATGTCGATCGTCACGCGGCACCTCTTCCAATCATATCCGTCTATACTCGCGTCTATGCCGCGACTTGGAATCGTGATTGCCAGCGTCCGCGAGGGGCGCATCGGGTTGCCCGTTGCCCAGTGGTTCATCGAACGCGCGCGCCGGCACGGCCGCTTCGACGTGGAGGTCGTCGATCTCAAGGAGATCGACCTGCCGCTGTTCGCCGAACGCCATCATCCTCGCCTGCAGAAGTACGAGAGCGAGACGCAGAAAGCCTGGAGCACGCTCGTCTCCGGGCTCGACGCGTTCGTGTTCGTGACCCCGGAGTACAACTACGGCCTGTCGCCGGCGCTGCTCAACGCGCTCGACTATCTGTTCGTGGAGTGGCACTACAAGCCGGCGGCCTTCGTCAGCTACGGCGGCATCTCCGGCGGGATCCGCGGCGTGCAGATGGCCAAGCAGACGCTGACGACACTCAAGATGGTCCCGATTGTCGAAGCCGTGGCGATTCCGTTCGTCGCGCAGGCCGTCGACCGCGAGGCGGGCGTCTTCAAGCCGACGGAGCAGCACGAGCAGTCCGCCACGGCGCTGCTCGACGAGCTGCTGCGCTGGACGGAGGCGCTGGCGGTGCTGCGCCAGAAGTAATTACTGCACTCCCACCGGACCACGGAGCCACCGAGGCACGGAGGCGCAGTACCCGCCCTTGAGGAATCGCGGCCTTAGAATGCCTGGTCCGGGCCGGGAGCGCCGAACTCGAGCCGCCGGTGCTCGCGCACTTTTGGAGTGGCTTTCGGCGCACGTTTGAACGTGACGCTCGTCTGAACCGGTGGGCGATCGATGATGTTGCCGGTAAGAAGATCTTCCACTGTTAGCAGCTGCAGCCTGGCATGTGTGCCCCACGGCGATGCATAGAACCCGGCGCTGGCCGCTTCCTTTCGCATCGCCGCAGTCGGCTCGTCAAGAGCAATGAGCACGCCTATCTCGGCATGCCCGCGCTCCACTACCTCGCGCAGATCGCGTACGTGCGAGACGCCCGCGTGTCCGGCTTTGACTGAGAGCACGATTTGACGAGTACGGCCGTTGCCGGCGTGGAAGTAGATGCGCCCGTCGATGCCCTTGTCCCCACCTTTCTTTGGCTCAACTGGACGGGCGCCAACCAGTCCAAGAGCCCACCATTGAAACTGGTACGGATCGTCAGCGGCGAGCCTCGCTGCGTCGGGCAGCGATGCAGGTTCGCCGATCACCTCGTAGTCAACGGTTCCGCCGAACGTGTCGGTAAGTCGGCTGCGAATCAGTGTGATGGCGAGATTGGTGATGTCGATCCCGATCCACCGGCGATTCAGCTTCTGGGCGGCAATGATCGTCGTGCCGCATCCGCAGAACGGATCGAGGACCAGGTCGCCTTCCCGGCTGCTCGCCTCGATAATGCGCTCCAATAATGCTTCCGGCTTCTGCGTGGGGTAGTCGAGACGTTCGGCAGCGGCGGCGTTGAGCGGTTCGATATCCGTCCAGATGTCACGCACCGCGACTCCCGGCAAATCTCGAACGTACGTCTTCAAGCGCGGTTGACCCCGGCGCGAAAAGATGATTCGCCCTTCGCGCATCAGAAGATCAACACCGTCCTGATTGAAAGCCCAGTGTCGCCCCGCCGGCGGCTCGATCAGGCGATCGCCGAACATTCGGGGAGGCCCTTGGCCCGCGCCGGTCGGATCTGAGACCCTGAAGACGCCGCCCTCATCACGCATGAGGTCATGACCTCTGGCAGTCTGCTCGTCCTGACGGATCACGGGCGCATTCCAAATGGCGTCGTCGCTCTTCGAAAAAAAGAGAAGAACGTCGTGAACACGGCCGAACTGACGTCCTGCCTTCCGTCCCGTCGTGCGTTCCCACACTATTTCATTCCTGAAATGGCGAGGTCCAAAGACGGCGTCCATGAGCATCTTCAGATAGTGGCTGGCCGTCGGATCGCAATGGAGATAGATGCTCCCGGTCGCCTTGAGCACCCGGCGCAGTTCGACGAGGCGCAGCGCCATCATCGAGAGATAGGCCAGCATGTCGCTGTCGCCCAGAAACGTGCGGAATGCCTGCAGCGCCTGAGACACTCGACCACCGCGTTCAACCACTTCCTCGTACGCGCGGGCGGCGCCTTGGTCCCACTCCCAGGTGTCCTCGAATGCCTTGATCTGCGAGGCGGCCTTCGTTCCGTCGTGCTCGGCGAAGAGAACGTTGTAATTCGCGTTCGAGTTGAATGGCGGGTCGAGATAAACGAGGTCGACGGACTCGTCGCCGACGTGACGTCTCAAAACATCGAGGTTGTCGCCGTAATGGAGTTGGTTCATGAAATCGCCGCGATTGTACCGTAGGTCAGCATCCCCATCACACGACACCACGCTGGCGGAGGCCGCAAACTTCATCCGCGCTGAACCCTAGCTCGTTAATCAGAATCGCGTCGGTGTGCTCCCCGAGCGCCGGCGACGGGCGGTCGGGGCGCGCGGTCGCGCCCGACAGCTTGACCGGGCTGCCGACGAGCCGCAGCGGGCCCGCGTTCGGATGGAGGACCGGGGCAATCATCTCGCGCGCGGCCAGTTGCGGATCGGCGAGCATCTCGCCAATCGTCCGGACCGCGCCGCAGGGGACCCCTGCGGCGCGCAGCACGCGGGTCCACTCGTCGCGGTCACGCGTTCTGAGCAGCGGCGCGAGCATCGGCAGCAGCTCGTCGCGGTGCGCCACTCGCTGTGGATTGGTCCCGAAGCGTGCGTCCGAGGCGAGCGCCGGGATGCCTGCAACCTCGCAGAAGCGGCGGAACTGATCGTCGTTGCCGACGGCCAGCATGACCAGCCCGTCGCGGACGTCGAACGTGCCGTAAGGGACGATGCTCTCGTGCGCGTTGCCCATCCGCGGCGGGTTCTTGCCGGTCGCGAGGTAGCCGGCGGCCTGATAGGTGAGGAGCGCCGCCACCGCGTCGTGCATGGCGATGTCGACGTACTGTCCGCGCCCGGTCACGCCGCGCGAGAGGAGCGCGAGCAGGATGCCCTGCACCGCGAAAAGACCCGAAACGAGGTCGACGATGGGCAGGCCGAGCCGGAACGGCGGCCCGTCCGGATCGCCGGTAATGCTCATCAGGCCCCCCTCGGCCTGCGCGACCGCGTCGTACCCGGCGAGATGCTGGAGCGGGCCGGTGTGTCCGTACCCGGAAATCGAGGCATAGATCAGGCGCCGATGGCGCGCTGCGAGAGACGCGTAGTCGAGGCCGAGCCGCTCGAGCGTCCCGGGCCGGAAGTTCTCGACGAGCACGTCGGCGCGGTGGAGCAGCGCGTCGAGAATGCGGCGCCCCTCCGTCTGCTTGAAGTCGAGCGTCAGGCTCTCCTTGTTGCGGTTCACGCTCAGGAAGTAGACGCTCTCCCCGTTGACGAACGGCGGCCCCCACGCGCGCGTGTCGTCGCCGCGCTGCGGGTGCTCGATCTTGATGACGCGCGCGCCCATGTCGGCGAGCATGAGCGTGCAGTACGGCCCCGACATCACGCGCGTCAGGTCCAGTACGGTGATGCCCGGGAGCACGACGGCGGTCACGGGGCCATCTTATGCCAGCCGGGTGGGGGCGCCGGCGTCGTCGATTGACTGTCGTAACGATTGCCATATACTTGGCAACGACCGTTACAACATCAGTGCGTTCACAGCGGCCGATGGTGGCGGTTCCAACTGCAGGAGCGGATGGCGCCGATATGCCCCGCCCGGGGGCAGGCGCTCGAAAGTGGCTGATCTTCGTGCATCAGCTGCCGTCGGAGCCCTCGAATCTACGTGTGCGCACGTGGCGGCGGCTACAGCAGCTCGGCGCGATCCCCGTCAAGCACGCTGTCTATGTCCTGCCGGATACGCCCGGCACTCGTGAAGACTTCGAATGGCTGAAGACCGAGATCCAGGACGCCGGTGGTGAGGCCGAGGTGTTTGCCGCCGACTGTGTGAACAACTGGTCCGAGGATGCGCTGGTGGAGGAGTTCAGACGCTCCCGCCAGGACGCATATCTGGCCCTGGGGAGAGCGGTGGAGCGCGTGCTCGCCCGGCAGGGCGCGCCGCGGCGGCGGTCCGGCACTCGGGCGCCGGCCGCCGGCCGGCTGCTCGACCTCTTCCGGCAGCGGCTTGCGGTGATCGAGCGCACAGACTTCTTCGGCGGCGCGGGCCGGGATCGCGTCGTGACCCTGCTCGCACAACTCGATGGCCACGTCTCGGAACGCCTTCACGCCGCAGCGACCGTTGCGGGCGCTGGCGCCGACGTGCACCGCTATCAGGGACGCCTGTGGGTCACCCGTCCTCGACCCGGCGTCGATCGCATGGCCTCGGCCTGGCTGATTCGCCGCTTTCTCGACGAGCGGGCCCGCTTCGGATTCGTGGTCGACCGGGATGCTGCGGGTCGAGACGCCATCCCGTTCGATATGTTTGGCGTGGAGTTCACGCATCGAGGCGACCAGTGCACCTTCGAAACGCTCTGCGGCGTGTTTGCGATTGACAACGCGGCAGTCAAGCGACTGGCGGAGATCGTACACGATCTCGATCTCAAGGACGGGCGCTTCGGGGCACCAGAGGTGCCTGCGGTGGCGACGGTGATCGAGGGCCTCCAGCTTGCGTATTCCGATGATCACGAGCTCCTCGATCAGGGCATGGTGCTGTTCGAGGCTCTGTACCTCGCCATCGCGCAGGCCGGGCGTCTCACCGGTCCGCGCACGATTGCACGCACGCCGAAGTCGACCCACCCCCCGGGACGATCCGCGACCACACGCAGCACCGTGCCGACCGCCAAGGGAGCCCGTCCGTCGCGTGCCGCACGCCGCTCATCGCGGGCACGGTAGGAGACGTCAATGTCTGCAGCCACACGGTCACGTTGGACCGCTATACGGCTCCAAACGAGAATTTTGTACCCGCTGTGACAAGCCGTATAGCGATCCTAGGCGCGCGAAGCGCGCCAAGCAGATGCTGGCCAACCAGCCAAGGGCATGCATCTTCTCCCTCACGAGTACGGGATATCAAGGGCGAAGCCCTGAGCGAAGCCCTTGGCTGGTTTCACCGGTGGCCGCCGAACGGTACGGCATCCTCCGCGATAGCGGCAGCTTCGCTGGTGGGCCTTCTGCTCGATGTGCCGCTGGCGGCCCAGACGGAGGAGGACCGGCCGTGCACGATCCTCTGCGCACCCGAGCTGAAGATCGAGCCGACCTTCACGATCGAGCACTTGGCGCGGCGGCCGCGTCTGGAGGCAGATGGAGCGGTGGAACGGGTGCCCCGGGAAACGGTCTTCGAGCTGATCTTCGCGCTCGACGTGCCGACCGAGATCCCGCGCATCGGGCTGACGCTGGAGGCGATCTTCGTGCCCTTCGGCGACACGGCGGTGCACCCGTTCACCGGCGCGCCGGCGGACGCCGCGGGCCGGCACACGATCCGCGACAACGGCATCGAGATCGAGTCCGAGCTCAACATCGAGCTGTTCGACACGGATCGGACCGCCGGCTGGGTCTCGTCGCACTTCGACATCGTCGACAAGTTCAGCCCCGGCGAGACGCCGCGTGCGGCAAGCGTGTACACGCATAAGCTCAACTTCGAGTGGGACACCGCGTTCCACGTGTTCAATCGGGTGCAGAAGGTTGCCTGGCTGCGCAACGTCGAGGTGGAGCTGTCGCTCGACTACCTCGCGACCGGCCTGCCGAAGGCGGGTGACGTTGTCGGCGACGAACGGTATCTCGACAAGGCGAGCCCGTGGTCGCTGTCGTTCGTCTTCGTGTTCCCCCTCGCCCCACTGGCCCCCTGAGGCGATGGAGTCCAGAAGGTGGAGCTGACAATGCAGCAGAAGCGCGTGACAAGACGTTTCTGGCTCGCAGTATCGCTGCTCACGGTGATACTGCTGGCGGAAGTGATCCTTCGAGCCGCGGCAGCGACCGGTGCCGTTCAAACAGCCAGCCAGACGAGTCAGTTCACGGGCCGGGTGTTGAGCGCGTCTGGCGCGTTGGTCGTGGGCGGCGCGGCCGCCAACCCCGGCCACCCCGTTGCCGGCGCAACGATCCATCTTGTCCCCGTCACAGCGATCGACGTGACGACGCGAATGACCGCCAGTGCCATCTACGCTCCGCCGTATCCGGCGGAAGCCTACGATGAACCGCTCGAAGACGCGATTCGACTGCGGGGAGCGGGATTCCCGCAAGCCACGACGGACGCGGGAGGCAACTTCGTCATTTCGAACGTCCCCGACGGCAGGTTCTTCGTCCATGTGACACCCGGCGCGAAAGATGCCGAGCATCTACCCGGTGGGGACCAGAGTAGACGGAGCTACTCAGCCGCGCAGTTGCGTGGGCAATCGATGACGATCAAGGTCTCGAGCAGCCCCTCGGCAGACGCGCGGTACACCGGCAGCTCGACCTGTCTTTCCTGCCACAAGGACAAGGAGCACTGGAAGCAGACGGCGCACAAGCTCGGATGGACCGTGCCGGACGCTCCAGGGCGGACGCAGGATTTTTCGAGACACCCGGACTACTTCGCCGCGCTCGAGTTCTTCCCGAAGGTCGAGAACTACGCGCGCGGAACGCGTCTGGAACTCGGCGACTACGACCAGGGCAGGGGCGACGATAAGTTCAAGCTACGGGCCTTCGGCGACGGCCGGCTGCCAATCGAGGTGGTCTATGCCGACGTCTATCTGTGGAGGCATGCGTCCAACGGGAAGTACTTCATCACGATGGTGAATCGGCTGAACGCGCAGGATCCAAATAGCCCGGCGCACCTGGAGGTCAGACTCCTCTACGGCGGGGCGGTCCACGACCAGCGATACATCGTCTCGGTTCCGCCGGGACTGGGCGATCGTCAGGGGTGGTACACCGTGCTGCGGTACAACATGACCGGACGTGACAACAGGCTGCACAGAGAGCGGCGTGTCTGGCAGGACTACAAATTCTACATGTGGTGGTCGGCTGGCGCAGACGCCCGATACGGAACGCCCGACGATGTGCTGGCGGCTCCGCCAGTCAACAACAATGCCGTGCAGACCATGTGCGCCGGCTGTCATCTGACGGGGTGGGAGCGATATCAAGACAAGGCGACCGGCCAGTTCCTCGTGCGCGCGGTCAACGACCCCGGCGGCGAGATGAACATCGACGATGATCCGGAACCGGACGAGATCAATATCGGCTGTGAGAGTTGTCACGGCCCGGGGTCCGAGCATGTGGCCAACGCCGGCCGATCGCGCTTCATCGTCAACCCAAAGTACCTGTCGGCAGAGCGGTCCAGCGTGGTCTGCGGCCGATGCCACGACCGGAGGCAGGGCTATGGCGGACCGCTCGCCGGCTATACGCAGGCGATCAGCGCGGCAGGCGATCTCGCAAGGCCCGGAATCAGCCGCCACGAGCTGATTACGGAGTACACCGACCCGATCAAGAAGGGGCCCACGATGCGGGGACCGGGACGGGAGGACAACATCTGGCCCGACGACGTCCACTCGAACAAGCCGCATCAGCAGTACGCGGATTTCCTGAAGTCAAAGATGTACAGGAACGATCGATTGCTGGTCGCTTGTTCGGACTGCCACAACATGCACGGCGACACACCGTACCCACGCTGGCTCATTCACGACCCTGCTAACTCCGCCTCTCCGTTGTGTCAGCGGTGTCATACCGTGGACGTGCTGTCGCACATGGAATCGAAGCTGAACGCCAAGATGAAGGGCCAACTGACGCGTTGCATCGACTGCCACATGCCAGGCACCGCCAATACGGGGGGCATTGCCGGCGATTTTGGCCGGATGATTAGGACGCCTCCCTATGCCAACGCGCAAGAGGAAGAGAACAGCACCTATTGGCAAGGCCCATTGAAGTCTCATGTGTTCGACGTGCCGCTCAAGACCAACGTGGCGGTCGACGGGGTGCCTCCGGGCCAGGCGATGCCCATTCCGTACACGGCCGCCTGCGGAACGTGCCACGTGGTAAACGAGTTGCCGTTCAAGTAGGAATGTGGCTGGTCGTTCCGCGTTGGTGGGTGACGGCAGTCGCGTCGCGCTGCTCCTGGGTTCAGTAGTCGAACAACCTCGTGTATTTCACGATGAACGAGCGGCCGAGCAGCTCGTCTGGAGTAAAGTCCGAAGTATCGCGCCGGTCGTTATAGACGAGGAAGAACCCCGTGCCGCTGCGATTGAGGAGCGCCAGCCGGATGTTGGACGAGAGCGTCGACGCCTGCTTGTTGTACTGAATGAGTCCCTGCAGACTGGCCAGGCTTGTGAACGCGTAGCTGATCTTCATGGGCACAAGGTCGTTCCGGAAGCTGCCGCCCGGCAGGGTGATGTCGTCGCGCTTCCACCCGATTTCCGACAGCAGCCTCGCGCCGGCGCGCAGCGCGACCGTCAGATCCCACCCGTGGTAATCGCCGTTGTAGTAGCTGCCGACGCGATGCCACAGCATGGCGCTGATCGGGGCGCTAAGATTGGTGTGCCCCTCGAAGGTGCCCCTGATCCACGCGTATTGGCCCGCGGGGATGACGACGCGCCGGCCCGTCACGTCTTGATAGATGGTGAACGGCCGGCGCGGCCGGTCCTGCCCGGAGTCGAAGAGATAGCCGAAGCGGGCGCCGGGCCTGGTCATGATGTCGAAGAAGTGCCAGTGGCCCTGTGAGCTTTCGAGCCGGTTCTGCAGATCCGTAAAGACGGTGAAGCTCGTGTGCGGCTGAATGCGGCGGATCCACGGCCATTGCTTGGGCTGATAACTGAGGTTGTACCGCCCCTCGACCGATCGGTACGCCCGCCGGCGGAGGAAGCCGACTTCGGGATTGAACCGGTCGCCCACCTGCGTGTACGCGCCTCCCGCCCCCCACAGCTCGTTCACGTAGAGGTACGCCGCGCGGCCGGCGTAGTCCGAGCCGCCTTTGCGCCGCGGCGAATCGGTGCGCGCCAGGAACGCGTTCAACCGCCCGTTGGTCGTCGCCTGCCAGCCGAGATCGAGGCCGTAGGCCCGGTTGTAGTCGTCGGCCGGCGCGCGGCCGCCGACGCCCTGACGGCCCACGAACATGGCACCGAAGTTCGAGCGCCCGACTTCGCGCTGGAGGCGCGCGACCGTGAAGTTGCTGGCGGGGGCCAGCGTCTGTCCGAGTCGATCGTTGACCGCCGCCTCGGTCTGCATGTTCAGCACACCGATGTTGTAGCCGCCGCCCAGCTTCCCGCTCAGGCGTCCACCCGCGACGATGTCGATCGGCTGGCCGGTTTCCGACAGACCGATCCGCCGGGAAAAGAACAGGTCGACGGCCTGGGCCTGGCCGAGCTGAAAGAGCTGCGCGTTCTCGAGAAAGAACGGACGCTTCTCGGGAAAGAACAGTGGAAACCGCGTCAGGTTGACCTGCTGCTCGTCGGCCTCGACCTGGGCGAAGTCCGTGTTGACCGTCACGTCGAGCGTCAGATCGGCCCGCACGCCCCACTTGAAGTCGAGCCCGACATCGCCGTTGCGATCGACGGTGTCGGTCCGCAGCGTCTTCTCGTCGTTGACCGAGGCGGCCACGTACGGCAGGAGTCTGATGTCACGCCTCGCGGGCAGGCTCAATCCGTGCAGCTTTCCGGCCACCGACACGCGGTGAAGGGTGTAGCCCCGCGGCACGGGCGACAGGAACACCTGTTCGTTCTTCCGCCGGACGTTGCGCAGGACGTTGACGCCCCAGGTACGCTCGTCACCCGGGTTGTACCGCAACGTCTTGAGCGGAATGGCGAACTCCGCCTCCCAGCCGCGTTCGGTCCGCTGCGTGCGCACCGTCCAGTCGGCGTCCCAGTTGAGATTGATCCCCCCCGTGCCCTCACCACGTTGCGCGCCACCCTGTCCCTCCGCCGTGACCTGGCCGTCGTACTCGATGCCGAACGGGTTGGTGCCAAAGACGAACGCGTTCTGCCCGTCGTTGAACGTATCGAGGAGGATCTGCACCGAGTCGGTATCGTTGAGCGGGGCATCGCGCCGGCTCTGGCTCACCAGTATCTTGTCGGGCTCCGAGTCGAAGCAGACGACCGCGATGGAGAGGTTCTGCCGATCGACGAGGAACCGGATTTCCGTGCGCTCGGTGGCGGGTTCGCCTTCGTTCGGTTCCTGTTGAATGAAGGCGCTGAATGGTTCCGCGCGCGCCCAGACTGCCTCGTCGACGCGGCCGTCGACGACCGGCCGCTCGCCTTCGGCGGGACGACCAACCGTCAACTGAGGGACCGGTGCCCCGATCTGGGCGGCGGCGAGCGACACCCCGCCGGCGCCGAGCCATCCGCACGCAAGAACCACCCGGACGAACCGCCGCAGTGGGATCGCTGTCATCGAGCGTATCCTACCGGACCATCTTGCTCTTCACGAGGCTCCCGGTGTAGCAACCGGGGTTGAACAGGCGAATGCCGGACATGGTAGGGGGCAAATCTGAAAATGGCCTGAAAGGGCGCTCGACCCCGGCCTTTCAGGTGACTTTCAGACAGGCGCGTCACGCTTGAACGGAGGGGTCACGCCTGGAAACCAGACGCACCAGCGCATGCGCATCCTTCTGGTGGAAGACGACGGCAAGCTGGCCAGGTTGCTCCGCAAAGGCCTGGAAGAAGAGCGGCATGCGGTCACGCTCGCGAGCACCGGTCCGCAGGGTCTGGAACTGAGCCAGACGTACACGTTCGACGTCATCGTGCTGGATGTGATGCTCCCTGTCCTGAACGGATTCGAGGTCGCGCGTCGATTGCGCCAGGAGCACGTCCGGACGCCGATTCTCATCCTGACGGCTCGGGACGCGACGGGCGATGTCGTCCGAGGCCTGGATGCGGGCGCTGACGACTATCTGACCAAGCCGTTTGCGTTTGACGAGCTCCTGGCGCGGCTCAGAGCGCTTTCCCGACGCGGGCCCGTCGAGCCATCCAGCCGCCTCAGCGTGGCCGACCTGACGCTGGAGCCGTCAACGCACCGCGTGTTCCGAGGCGACAAGCCCGTGCACTTGAGCAGGACCGAATATGTGCTGCTCGAATTACTGATGCGACACAAGGGCCGCGTCTTGTCTCGCGCCACGATCATCGAGGCCGTGTGGAGTGTCGGCAGCACGATCGAGAACAACACCCTCGAGGCCTTCATCCGGCTGCTGCGACGAAAAGTGGACGACGGACGACCCGCGAGGCTGATCCACACAGTCCGAGGGTTTGGGTACGTCCTTCGCGAGGACCAGTCGTCATGAGAGCGTTGCCCATCGGCGCGCGGCTCACCCTGTGGTACTTCGGCATCTTTGCCGTAACGTTCGTTGCCTATGGGACGGCCATGCTGCTGGCGATGCGGACGAGCGTCGAGGCCGTGATTGACGACGAGCTGCAGGCGCGGCTGCAAGGCGTGCAGCGCATGCTGGAGCGCTTCAATCCTGCCGTGTCGCTGGCGATGCTCCAGGAGGAGTTGCGGGAACACTCGGGGCTGCGCCCGGGCGGGGACCTCTTGCAGGTGAGCGGCCCGGACGGGGCCTGGCTCTTTCAGTCGCGATCGATTCGCGAGTACGGCATCGAGCAGCCGACAATCATGACGGGCGGCTCGCGATACGACACGATTGAACGCAACGGTCAGGCGCTTCGAATCCTGACTGCGCCCGTTGCCGTCTCTGGGATCGTGTACACCGCGCAAGTCGCTGCGCCCGTCGCCGAAGCACATGCCATCCTGGCACGCTTCCGGTGGCTGCTGATTGTGTCGGTCCCACCCGTTCTCCTGCTGGCGTGCGCGGCCGGATATTGGATGAGCCGGAGGGCCCTGGCGCCGGTGGATGCCATCACGGAGGCTGCGCGGTCCACGACGGCCCAGGATCTCTCTCGCCGGCTGGAGCCACCCGGGACCGCGGACGAGCTCCAGCGCTTGACGGTGACCTTTAATGAGATGCTCGCCCGCTTACAGGCGAGCTTCGCTCAAATCACGCGGTTTACCGCCGATGCGTCGCACGAGCTCCGTACCCCCGTGGCGCTGGTTCGAAGCACCGCGGAGCTGACGTTGCGGCACCCGCGCGGCGCGCAAGAGTACCGCGAGGCGCTCACCGAGATCCTCAACGAAGCCGAGCGGATGACCGGCCTTATCGCCAATCTCCTGACGCTCGCCCGGGTCGACGCGGGGTCGGAAACGCTCAGCTTCGAGGACGTGGACGTTGGCTCGTTGCTGCGCCAGGCCTCGAGCCGGTGCGAGCCGCTGGCGCACGCCAAGCAGATTCAGGGGGAGCGCACGATCGGTGACGAGTCGGTTCTGGTGCGTGGCGACCCGAGGGCGCTCGAGCGCCTGTTCGTGATCCTGATCGACAACGCCATCAGGTACACGCCGGAGGGTGGCCAGGTGCGTGTCGGGGTGAAAGCGGTTGACGACGCCGCGGTGGTCACCGTGGCCGACACCGGCATCGGCATCCCGGCTGAGGAGATTCCCTTGATCTTCGAGCGGTTCTACCGCGTGGATCCTGCGCGGTCGCGAGAGGCGGGAGGCGCCGGGCTCGGCTTGTCGATCGGGCACTGGATTGCCGAAGCCCATCACGCTTCCATCCATGTTGACAGCACGCCGGGAGAGGGGTCGGTGTTCGAGGTGCGCATCCCACGCGCGGCCGGATTCGCGTAAGGTCGAAGCGCCGTGCTCGGAGCCGTGGCGGTCGGCACGACGAGGCGCACGGCTGGTTTTCTGGGCGCTTTCAAGTTGGGGGGGGAGAATCCACGTGATCACCACCCGGGTTTCAGAGAACGGGAGGACACATGCGCCGGATGAACGTCGTCACGCTGATGGTCGTGAGTGCGATCGCGCTGGCGCACGGTCAAACACGAAAGGTCGACTTTGCCCAGGACGTCGTGAACCAGCCACCGAAGGGCTTCGAGTTTGGCCACACGGCCGGCGTCGGCAAGCCAGGCCGGTGGCTGGTGCAGGCGGACGGCAGCAACCACGTGCTTGCGCAGTTGGACGCCGACCGGACAGGCGTGCGCTTTCCCGTTGCCGTGCTCGGCGACATCAGGACCGCTGATGTGGATCTCTCGGTGCGGTTCAAGCCGATATCTGGGCAGGTCGACCAAGCGGCAGGATTGGTCTGGCGGTATCAAGACCAGAACAACTACTACATCGTGCGCGCCAACGCGCGCGAGAACAACGTCGTACTGTACAAGGTGGAGAACGGCAAGCGGACCGATCTCCCCCTGAAAGGCGAGGGACGCACGTACGGCAAGCCGTCTCAGGCGCCGACCGGGCAATGGGGCACGCTGCGAATTGTCGCCCGCGGCCCGCTCTTTGAGGTCTATCACAACGGCACGAAGCTGTACGAGGTCGAAGATAGGACTTTCACGCAAGCTGGCAAGGTCGGCGTCTGGACCAAGGCCGATTCGGTGACGTACTTCGACGACCTTACGGTGGTGACGAAATAGAATCGGCCCCGAAGGATTTGCGGGTGAGCCGCGCGGAGGCATGTATGGTGGCGAACGTGAGACGGGCAATTCGCGCGATGGTTGCGGTCCCGCTCGTCGGCGTCGGGGTGGTCGCCGGCTGCGGAGTTCAGCAGTCCTCGGACGCACCTCGGGAGGTCAGTGTGTATGTCTCAACGGACCGCGTGTTTTCGGAGCCGGTGCTGCGCGAATACGAGCGGCGCTCCGGAGTACGCGTGAACGCCGTCTACGATACCGAAGAAACCAAGTCGACGGGACTGGCAAACCGCCTGATCGCTGAGATGCATCGACCCCAGGCCGACGTGTTCTGGTCGAACGAGCCCATGCGGACGCTGGTGCTCAAGTCGCGCGGCGTGCTCGCTCCGTATCGTTCGCCGGCCGCCGAAGGTATTCCCGGCGCGCTCGTCGACCCGGAAGGCGAGTGGACCGGCTTCTCCGCGCGGATTCGCGTCATCGCCTACAACACGACGCTCGTGAAGCGGGAGGAGGCGCCGCAGTCGGTGTTCGACCTGGCGGACGAGCGGTGGAGAGGACGGGTCGCGATCGCCGATCCACGGTTCGGGTCCACATCGTTCCACGTCGCCGCCCTGTACGCGCAGGTTGGCGACGCGAAGATGGACGACTTCTTCCGCCGGCTCAAGGCGAACGAGGTGCGCGTGGTCGACGGGAACTCGGTTGTGCGCGATTTGGTGGCGCGAGGCGAGGTCTCGGTCGGGCTGACCGATACCGACGACGTGAACGTGGCGATCGAGAACGGCCAGCCTGTCGGCATGGTGCTGCCCGACCGCGACGGCCTGGGGGTCCCCGTGATGCCGAACATGCTGTCGCTCATCGCGAACGCACCGCACCCCGAAGAGGGGCGGCGCGTGATCGACTATCTGCTGTCGCCCGACGTGGAGCGGATGCTGGCCGCATCCGAGGCCGTGCAGATTCCGCTGCGCGCCGGTGTACCCGGGCCTCGAAACCTGCCGTCCATCGACGGCGTCCGCCCGATGACGCTCGATTACACGAAGGCGGCCGCCCGCGTTGAGGACGTCACGCTGCGCGCTGCGGGCCTTCTCGGCCTGTAGGACTCCCGGGGCCCGGTCATGTGGGGATTGCGCTCGAGCCGAACGCTGGCGGTGACGGGGGCGCTGGCGGCGTTCACGCTGCTATGCGTTCTGCCGCTGGCCTACATGCTCGCCCAGGCCGGGACCGCGGCCGCCACGCACGCGGTGCTGCTACTCGACGCGCGGCAGCGCACGCTGCTCCTGAACACTGCCGCGCTGGGCGGCGGAACGGCCCTCCTCGCGACCCTGATCGGCGCGCCGCTCGGCTTCGTCCTCGCCCGGGTGCCGCTGCGCTTCAAGCCCGTGTGGCGAGTCGCGCTCGCCGCGCCGCTGCTGCTTCCGCCATACGTGATCGCGCTGGCGTGGGTGTACCTGGGGGGCTCCGCCGGTCTCGTCGCTGCGGCCACGGGGCGGGATCTCCTGTCAGGATGGACCTACAGCCTGCCCGGAGCCGTCGTGGTGCTGAGTCTGGTGTTCTATCCGCTGTCGATGCTTACCACGGAGGTCGCGCTGCGGCGGATCGAGCCGCGGATCGAGGAGGCGGCGTTCGTGGTGGCCCCGCCCGGCCGGGTCCTGCGTCGCATCACGCTGCCGCTCGCGGCGCCGGCCGTTGGCGCCGCGGCGCTCGTCATCTTCGTGCTCGCGGTGTCCGAGTTCGGGGTTCCCGGGCTGTTGCGGGTCCGCGTCTTCACGACGGAGGTCTTCACGGCCTTCGCGGCTCTGTACGATTTCAGCCGGGCGACGATTCTCACATTGCCCTTGCTCGGTCTCTCCATCGTCGTTGCGGCAGTTGCGGCTCTGCTCGTGGGCGAGCGGCTCCTGGTCACGCGACGCGGCGCGACCGGCGCACGGCCCGTGGCGTTCGAGGGTTGGACGCGTCGCGCGACGGGGGCGGCGTGGTGCGTGCTCGCCGTTGCCCTGGTCGCGCCGCTGGCCGTGTTGACGCGAGAAGCCATGGGTGTTCCATCGGTCACGGCCATCGTCAAGGGCTCCGGCGAAGCGATCCGCTCCAGCCT
Organism: Acidobacteriota bacterium; assembly: GCA_016192845.1. Classification (GTDB taxonomy): domain Bacteria; phylum Acidobacteriota; class Vicinamibacteria; order Vicinamibacterales; family UBA2999; genus MELF01. The sequence goes on from JACPTI010000118.1 coordinate 43,912, forward strand.
GACGCTCGCCGCGGCGGGGGCGACGGTCGCGAGCGGAGTCGCGGTGTGGATCGGATACGCGCGTGCGCGCGCCCGTCGCCGGGTTGGGGTGTGCGCCGATGTCCTCCTGGTCGTGCTCTTCGCGGTTCCCAGCACCGTCGTGGGTGTGGGGCTCATCGGCGTGTGGAACCGGGCCGGGGTCTTCGGTCGTGTCTACGGCACGGACGGCATGCTGCTGCTGGCCTACCTGGCGCGATTTCTCCCCGTCGCCGCGCTTGCCCTGGCCGCCGGCATGCGATACGTGCCGGCATCGCACGAGGAGGCCGCGGCCGTCGGGGGCGCGGGATGGTGGAGCACGATGATCCACGTCGTGTTGCCCCAGGTGAAACTGGCGTTGCTCGCGGCGTGGGTCGTCGTGTTCATTCTCGCGTTCGGCGAGCTGGGCGCCAGCATTCTCGTGGCGCCACCCGGTGAGTCGACGCTTCCCATCCGGATCTACACGATCATTGCGAACGCGCCGGCCGCGGAGGTCGCCGCCCTGGCGCTCCTCCAGACGGCAGTCGTTCTCGCGCCACTGAGCCTGCTCGCACTCGGCATCGCCATACGGCGGCCGGAATGACGTCGGCGTTCCTCCGCGTCATCGACGTGACCAAGCGTTACGGACGCCATGTCGCCGTCGAGGACGTACGCCTCGAGGTGGGCCATGGCGAAAGCGTCGTGGTCGTCGGCCCGAGCGGCTGTGGCAAGACGACGCTGCTTCGGCTGATCGCGGGGCTCGAACGGCCGGAGGCGGGCGAGATCCGTTTCGGCGATCGCGTGGTGGCGCGCGCGGGGCGGACCCTCGTCCCGCCGCACGAGCGCGGCCTCGGATTCGTCTTTCAGGACCTCGCATTGTGGCCGCATCTGACCGTCCGCGAGCACCTCGATTTCGTGACGCGCGCCGCGGCGATGCCGACCGTGGAGCGCACGGAGCGCGCCCGCGAGATTCTGGCGCTGGTACGCATCGACGCGCTCGCCGTTCGCCATCCACACGAGCTGTCGGGCGGCGAGCAGCAGCGTCTGGCGCTCGCGCGGGCGCTGGTCGCCCGCCCGCGGCTGCTGTTGCTCGACGAGCCGTTCTCGAGCCTGGATCGCGAGCTGCGCGTCGCGCTGCGCGAGGAAGTCGCCAGGTTGCAGCGGGCGCTGCGGCTCACCTCAATCTACGTGACGCACGACCGGGATGATGCACAAGTCCTCGGGGATCGCGTGGTGGAAATGCACCAGGGGCGAGTCATCGTGGACCGTCGCATGGCGCGGGAGGACGGCCGTGCCCCCTTCTGAGTGGCAAACGGGAGGCGCTGTGAATCCCGTGGCCGTGCCGGTCAGGGTGCCGCGCCCGTGGCGAGGATGTCGAGCGGGCTGCGTGCCGGGTTGCGAAGCTCCTTCACGACATGTGTGTAGACCGTCTTATGTGGCCGGTCACATAAGATGATGCACACCCACGTGCTCCGGCGAGGGGGATTGGGGGTGCGGAGTCCTGCGGACCGGTTGGCGCCGCCGCGCCGACCGGGTGTGCATCGGGTCTCGGATCTGCCGGACGAGGAGGAGCCGCCGGCCACCCGTGATTGAGCTGACCGGGGCGGCAGCCGAACTCAGGACGGTGCGGTCGGCCTGGCGCGGCGATCCCACACGGTCCCAGCACGTTATTGGCGCCTGCTTCGACGCCGAGTTCTCGTCGTGGTCGAACGGACTCGTAGAGGACTTCCGTCGTGGAGTCTTCCACGCCGTGCTCTCGGATGTGATCGCCGAAGAAATCGGGCGGGCGCCAGCAACCGTTCAGGCCGTCCATCAGGAGCTCCTCAATCTTGGCGCCGAAGTGGTCAGCGTGTCGTCAGAGGTCCTGCGACTGGTTGCGGCGTACGAGGCTCGTGCGATCCTTGGCCCCCGATTTCGAAACGACCTACTGCACATTGCCCTCGCGACGGTGGCGTCCGTCGACGTCCTGGTCAGCTGGAACTTCCGGCACATCGTGCGCCTGGATCGCATTCAGCTCTTCAACGAGGTGAATGCCGCGCTGGGACGTGGAATACTGGCGATCTATTCGCCACGTGAGGTGACGACCTATGACCGAAACGAAACAGATTCGGGCAGTTGAAATGGTCCGCCAAATCCGGGACGAATTGGCCCGTGAACTCGCCGGCAAGTCGGAGGCGGAAATCATCGCGTTCTACAAGAAGGCGGGAGACGCCGCCTGTGCGTCGACCAAAGGGAAGCAGCCGTCTAACCCGCGAATGGAGCCGACGCGCCGCTGAACTGCAACGGCGCGCGGCTCATTCGCAACGTAAGGCCGAAATCGTGGGTCTGATGTTCGTGTGGAACTCCGCGTGCTGAAATCGACGACGGTAATCCGGTTTCTCATCGGCGTCAGTGCCGGATGCGGCGATCAGGGCGCCAGTGCGTCCATCCCGTGGCGCGAGAGGACGCACCGCCGTGAGGATGGGATGGATGGCGGGGCGCCTTCAGGCACTCACGGTTGGGGGGGCGACGGGATGGGACCGGAGATACTCACGGCCGCCGCGACCCAGTCATCTCACTCTCCGAGAACTCGCCCCAGAGGCGCTGATCGGACATCTCCTCGTCAGTGAGCTTCTCGTAGTAGTCCGCCATACGCCGATCCAGTTCGGCGCGCTGCTCGTGTTCGAGGTGGCGCCTGACGAGCACATCGAGCGCATCGGCCAGGTTCGTAGCCTCGTTGCGGGTCACCAATCCCTCCAGATAGGTGTGCGTCTTGTGTGCGACGGTACTTGAAATCTTCGTGCGGCGACCGACGTGGCGTCCGCTTGCTAGCTTCCTTTGTCGCCGTACCATGTCCTGCGACTTACTTGTGTCGTCCGGCCACGCGCTGGTCGAGTAGCCGTCGCGTGAACGAGGCGAAGCCTTCGATGCGCAGCGGCATGACCTCTGCGAGCGTGGAGAAATCGGTAAGGTTGGCGGTGACGAGCAATGCGCCGTCGCGTACTGCAATCGCGGCGATCAAGGCGTCAAGGAGTGCCGATCTCGATCCAGACGGTAGCCTGCCGCGCTCCCGCAGTCGCGATAGCGCGAAGGAGGCACGCTCGAAGTCGCCGCGCACCGGGCAGAGCAACCGCCCGCTACGCTCGTAGGGTCTCAGCAACCGTGCCACGATGGTGCGCTCCCGTTTCGAACGGCATCCGGCCCGGAGCTCCGCCGCGGCCACGGCGTCCATCGCCAGGAGGAAGCGGCCTCGAATGTCGCCGATGACCTCGTCGAGCACCGCCTTGCGGAGATGTTCGATCCACACGGACGTGTCGAACAGGAGCGTCACTTGAGCGGCTGGAATCGGGGGATGCGCCCACCGGTGGCGCGCACGGCGCGGGCGACCTCATCCATGAAGGCGACCTCCTGCAGGCTTCGAATGATGGCCTCGGTCTCCGTCCGGGCCTTAAGAATGCGTCTGGCCCTTGTCACGAGGACCGGAGGCAGGTTGTACGTCTTCTTGACCGCCCCTCGTCGTGTCGCCATACGTATAGTCTGGGTGAACATACGTATCGAGTCAACCGAGGGTCAGGTCGGAGAATGCGGGCAGCAACCTCGTGTGTCGGCTGGGTGTTCAGTAATCGAACAGCCGCGGGTACTTGCCGATGAAGGGAGCGGCCGAGCAGCTCGTCGCGCGTGGATGGCGACGGATCGCGGCGGTCGTTGTATCATCCAGGGTCCGCGGGAGCGGCCAGATGCCGTTGTCGCGGACTTTTCGAAGCCCGACCTACTGACGCCGCTGGCCCCGTACGAAAGCCGTTGATGCTCCAGAGCTGGACACCGAACCTTCATGCCTTTGTCGTGCACTTTCCGATCGTGCTGCTGATGACAGCCGCGGCGGCCGACCTCCTGAGTGCCACGCTCCGGCGGCCGGGATGGCTCGTGCCGATGGGCGCCAGCCTGTATTTGGCCGGCGCGATCATGGCGTTCGTCGCGTTCTGGTCGGGCACCTTGGCCGTGGACACGGTCTTTCTGCCGGGGATGGCGCGTCCGCTGGTGGGCGATCACCGCCGCTGGGCGTTGGCCACCACGACGGTGGCGGGTGCTGTCGCCCTAATGCAGATGGCGGTGTTCATGTCGGGCGCGCCGTGGAACCGGCCCCGCCGCCTGGCGCTGGCGGTCGCGGGCCTGCTGACGGCGCTCCTCGTCTACCAGACGGCGGAGCGCGGCGCACGGCTCGTGTACGAACAGGGCGTCGGCGTCATTGCGGCGCCCGCGCCCGCTGAAGGCGCGGCTCAGTAATCGAACAGCCGCGTGTACTTGACGATGAAGGAGCGGCCGAGCAGCTCGTCGGACGTGAACGGCGACGAATCGCGGCGGTCGTTGTAGACGAGGAAGAAGCCGGTGCCGCTGCGGTTCAGCAGCGCCAGCCGGATGTTGGACGAGATGGTCGACGCCTGCTTGTTGTACTGAATGAGTCCCTGCAGGCTCGCCAGGCTCGTGAAGGCATAGCTCGCCTCACTCTTGCGGCCCCGCGGGTGCTGTGGGGTCCACTGGTGGCTGAGGCCTAGCAGCCGAGCGCTGGACCCGGGACGTTCGCCAACGGCGCCAGAGGACCAGTACCCATAAGAACGTGATATGGAACCATATGAAGGTGGGAACTACAATGGCGGTACCCACGACAAACAAGAAGACCAAAGTGGTTTGATCGCCCCAAAACAGCGCCTGAAGGCGTTGCCAGAGCGTCGCCGTCGGTGGGGCAGCCAACGTCAAGGCAAGAGCGAGCGCGAGAGCAAGCCACGCAACGGCAATCTCCAGCGCCAGTACCAAGAGGAGTCGCGAAAAGCTGGAAAAGCCGAGTAACTTCAAAAGCTCCTGTCGTAGTTGTGTACGAGTCTTGGTCGTACCGCCGGTAGGAAGCTTGGCGAGTGTGCTCGGCCCCGATTCGTCAGATTGGGGTTCGTTCACAGCGTGCACGTTCTCTGGCGGGTCAGTGAGCGCCATCGGTGTTCCTCGTATACACCAACGCCTTGCCGGCACACAAGATTCTTCGTCGCACGTTCTTTCGGCTTCCGGACGCACGAGGCCAGGAAATATCCCAACGAACTGCCTCTGTTGACTGTCGGTTGTCGAGAGTGTGACCTGTCCTGTCACACCTGTGTTATTAGTAGTTCCTGTCGTCTCGATGTGCCGTTGAAGACCAATGTGGCCGTCGACGGGGTGCCTCCGGGCCGGGCGATGCCGATTCTTTACACGGCGGCCTGCGGCACGTGCCACGTGGTGAACGAACTGCCGTTCAGGTAGGCGTTGCGGCTGTACAGGACGGGTGGCGGCTTCAGTAGTCGAACAGACGTGTGTATTTGACGATGAAGGAGCGGCCGAGCAGCTCGTCGGGGGTGAACGGCGACGTATCGCGGCGGTCGTTGTAGACGAGGAAGAAGCCGGTGCCGCTGCGATTCAGCAGCGCCAGCCGGATGTTGGACGAGATCGTCGACGCCTGCTTGTTGTACTGAATGAGGCCCTGCAGGCTGGCGAGGCTCGTGAACGCATAGCTGACCTTCATCGGCAGGAGGTCGTTCCGGAAGCGGCCGCCCGGCAGCCCGATGTCATCGCGAGTCCACTCGAGTTCCGAGAGGAGCCGCGCCCCGGCGCGCAGCCCGACGGTCAACCGCCACCCGTGGTAATCACCGTCGTAGTAGCTGCCGATCTTATGAACCAACGACGCGCTGATAGGCGCGCTGCGATTCGTGTTCCCCTCGAACTCGCCCCAGGTCCACGCGTACTCACCCGCGGGGACGACGACGCGCCCGCCGCTGACGTCCTGGTAGATGGTGAACGGACGCCGGGGGCGGTCCTGTCCGGTGATGAAGACGTAGCCGAATCGCGCGCCCGACAGCGTGCGGATGTCGAAGAAATGCCAGTGTGCCTGTGAGCTTTCCAGGCGGTTCTGGAGGTCCAGGTAGCCGGTGTAGTTCGCGTGCGGCTGAAAGCCCCGAATCCAGGGCCACTGCCGCGGCTGATAGCGGACACTCGTGCGGGCCTCGACGCTGCGATAGGCCCGCCGCCGCAGGAACCCGACCTCCGGATTGAAGCGTTCGCCGACCTGCGTGTAACCGGCGCCGCCCGTCCACACCTCGTTCGTGTAGGTGTACGACGTCCCGCCCGCGTAGTCGGCCCCGCCCTTGGCCGCCGGCGAATCGGTGCGCGCCAGAAAGGCCGTGTAACGGCCGTTGGTCGTCGCCTGCCAGGAGAGATCGAGTCCGTACGCCCGGTTGTAGTCGCTGGCGGGCGCGCGGCCGCCCACGCCCTGGCGGCCCACGAACAACGCACCGAAATTCGATCGCCCGACCTCCCGCTGGATCCGCAGGACGGTGAAGTTGTTGGCCGGCGCGAGCGTCTGTCCCGTCCGTTCGTTGACGGCGGCATCGGTCTGCATGTTCAGCAGCCCGACGTTGTAGCCGCCCAGCTTGCCGCTCAGGCGCCCGCCCGCCACGATGTCGATCGGCTCGCCGGCGGCCGACAGCCCGATGCGCCGCGAGAAGAACAGGTCGATGTTGCGGGGCTGTCCAACCTCGAAGAGCTGCGCGTTCTCCAGGAAGAACGGCCGTTTCTCCGGAAAGAAGAGCGGAAAGCGCGTCAGGTTCACCTGCTGCTCGTCGGCCTCGACCTGCGCGAAGTCGGTGTTCACCGTCAGATCGAGCGTCAGATCCGCACGCACGCCCCACTTCACGTCGAGGCCGACGTCGCCGGTGCGGCGGACCGTATCGGTCCGAAGGCTCTTCTCGTCGTTGATCGCCCCGGACACGTAGGGCAACAACTTCAGGTCGCGACGAGCGGGGAGGCTCAAGCCGTTGAGCTTGCCCGCCACCGACACGCGGTGCAGGTTGTAGCCGCGCGGCACCGGCGACAGGAACACCTGCTCGTTTTTGCGGCGGATGTTGCGCAGGACGTTGACCCCCCAGGTCCGCTCCTGCCCCGGGTTGTAGCGCAGCGTCTTGAGCGGGATGGCGAACTCCGCCTCCCAGCCGCGCTCGGTCATCTGCGTGCGCACGGTCCAGTCGGCGTCCCAGTTCAGGTTGAACCCCCCGCGGTTGCTTTGCCCGGCCTGGCCCTCTGCCATCACCTGCCCGTCGTACTCGATGCCAAAGGGGTTGGTGCCGAACACGAACGCATTCTGGCCATCGTTGAAGGTGTCAAGGAGGATCTGGATCGAGTCGGTGTCGTCGAGGTCGGCGTCGCGGCGACTCTCGCTGACGAGGATGTCGTCGGGCGTCGAATCGAAACAGATCACCGCGATGTAGAGGTTCTCGCGGTCGAGAAGGAACCGGACCTCCGTGCGCTCGGTGGCGGGCTCGCCTTCGCGCGGCTCCTGTTGAATGAACGCGCTGAACGGCTCGACCCGCCCCCAGATCGCTTCGTCGACGCGGCCGTTGATGTCCGGCCGTTCGCCCTCGGCGGGCCGCCCGGCGCTCAGCTGCGGAGTGGCGGACCCGTTCTGGGCCGCCGCCGCTGACACGCCGCCCGCGCCGAGCACGCCGGCAGCCAGACCGACCGGGACGATCCACCGCAGGCGGGTCGACATCGCGCGCCGCTACTGGAACATCTTGTTCCTCACGGGCGCGCCGGTGCGAAATTCGTGCGCGATGTTGTAGTAGCCGGCCGTCGTTAGCGTGACGGTGATCGCTTGGTCGCTGAGGTTCTCCCAGTACCACCCGTGGATGCCCGAGAACGGCGCCGTGAGCGTGCCGGACGCCTGGCTGGCCTGCGCCTTCTCGTACGTCTGCGCGTAGCCGCGCGGCGCGCCGTCCGGCTCGGCGTGAAACTCGTACGCGACCGGTGCGGGCGTGTGCCACGAGTAGAGCAGCGCCTCGCCCTTGTCGAGGCGGTACTTGTATTCCATCCCCTCGCGCGGGCCGACCGTGAACTCCACCGTGTCGGTGTGGAACGCGCGCTCCTGGGGGACGATCAGCGTCGCCTCCCCGGTGCCGGTCGCGGCCGCCTGTTCGAGCGCCTCCACCTGCTGGCCCGTGAGGCCGAGATCGAGCAGGCCCGCCTTCGCGCCCGTTCCGACCGGGTCGACGCCGAACTCCGCCGGCAGGATGAACATCACGAGGATCAACCCTGCGGCGAGCAGCGCGGCGCCCGCGGCGGCAGCGATGCGATGCCGGATCTCGGAGAGCTGTTCTCTATCGTCGGTCATGACGTCACACCGCCAGAAAATAGCCGGAGAGCTGGTACCCGATCAGCAAGAACCCGAACGCCATCACAACGGCATTCGTGGCGAAGGCGTAGTGCAGGAAGCCGCGCCGCGTGCGCCAGTACGTCAGCGCGATCAGGATGCCGGTCAGCGCCAGCCCCTGTCCGATCTCGACGCCGACGTTGAAGCTCACGATGTTGGCGGCGAGACCGTTGGGGGTGAGCGCGAACTCCTGCAGCTTCGTCGCGAGGCCGAAGCCATGGAAGAGGCCGAAGATGAGCACCGCCAGCCGGGTATCGGGCTGGAAGCCGAAGAACCGCGGGAACCCGTCCATGTTCTCGAACGCCTTGTACACCACGGAGAAGCCGATGATCGCGTCGATGATGTACGGATTGGCGTGGATGCCGCCGAGCACGCCGCCAAGCAGCGTGAGGCTGTGGCCGAGCGTGAACAGGCTCACGTAGAGGAGGACGTCGCGGAGCCGGTAGAGAAAGAAGATGACCCCCACGAGGAAGAGCAGGTGGTCGTAGCCGGTCACCATGTGCTTGGCGCCGAGGTACAGCAGCGGACCGACCGCCCGGCCCTGCAGCCCCTGCAGGAAGACGGCGTCCTTGCCCGCGACCCCGTGCGCTTCGAGACCGGCGGAGAAGCCGACGAGCAGCATCGCGACCGCGAGGCCAACAGCCTTACTGGCGTTGATATTTGGCATGGCAGCTGTCACACGTGTCGTTGAGATCGGAGCCCGCGGTCAGTATGCCGTCCTTGTCCTTCGCTTGCGCCGCCGTCAGCGCCCTCTGCGACGCATCCATGTAGGCTCGCGTCATCTTAATCCAGTCGCCGGTGTCGACCACCCGGCTGCCGAGGAGCAGCAGGTTGCCCGACTCGACGAGGGCCGCCGCGCTGTTGCCGATGGCCGCCCACTCCTCGTCGGTCTGGGGCGCCACCTCTTTGACCCCCTGGACGCTCACGAACGTGCCGACCGCGTTGTAGACCACAGTGGCGTTCGGCTGCACGATGCCGTTCATAATCTGCGCGATGCTGGCGACCGGCGTGGTGACGGCCCCTTCCTCGGCAGGGTCGGCCTGGCGTGAGGCGCGGGCGCCGGCAATCACGAAGCCGATGCCGCTGATGAACAGCGCGACGCTGACGAGGAACAGCCAGTGCAGAGTTCGCATCGGGGAATACCAGCATTGTGACATACCGGCATTTCTGAACAGGAATTCAGGGAGTCGTCAGGCGTCTTGACTCCCGTCCACCAAGCCGGAACAATGCATAGGATGCGTCGGCTCCTGGCGGCGGTTCTGTGCGCGGCGCTGCAGGTGGGCGCCCTTTGTGCGCCCCTCGTCCACGCCCATGTCGGCGACCACCACGGCGACCATCACGAGGCCGCGGCCGTTCATGCCCATTTCGCTGGACATGCACATGGTCCGGCTAAAGCCGGACACCACGATCGTCCGAGTCCGAGGTACGTAGCGTCCGGCTTCAGCCGGACCAGGGAAGAACCGGCGGTCGAATCCCAAGGCGACTCCGAACAGGTCACGCGGCTTCAAATTTTCGTCGCCGTCGAGGCTGTGTCATCCCACGCCCCGGCGCTGCCGCCGGCGCACTTCGTCCTGCCGGCGTCGCTCGAGTCGGCCGTGCGCCGGCCTCTCGAGGAAGTACGCAGCCACGGCCCTCCGCTGGTCGCCACCTCTCCTTCACGCGCCCCGCCCACCCCGTCCTTCTAATCCGACGGCCCAGCTGCCGTCTGCCTCTTCTTGCATCTTCAAATCGAGGTGTCCATGCGTACGCTCGCCGGATGCGCCGTCGTTGCTGCCGGGGCGCTTGTCCCCGCCATGGCCGGCGCACAAACTCTGCCGCTGACCGAATCACAGGCGCTGGCGCGGCTGTCGACCAGCAGTCCTCGCGTTCGGGCGATCCGTGCCGGGATCGACGTCGCGCGCGTCGATATCTTGTCCGCCAGCCGGTGGCCCAATCCGCGTGTCAACTGGGACCGGCAGTCGGTCTCCGGCGTGACGGAGCATTACTTCACGGCTTCCCAGCTCCTGCCGACCAGCGGCCGGCGCGGCCTGGAAGTGCAGGCGGCGTCGGCGCGGGTGGCCGCCACCTCCAATCGGATCGACGATGACGTGCGGCGGCTCCGGGCCGATATGCGCCTCGCCTTCGCGGACCTCGAGGCGGCGCAGGCGCGGGTGCAGGAGTTGATCCGGGCGCGCGGCCGTCTGCGTGAGCTGGCACAGGTCCTCGCCAGGCGGGAGAGCGAAGGTGACGCGGCGGGCTTCGATCGGCTGCGGGCCGAGCGCGAGGTGCTCGACGTCGAGGCGGACCTCGTCGTCGCGACCACCGAACGCGCCCAGGCGCAGGCGGCGCTGGCAGGGTTCTTCGAAGACGTGACCGATCCCTCCCAGATCGTGGCGATCCGCGATCCGGCACCGGCGGCGCCGGTGCCCTCGGTCGCCGCCCTCATGGAGACGGCGGAGGCCAGCCGCGGCGAGCTGTTGGCCCTGCGGCAGGATCTTGAAGCGGCGCGCCTGTCGGAGCGTGCCGCGTACCGCAGTCTTCTCCCCGAACCGGAAATTTTTGTCGGGACGAAATCATCCACCGCCTCGAGTGGCGGCGCCGGAAGCGCGATCACCGTTGGTGCCGGAGCGACGGGGAGCGTGATCGGCGTGCACACCACGATCCCGCTCTTCGACCGTGCGCGGCCGGAACGCACCCTGGCCGTCACGCGCGCCGCACAGGCCGAAGCGCGGGCGGAGGCGTTCCGGCTGGCCCTGCGGGGCCAGGTCGCGGCGCTGCGCGCCGCGGTCGTCGACCGTCGCGAAAGCGCCGAGCGCTATCGGGCCGAGGCGGTCAACCGGGCGGATGACATCGAACGGATTGCGCGCGTCAGCTATGACGCAGGCGAGCGCGGCATCCTGGAGCTGCTGGACGCGTACCGCATCGGCGCGTCCGCGCGCGTGCGTCAGGCGGGGCTCGACGCCACGGTCCGGGAAGCGGAGATCGAGCTGGAGTTCGTCAGTGGATGGGAGATGCCATGAAGACCATTCAAGGCACAAGGCACAAGTCACAAGTCAGAAGTCACAATGCGCGGTTTTGTGACTTGTGCCTTGTGACTTGTGCCTTGATCCTGGCGGGCGCGTGCGCGCGTGAGGCCGCGCCGCCGCCGCGGGCGGAAGTGCCGACGCTCGATGTGACGACGTGGACCGAGCGGACGGAGCTGTTCATGGAATACCCGCCGCTCGTCGCCGGCCAGCACGCCCTGTTCGCGGTGCACCTGACGCGGCTGACCGACTTCTCGGCGATGACGGCCGGGCAGCCGCGCCTCGAGTTCACGCCCGAGGCCGGCGGCGCGCCGGTCGTACTGCAGGGCGGTGCTCCGTCGCGCCCCGGCGTGTTCCGGGTCGAAGGAGCCATCCCGCCGGCGGGCCGCTACCGCTGGGCGCTCGTGATTGACGCCCCGAATCTGACGGACCGGCACGACCTCGGGACGATCACTGTGTTTGCCGACCAGACCGCCGCGGTAGCCGCGGCGGAGGCAGGCGCGCAAGAGGACCCGGCGGCGATCAGCTATCTGAAAGAGCCGCAGTGGACGAACGGCTTCGCCACGGCCGTCGTGCAGGAGGCGGAGCTGCGCCGCGGTATTCGCGTTCCGGCGGTCATCGAGCCGCTGGTCGGCGGCGAAGTGATCGTGGCGGCGCCGGCGGCGGGGCGCTTCGTGGCGGCACGCCTGCTCCAGCGCGGCGCCCGGGTGCAGGCGGGGCAGGAGCTCGGGCGCATCGAGCCGCGGCTCGCGGAGGTCGGCGCGGACCGTGCGACGCTGGCGGCCGCGGTCGCCGAAGCGCAGGCCTCGCTCGACGCCGCGCGCTCGGACCACGCGCGCGCCGAACGGCTGTTCGCCGAGCGAGCGGTGCCGGCGCGCCGCGTCGAGGAGGCGCAGCGCGTGCTGACGATTGCCGAGGCCCGGCTCGCGGCGGCCGAGGCGCGGCTCGCGCAGCGCGACGAGACGCTGCGGACGGGCGGTGGCGTCGCGGCGGGGAATGCTTTCGCGCTGCGGGCGCCGATTGCCGGCCGCATCGCGGGGGTCTTTGCGGCGCTTGGCGCGTCGTACGACGAAGGCGCGCCGCTCTTCCGGATCGTCCGGACGGACCGGGTCGAGCTGCGGGCCCTCGTTCCCGCGTCGGATGCGCCGCTGACGGAAGACATCAGGGAGATTGCGCTGGAGATCCCCGGCCGGGCCGACCCGCTCGTGGTGCAGGCACGCGACATGCACGATGCGGGCGTCATCGACCCGGTCAGCAAGGCGCTCCCCGTGCAGTTCGATGTCGACAACCGCTCCGGCCAGCTCCTCATCGGCCAGACGGCGACCGCCATCCTGTACGCCGGCGCCCGGCAGCGCATGCCGGCGGTGCCGAAGGACGCGGTGCTGATGGAGGCGGGGCGTCCCTACGTCTTCGTGCAGGCTGGCGGCGAGCGCTTCCTCCGGCGGTACATCGAGATTGCCACCCGCGACGGCGCGCTGGTGGGCGTCCGGGCCGGCATCGCGCCCGGCGAGCGCGTCGTCACGCGCGGCGCCTATGACGTGCAGCTGGCGTCGGCGGCCGGAGGCGTGCCGGCGGAGGGGCACGTTCACTGAGGACATTTGGAGATTGGAGATTTGCGATCGGCGAATGTTGTCGATTGATGATTTGGTGATTTTTGAATTGATTGATGAATCGTAAATGAATCGCCCAATCGCAAATTCGGCAATCGGCAACAGTCATCGATCGTCAATCTCACTTCGCCAATAGGACATGTACCGATGAAGCGGCTCATCACCTGGTCGATTGACCACCACTGGATCGTCGCGGTCCTCTCGGCGGCGCTGCTGGCTGCGGGCGCGTGGACGGCGCGCGGCATGCCGATCGACGTCTTTCCGGACCTTACGGCGCCAACCGTCACGATCCTGGCCGAAGGCCACGGCATGGCGCCGGAGGAGATCGAGGCGCTCGTCACGTTTCCGATCGAGAGCGCGATCAACGGCGCGTCGGGCGTGCGGCGCGTCCGGTCGGCGACGGCGGTCGGCATCGGCGTCATCTGGGTGGAGTTCGACTGGGGCACCGACATCTACATCGCCCGGCAGCTCGTCGCGGAACGCCTCGCCACAGTGGCCGCGAGGCTGCCGCCGCAGGTGGAGCCGCCGGTGCTCGCCCCGATCTCGTCGATCATGGGCGAGATCCTGTTCTTCGCGCTGTTGTCGGAGCGCGTCGATCCGCTCGACGTGCGCACGGTCGCCGACACGGTCGTGCGGCGGCGCCTGCTGGCGGTGCCCGGCGTCTCGCAGGTGACGCCGATCGGCGGCGCCGAGCGGCAGTTTCAGATCATCGCGGACCCGGACGCGCTTCGCGCGAACGACGTGTCGCTGACCGAGCTGCTCGAGGCGGCGCGCGGCGCGAGCGAGAACGCCTCCGCCGGCATCTTCGTCGAGGGGCCGCAGGAGTACGTCCTCCAGGCGGTGGGGCGCGTGCGGACCGCCGGCGAGATTGGCGACAGCGTCGTCGCGATGCGGGGGGCGCGGTCGGTGCTCATCCGCGACGTGGCGGAGGTGCGCGAGGGCCCGGCGCTGAAGCGGGGCGAGGGATCGCGCAACGGCGCGCCGGCCGTGATCGTCGGCGTGCAGAAGCAGCCGGGCGCCAACACGATCGACGTCACCGAGCGGCTCGACCGCGAGCTCGACGCGCTCGATCGCGAGCTGCCGCAGGGGATCACCATCGACCGGCGGATCTTCCGGCAGGCCGATTTCATCCAGGTCGCGGTGAACAACGTCGTCCGCGCGCTCGTCGAGGGCGGCCTCCTCGTCGTGCTGGTGGTCGTCATGTTCCTGGCCAACGGCCGCGCGGCCGCCATCACGCTCACCGCGATGCCGCTGTCGCTGGCGGCGGCCGTGCTCGTGCTGCGTGGCTTCGGCGCCACCATCAACACGATGACGCTCGGCGGCCTCGCAATCGCCATCGGCGCGCTCGTCGACGACGCGATTGTCGATGTGGAGAACGTGGTGAGGCGGCTGCGGGAGAACGCGGCGAGGCCGCCCGGCGAGCGCAAGCCGGCGGCCGCCGTCGTGCGCGACGCGACGCTCGAGGTCCGCAAGTCAATCGTGTTCGCGACCGTGATCATCGTGCTGGTGTTCCTGCCGATCTTCGGTCTCTCGGGCGTCGAAGGGCGTCTGATGACGCCGCTCGCGTTCGCGTACGTCGCGGCGCTCCTCGCCTCGCTGGCGGTCGCGATCGTCGTGACCCCGGCGCTCTGCTACACGTTCCTGCCGCGCGCCGCCGCGATCACGCACGGACGAGAGGGATGGCTGGCGCGCGCGCTCAAGGCGCGATTCGCGCGCGACCTGCCGCGCGCGCTCGGCCGTCCCGGCCTTGTCGCCGGCGTCTCGGCGGTGCTGTTCGCGGCCGCCGTGTTCGCGATGACGCGCTTCGGTACGGCGTTCCTCCCCGAGTTCTACGAGGGGAGCCTCACGATCAGCGTGAACACGCTGCCCGGCACCTCGCTCGAGACCTCGGACGAGATCGGCCGGCGCGTGGAGCGCATCCTGCTGGCGCAGCCCGAGGTCGTCGCGACCGCCCGGCGAACGGGACGGGCGGAGTTCGACGAGCACGTGCAGGGCGTCGAGGCGGCCGAAATCGACGTCGGCCTGCGCGAAGGGGAGCGGGCGCGGGCGGAGCTGCTGGCCGCGCTCCGGCAGGGGTTTGCCGGGCTGCCGGGCACCAACGTGTCGATCGGGCAGCCGATCTCGCATCGCATCGACCACATGCTCTCCGGCACGCGCGCGAACATCGCGGTGAAGATCGTCGGCGACGATCTCCTCACGCTGCGGCGCCTGGGCGAGCGCGTGCGCGAGGCGATGAGCGGGATCCCCGGCGTGGCGGACCTGACGCTCGAGCCGCAAACCAACATTCCCTTCGTCCGCTTCATCGTGAATCGCGCCGCCATCGCGCGGTACGGGCTGAAGGTCCGCGACGTGGCCGAGGCGATCGAGACGAGCCTTGCCGGCATGACGGCCGGACGCGTCTTCGATCGCGGCACGGCGTTCGATCTCGTGGTCAAGCTCGATCCGAGCGTGGCGGTCGAGTTCGAGCGCATTGCCGACCTGCCGGTGCACACGCCGGCGGGAGAGGCGGTGCCGCTGCGTCTGCTTGCGGACGTCCGCCGCGAGACGGGCGCCAACATGATCCTCCGCGAGAACGTCCAGCGGCGCATCGTCGTGTCCTGCAACGTGGCCGGGCGCGATCTGGGCAGCGTGGTCGAGGACATCCGCGCGGCGGTCGCGGCGCAGGTGCCGATGCCGGACGGGTACCGGGTCGAGTACGGCGGGCAGTTCGAGAGCCAGCAGAGCGCCACCGAGCGGCTGCTGGTGCTTGGCGGCGCGGTCGTTGCCGGCCTGTTCATGATTCTGGTGGGCGCTTTCGGCCGCGCGCGCGATGCGCTGCTCGTCATGCTCAACCTGCCGCTCGCGCTCATCGGCGGCGTCGCCGGCGTCTTCCTGGCCGGCGGTGTGCTGAGCGTGGCGTCGATCATCGGGTTCATCACGCTGTTCGGCATCGCCACGCGCAACGGCATCATGCTGGTGACCCACATCCATCACCTGATGGAGGAGGAAGGAGTCGCGAGCTTCCCCGAGGCGGTCGAGCGCGGCGCGCACGAGCGCCTCATCCCGATCCTGATGACCGCGATGGCGGCCGGGCTGGCGCTCGTCCCGCTGGCGCTTGGCGGCGGCGAGGCGGGCAGCGAGATTCAGACGCCGATGGCGATCGTCATCCTGTGCGGCCTGACGACCTCCACGCTGCTCAACATGATCGTCGTGCCCACGCTGTACCTGAAGTACGGGCGCGCGCGCAGCTGAGGCCCCTCGGCACCGTTTCTGAATCGCCAGGGGTCGGAGGGCCTGATGTATATGCGTCATGTTGACCGACATTCGGGCCGTCGAGGACGGGACTAGCGGCCGAGACGCTGAGGCCACCGAGACAAGGATATATCTCGGTGCCTCGGTGGTACGTGGGCGCAGGAAAACGGCTGAGCCGGTTGACCGCCGGGCCCGCCCGCGCGTACTCTCACAGGCACAGCTTGTTTTCGGAGCCATCCCAGTCTTGAGAACAGCACGAACGCTCGCTCCCGTTGCCGCGCTGGCCGCGCTCATGGCGCTCGCCGCGGCGTGCGCGCCCCGGTATGTCATCTCGCGGCCGGGCGACATTCCGCGCGCGCTCGCGCCGGCCGCCAGTCTCACTCGGAACGTCGTGCTCGTCTCGATCGACGGGCTGCGGCCGGACGCGATCGGCCGCTTTGCCGCCGCGACGCTCCAGCGGCTGATGCACGAAGGGAGCTACTCGCTGGCGGCGCGCACGATCATGCCGAGCAAGACGCTGCCGTCGCATGCGTCGATGCTCAGCGGCGAGCCGCCCGACGAGCATGGCGTCTTCTGGAACAACGTCCTCACCGCCGGCACCGATGTCGTCGAGTTCTCGACCATCTTCAGCGTCGCACGGGAGCACGGCTACCAGACGGCGGCCTTCTTCAGCAAAGCCAAGTTCGGGCCGCTGCAGCGCCCCGGCACGCTCGACTACTCGCAGGCGCCGGGTGGCTTGTTCGGCCGCTGGTCGAGCGATCGGACCCTTGCGGACGTCCGCTCGTATCTGGCGCAGCATCGTCCCAACCTGCTGTTTGTCCACCTGTCCGATCCCGATCGCGCCGGGCACAGCTCCGGGTGGATGAGCGAGGCGTACGGCCGCGCGGTGCGCGAAGCCGATGAGGCGGTCGGCCAGCTCATGCTGGCGGCTGACGCGGCGTACGGCCTGGGCAACTACTCGCTGCTCGTGACCGCCGACCATGGCGGCCACGGGTACGACCACGGGAGCGGCGATCCGCGCGACGTGACGATTCCGTGGATTGCATGGGGGCGCGGCGTCAACGCCGGCCTGCTGAAGGACGTTTCGATTGAGACGTTCGACACCGCGCCGACGGTGCTTTGGCTGCTGGGCGTCAAAGAGCCGGACAGCTGGAACGGCGACGCGGTCACCGAAGCGTTCCTGCCGTTTACCGCGACAGACTAATCAAGTCACAAGTCACAAGTCACAAGTCACAAGTCACAAGTCGCACATCATAAATCGTTTGTGACTTGTGCCTTCTGACTCGTGACTTGCGCAATGAGCGGCTGCAGGTGCGACCAGACCGTCCTCGCAATCCGTGCGGCGCCGGCGGCGTTCGGTGCACCAGATCCGGCTGCAGCCTCTCCGGGTTCGCAACCACCCCGTCGAGCAGAAACGACACCAGCGGCACCCCGTATTTCTCCTTTCTTCGCCAGGGCTGGGAAGAGGCGGTGGAACTCCACCGTGTAGTCCCAGCCGTACAGCGGCAGCGCTTCCATTCCGCACAGCAGCACGGCGATATTCCGCCGCTCGGTTGCGCCGCTTTCGACGGGCCTGTCGTGTTGGCAGCCGCTGTGGTCGAGCAGCCGATGGCAACAGCGGTCGCGACGGCGAGCGGCGGGAACATCCACATCGGTTTTCAGTCTAGCAACCGCTGGAATACGGATACTGTTGTGCTCCGGCCAGCCTGAGGGCCGGATGCCGAAGCAGTGGAAACGATCACAGAAGCTCCGCTCCTCCGGGCGCCGGGCGAATCGACGTTGACACGCGCCGGTCGTGGCGCTAGCTTCTGCCTATCTTCCCGTCGGCGCTCGGCCGGAGCGCCCTCGTCGGCTTTTTCGTCGTTCCTTCCCCGTTCGGACGAACCTTCGGGTCGGCCAGCTCTTCAGGAGGTAGGTCATGACGAGTCGGCGAATCGCGCGAGTTCTCGCGGTGTGGTCCCTTCTGCTGTTGCCGTCCGCGGCCTGGGCGCAGAGCGGCCTCAGCGGCGTGGTGAGAGATGAATCGGGCGCGGTGCTGCCCGGCGTGCAGGTCGACGCCCGGAGCCCGGTGCTTATCGAACAGGTCCGCACCGTCTATACGGACGGTCAAGGGGTCTACCGGATCATCGACCTGCGGCCCGGGACGTACACGGTGACCTTCACCCTGGCGGGGTTCCGCACGGTCATCCGCGACGGGATCGAGCTGCCGGCGGCGTTCACCGCGACGGTCAATGTGGAGCTCAACCTGGGCGGCGTCGAGGAATCGGTCACCGTGACCGGCGCGGCCCCGCTGGTCGACACGCAGAACGTGGTGCAGCAACTGACGGTGTCGAGCGAGGTCCGCGATGCGATCCCGCTCCCGACCAGTTCGGCGGCGTACGTCGTGCTGATTCCCGGGGCCACGCAGGCCCCGCAGGACCGCGATGTCGGGGGCATCCGGGGCGAGCAGGCGCAGGTGTTTGCGATCCATGGCACCAACAACAACAACCTCCGGCAGATGCGCGACGGGATGGACACGAGCTCGCTGTTCGGCGGCGGCAACCGCATCATCAGCATCAACCCGGCGACGGTCACCGAGATCATCGTCCTATCGGCGGGTGACGCGAAAGCCGAGGGCAACGGGGCGCTGGTGGACGTGGTGCCGCGGGACGGTGGCAATGAGTTCCACGGCACCTTCCAGAGCAGCTTCGGGCACAAGAATCTGCAGAGCAACAATATCGACGCGGCACTCGTGGCACGCGGGGCGCCGAACCCAGGCGACATCAAGACGCTCTACGACTGGGGCTATGGGGTCGGGGGACCGATCGCGCAGAACCGGCTGTGGTTCTACACGGCGGGCCGGCGATGGCTGACCGAAAACTACCTCCCGGGGAATTTCTACAACGCGACGCAGGGGACGCCGTTCTACACGCCGGATCCCAGTCGACCGGCCTTCGAGAACAACTACTACTACGAGCTCAATAACCGGCTGACGTGGCAGGTGGCCGAGCGGCACAAGGTGAGCGGCACGTATGTCCGCGACCGGAGCTGCCAGTGCCACGTCGGGCAGCGGCCGGGGACGCTGGCGCCGGAAGCGTCGGGGGACAACCGATTCGAGCCGGGGTGGCGCGTGCAGAGCAAGTGGACCATGCCCGCCACCAGTCGGCTGCTGTTCGATGCGGGCGTCTCGATGATCCGCTTCAACATCACGCGGTTTGGGACCGGCGGGGGCCCGGAGGATTTCGCGATCACTGACCTGAACCGGAACTACACCTACGGGCACCACGCGCGGTCATTTGACGGGCCGCCCTCCAACGGCGGCCAGTACATCAACCGCAATTTCAACTTTCAGGGCAATGTCAGCTACGTGACGGGGTCGCACGCGTTCTCGACAGGCGGGCAGGTGCGCTACGCCGGGAGCGAGCTGTCTCTCTTCGTCAACCACGGGATGACGCTGGGGTTCCGGGGGACCACACCCGCGGAGGTCACGGAGTTTGCCTCCCCGTTCCTCAACGACGTGCGCCACCGGATGCTGGGGCTCTACGTCCAGGATTACTGGACCATCGATCGCCTGACGCTGAACCTGGGCCTGCGGTTCGACTACCTCAGGGCGTGGAGTCCGGAGCTCGCCATGCCAGCGGGCCCGCGCGTGCCCGCGCGCCTCGCGCCGGCGGTCGACGACGCGATCGGATGGAACGACCTGAACGTGCGGGCCGGGTTCGCCTACGACCTGTTCGGAGACAGCCGGACGGCGCTCAAGGCGGGGATCGGGCGCTACGTGCCGCAGTTGCGGTTCAACGACCAGCAGCAATATTCGTCGGCGCGCCAGGCCGCGCTTTCCACGACCCGGACGTGGAACGACCTGAACGGGGACTTCGTCCCGCAGGACAACGAGCTCGGGCCTCGCGACAACGCGAACTTCGGGCTGCCGGTGCAAGACGTCCGGTATGCGCGGGACGTGACGCACGGGTGGGGGAACCGGCCGTTCAACTACCAGGCGTCGGTGCAGCTCGAGCACCAGCTGCTGGACAGCCTGTCGGTGGGCGTCGGATATTTCCGCACCTGGTTCGGCAACTTCCTCGTGTCCAACAACGAGGCGGTGTCGCTGGCCGATTTCAACGAGTACAGCTTCACGGTTCCGGCGGATCCGCGGCTGCCGGGCGGCGGCGGGCAGGAAATCACGGGGCTGTTCAACCAGACGCCGGCGAGCTTCGGCCGGGTCGACCGCATCGTCGGTCCGGCGTCAGAGTTCGGGGATCAGAGCCATATGTACGACGGCGTGGACATCAGCGTTCGCGGGCGGTTTCCCAACGGCGCGCTCATCACCGGGGGCGTCTCGGTAGGTCGGACGGTGCTCGACCGCTGCGATGTGATCGCCGGCAATCCGCAGCTCCTCGTGCAGGCCGATTCGAGCGCCAATCCGACGACGCGGGCGTCGACGCTCGGGCCCAACTGCCGCCTCGAGCCGCCATGGTCGGCGCAGACGAACATCAAGCTCGCGGGCATCCTGCCGCTGCCGTACGACTTCCGGCTGAGCGCCACGTGGCAGAACCTGCCGCCGATCCCCACTGACGCGAACTTTGTGTTGGGCCCGACCGCCGCGCAGGCGGAGCTCGGCCGACGCCTCACAGGAGGCGCGGCGGACCGGACGATCCAACTGGTGAACCCGCAGTCCTACTACACGGAGCCGCGGGGGAACCAGATCGACTTCCGCGTGAGCCGCCGATTTCAGATGGGACAGGCGCGCATCGAGCCGCAGTTCAACGTCTACAACCTAACGAACGCGAACGACGTGCTCACGATGGTCACGCGGTACGGGCCGGACTGGCAGAACCGTCCGAACGTGCTGCCGGCGCGGCTCGTCAAACTGGGGCTGCAGATCGATTTTTGATGTGGCCCGGGTCGAGTGACGTGGACCGGCGCTCACGCGGTGAAAACGCCCGTATACTGGCTCGATGGATGCAACGCCGGCCCTCGTCGAAGTCGGCCGTGCCCTTCAGTCGGCCAAGCTCGACGCGGTGCTCATTGGCAACGCCGCTGCGGCGCTGCAGGGCGCTCCGGTGACGACGGTCGATTTCGACTTTTTCTTCCGCGACACGGCGCGAAACCTGGCGAAGCTCAGAACGATCGCGCGGACGCTCAAGGCGGTCGTACTGCGGCCGTACTATCCCGCGTCGGATCTGTACCGCGTCGTTCGCGACGATGATGGGCTGCAGGTGGACTTCATGGCGACCATTCACGGGCTGCGGTCATTTGACGGTGTGCGGGACCGCGCCAGTATCATTGAGATTGAAGGAATCCCGCTCCGTGTCGCATCGCTGCCCGACATCATTCGGAGCAAGAAGGCCGCGGGGCGGCCCAGGGATCGGGCGGTGTTGAACGTGCTGGAGAAAACGCTTGAAGAGACGTCGGGACCGACGAACGCACCTCGCGGCCGTCGCGCGCGAAAGTGAGCGCGCGCTGCGCGACCTGATCCGGCGGTGGCAGGCGCTGACGCCGGCGCGGCGGACGAACTTTCTGCGGAAACGGGTGGGCGTGCACGGGACCGCGCTATGAGAGTCTCGCTCGCGGGGGTCAGCCGGCGCGGCGCCTGGCGAGCCGCTCGATGTCGCGCGACGCAATCACGCGGTGGTCGCGCGCGTACGACTCGTGGTTGCGCTCCAGATCGTCGAGGCGGTACAGATAGTTCGCCATGATGCCGAACGACCGCCGGATGCCCACCGCGGACGGGTCGGCCAGCCAGTTGAGCCGCTCCAGCCGGGCGCCGTTGGCCAGATGGAACCGGGCGACCGAATCGAGCGGGACGTGGCCCTGCCGCGCGTGCAGCAGGTAGTACGCACACAGCTGAATCAGCCCGCTGCGTACCTCCGCCGGCACCGGGTCGGTCAACACCACGGCGCGTGAGTCGAACCGCGCCAGGAACTCCGCCAGTCCCGAACCGCGCGGCAGCGCCGCTGCCGCCGTCGTCCCGAGCCACTTCCGGAAGTCGGGGATCGGCGAGAGCGTGGCGAACGTCCGCACGCGTGGGAAGCTCCGCTTCAGATCCTCCACCACCTGCTTGATGAGCA
The DNA here is from genome assembly GCA_016192845.1 of Acidobacteriota bacterium. GTDB lineage: Bacteria > Acidobacteriota > Vicinamibacteria > Vicinamibacterales > UBA2999 > MELF01. The sequence goes on from JACPTI010000118.1 coordinate 65,996, forward strand.
GGCTGCCGAACGAGATGCCGCGCAATCCGTCCTGGCAATGCGTGATCGAGTAGAACACCGCGCATCGGGCCCGCACGGGATCGAGCACCGGCGCGCGCGGGTCGAGCAGCGGGCGGCCGTTGTTGCTCATCCGCTCGGTCAGCGCCACCTCGATGAAGATGAGCGGCTCGTCGGGCAGCGCCGGATGGAAGAACGCGTAGCACCGCCGGTCGGCCTCCAGCCGGCGGTGCAGGTCGTCCCACCCCTGGATCTGGTGCACCGCTTCGTACCGGATCAGCCGCTCGAGCACGGATGCGGGCGTGCGCCAGTCGATCCGCTGCAGCGTCAGGAACCCCCCGTTGAACCAGGAGCGCAACAGATGCGCGAAATCCGCGTCGAGCGCCGCGCGTTCGGGATGGTCGCGTAGCGTCGCCAGCAGGTGCCGGCGCATTTCGACGAGCGCGCCGGTGCCGCCGGGCGCGAGATTCAGCCGCCGGAACAGCTCGTGCCGGGGCGGCTCGGCCGCCCGCTGGAGCCGCAGGAGCGTGTCCGACGAGGGCGCTGCGCGGTACGCGTCGGCTGCCTGTGCGGCTTCGGCCGGATCCGGCAGGAACGAATTGCTCAGCAGATCGAAGAAGGCGTCGCGCGATGCGGCGTCGAACGCGCGGTAGGCCGCAATGAGATCGCCCGCGACGCGCGCGCCGGAGACTTCGCCGCGCTCCGACAGCAGCGCCTCGCAGAGGCGAAGCACCTCCTTGGCCGTCGGCTGTCCGTTCCGCGAGCGCCAGACGGTCCCGGAACGCAGCGAGAGGATGCGCTGCAGCAGCGGCGATCCCGATTCGGTGGGCGTGCCGGTGTCGTCCACGGTCCGATCGTACGTCAAACGTGCGTGCGCCGCGATAGAATGCGCGCACCCTGACCCCCAGGGCCTTCCGCGGGGTGCTAGGAGGTGGACATGCGGAACCGTTCGGGCGTGCTGCTCCTGACCTGGTTGTTCGTGGCGTCGGCGGCCACCATCGCGGCGCAGCAGGTGCCGGCCCTTCTGGCGCCGGATGCGATCTATCACAACGGGAAAATTCTCACTGTCGACAAGGCATTCACGGTGGCGGAGGCGTTTGCCGTCAAGGACGGCCGCTTCGTCGCCGTCGGCCGCTACGGAGACCTGCGCGCGCTGGCAGGCCCGAAGACGCAGCATATCGACCTGCGCGGGCGCACCGTCATTCCAGGCCTGATGGACAACCACAGCCACCAGATCTGGAAGTCTCGGCTCCTGCACCGCGGCGCGAGCATGGCCGGCGTGGCGTCCATCGCGGAGATGATGGACCGCCTCAAAGCGCAGGCGGCACAGCTCCGGCCCGGCCAGGTGGTCATCGGCAACGGCGACTGGACGCAGGGGCAGCTGCGCGAGCGGCGGAACCCCACGCGCCAGGAGCTCGACGCCGCCGTCCCGAACAATCCCGTGTTCCTGTTCCAGACCGGCCGGAACAACGCGCACCTGAACAGCGTATCGCTGAAGATCCTCGGCATCGATTTCAACACGACCGATTGGGGATCGTTCCCGATCCTCCGCGACGTCCACGGCGAGCCGACCGGTGAACTGAGCGGCGGAGAGCAGGTATACGCCGCCGACCTGCGGCTGCTGCCGCAGCCGTCGGATGACGAGCAGATCCGGTGGATCGAGGAGCAGCAGGCGCAGCAGCACGGCCTCGGCCTCACCGGTATCCGCGAGCCGGTGATCTCGCCCGAGCACATGCGCGCCTACAGGGAGATGCACCGCCGCGGGCGGCTGACGATGCGCGTGAGCATGGGGGTGATGTTCGGCGTGCAGCACGTGGACGGATCGCACCCGCTGCAGATCGACGAGTATCTGACGGCGCTCCCGCCGATGGCAGGCCTCGGCGACGACACGCTGCAGTTCGACGGCACGCTCGCCGAGTTCGAGGTGACGACCCAGCGGGTGAGCACGTGGAACCGGACGCCGTATCCGCGCGACTCGAACAACGTGGGGTTCAGCTTTGCGTTCTGGCCGCACAGCAAGTACATGCAGCCGGTGTTCGACAAGGAGCGGAACTTCTACGGGATTCACCGCCTGCCGACCGAGATGTTCCATGAGGTGGTGAAGAAAATGAACCGTTACGGCTACCGGCCGGGATTCCACGTGTCGGGCGACGCGGCGCTCGACTGGCACCTGGACGCCTACGAGGCGGCGGATCGCGACCGATCGATCAAAGGGAAGCGCTGGGTGGTGGAGCACAACGGCGGTCCGGACCAGAAGACGATCGACCGGATCGTCAGGCTGGAGATGATTCTCTCGCTGCAGCGCCAGGTCGGACCGCTGCGCACGCAGGTCGATCGCGGCATGCTCGTCACGCTCGGAAGCGATTTCCCCGCGTTCAGCAACAACCCGTTCGACGTGATGGCGTTCCACATCACGCGCCGCAACGCGCAGGGACGAATCAACGACCCGTCGCAGAAGATCCGGCGCGAGGAAGCGCTGCGGATGGCTACTTACAACAACGCGTATCTGATGTGGAAGGAGCACAAGACCGGTTCCATCGAGCCTGGCAAGCTCGCCGACTTCGTCGTGCTGTCGGCCGACTACATGACGGTACCGGAGGAGCAGATCAAGGACATCGTCCCGGTCGCCACCTACGTCGGCGGCCGGCAGGTCTTCGCCAGGCAGGGAGGGACGTTCTAGAAACTGACGCCAGGAGGGCCGGTCGATGACGGGACACACGGTCGCGCGGGGGTTCTGGGTCTTCGTCGTTGCGCTCACGGATGATCAAGCTCGGCGTGCAGGTGGACTTCTGAGATAGAGGGCGGTCGATTGTGGGGCGAGCCCGACCCCGGGGCCCCCATCGCGCCTGCGCGATGGGGTGGCGAGCTCGCCCCGCGCGAACACGAAGGGTTCGCGCCACACCCTCGTCGTAAGATCGCACCGGTGTCCCTCCTCCTAGTCTTCACTGCAGTACTGATATCCAGTGCCGTGTCTCCTGCGCTCGCCGCGGCGCAGGCGCCCACGGCGGTCCGCGTCGAGGTGCGCGCGGACGAGGCGCCGATCGCCGACGCAGACCTCGTGGTCAACGGCGTGACCTACAGAACCGGCGCCGATGGCGTGGTGTTGGCGCCCGTGCAGCCCGGGGCCGTCGAGATCACGGTGGTGAAAGAGGGGTTCGCACCGCTCACGTCCTCGGTGACCGTCGCCGCCGGGCAGACGCAGCGGGTGCTCGTCGATCTGGAAGAACGTCCCAGCCTCGAGGAGGAGGTCATCGTCACGGCGACGCGCACCGAGACGCGCCTCGAAGACCAGCCGATGCGCGTCGAGGTCGTCCCGGGTGAGGAGGTTCAGGAAAAGATCATGATGACGCCGGGCGACGTCTCGATGCTCCTCAACGAGACGAACGGATTGCGCGTGCAGACGACCTCCCCCTCGCTCGGCGGCGCCACTGTCCGAATCCAGGGGCTGCGCGGACGGTACACGCAGATTCTGGCCGACGGCCTGCCGCTGTACGGCGGCCAGACCGGATCGATCGGGCTGCTGCAGATTCCGCCGATGGACCTCGGACAGGTCGAGGTGATCAAAGGGGTGGCGTCGGCGCTCTACGGCATGTCGGCCATCGGCGGGGTGGTGAATCTCGTCTCCCGGCGGCCGCCCGCGGCAAGGCGCGAGCGCGAGCTGCTCGTCAACGGCACCAGCCACGGCGGGACCGACGTGGTGAACTGGCTCGCGGGCCCGCTCGGCGCGCGGTGGGGCTACACGTTTGTCGGCGGCCTGCACATGCAGCAGCGATCGGATCTAGATGAGGACGGCTGGACCGATCTGCCGACGTACCGGCGCGTCGTGGCCCGGCCGCGATTCTTCTGGAGCGACGAGGCGGGGAAGTCGCTGCTCGTTGCGCTGGGCGGGATGGGTGAGGAGCGGCGCGGCGGCACGACGCCCGGGCGGCAGGCGCCCGACGGACGCCGGTTTGCCGAGGATCTCGACACGACACGCGTCGACGGGGGCGCGGTGTGGCGCATGACGACCGGTGGCGGGCGCGTTCTGGCGGCCCGCGGCAGCGCCACCGCGCAGCGCCACACGCATACGTTTGGCGCCATCGTCGAGCAGGACGATCACCACACGCTGTTCGGGGAGGTAACACTGACCGGGGCGGCCGGCCGGCACACATGGGTCGCAGGCGGGGCGCTGCAGAGCGACCGGTACCGCTCGCGCCAGGTGCCGCGGTTCGACTACACACACGTCGTCCCTGGCGTGTTTGCGCAGGACGAGTTCCGGGCGGGGCGACACCTGACGCTGTCGGGCAGCGCGCGCGTCGACGCCCACAGCGAGTTCGGCGCGTTCGTGAGCCCGCGGATCTCGGCGCTCGTCCGGCCGGCCGGTGGGTGGAGCCTCCGCGTGTCGACGGGCCGGGGCTACTTCGCGCCGACGCCGTTCACGGAGGAGACGGAGGCGCTCGGCCTGACCCCCGTGGCGCCGCTCGGGACACTGCGCGCCGAGCGCGCCGAGACCTTCTCGGCAGACGTGACGTGGGCGAGGGCGCCGCTCGAAGTCACTGCGACCTTTTTCCATTCGCGCATTCACGACGCGTTGACGGCGCAGGAAACGGGCCGCGTGGATTTCCCTGTGGCGGTCGTAAACGTGGAGGGCAGGACTCTCACCCGCGGCACGGAGTTGATCGCGCGGGTCCACCGTGAGGGGTTCGACGTGATCGCCACGCACATGTATCTCTGGTCGACCGAGCCGGCGCCCCCAGCCCAACGCGCAACCGGGGCCCCCACGCCGCCTGCGGCGTGGGGTGGAAGTGTGCGCGTTGGGGACCCCGGGCCGGGCGGCCGCGGGAGGCGCGAGGTGCCGCTCAATCCCCGACACGCGGCGACGTTCGATCTGCTGAAGCAGGTCGGGCCGGCGCGGATCGGCTTCGAGGTCTTCTACACAGGTCGCCAGGCGCTTGACGAGAACCCCTTCCGGCGCAGGGGCTTCCCGCACGTGCTCTACGGGGGGCTCGTCGATTGGGCCGTCGGCGGCTCGCGCGTCTACGTGAACGTCGAGAATCTGGGCGACGTCCGGCAGACGCGCGAGCACCCCCTGGTGAAGCCGGTGCGCGGCGCGGACGGCCGCTGGACGGTCGACGCGTGGGCGCCGCTCGAGGGGCGGACCGTGAACGCTGGCGTCCGCTGGCGCTTCTGAAGAGGAAGTTGAGTCGTCCCGTCACCGGGGTCTGACCCCGGAACGGGGCATCACCGGGGTCTGACCCCGACCCCTCTTGACAGGAATTAATCAAGTAATCTATTGATTACTGTCATGGCGGCCGACGCCCACCGCGCCTTCAAGGACCGGCTCTACGGGCTCTTCGCGCGCATTGGCCAGACGCTCGCCAGCCCGCGCCGCCTGGAGATCCTCGAGCTGCTGGCGCAGCGCGAGCGCACCGTCGAGTCGCTCGCCGGCGAGCTGGGACTGTCGCTCGCCAACACCTCCCAGCACCTGCAGGCGCTCCGCCAGGCGGCGCTCGTCGAGACGCGGAAGGAGGGCCTGTACGTCTACTACCGGCTTGCCGATCCCGCGGTCTCCGATTTGTGCCGCAGCATCCGGACGGTCGCCGAGCACCGGCTCGCCGAGCTCGAACGGCTCGTGCGCGAGCATTTCGGCGACCGCTCGGCCGCCGAACCGATCGGGATGGACGAGCTGCTGAAGCTCGCCCGAACCAAAGACGTGACCATCCTCGACACGCGCCCGCCGCAGGAATACGCCGCCGGCCATATCGCGGGTGCGATCTCGGTGCCGGTCGACGAGCTGCAGCGGCGGCTTCGCGAGCTGCCCCGGGATCGCGAGTACGTCGCCTACTGCCGCGGCCCGTACTGCGTGTACGCCGATCGCGCGGTCGAAATCCTCCAGGCGAAGGGACGCCGCGCGCGCCGGCTGCTCGAAGGATTTCCCGAGTGGCGGGCGGCCGGGTTTCCGGTTTACATCGGTGCTGAACAAGGAGTCCTCCGATGACCCATCCAGCCACGAACGTCGCCACCGTCGATCGCGCCGCCCTCGAGGCGAAGGTGAAGGACATGTACCGCCAGGTGGCTGAGAACCCGCACGGCGAGTTCCACTTCGAGATGGGGCGCGCCATGGCGGTCGTCGACCGTGATCATGAAGATCGATCTGGTCGGGCCACGGCAGCGCGGGCTGGCGATGGGGCTCAACGAGTTTGCCGGCTATCTGGCGGTCGCGGCGGCGGCATTCGCCACCGGCTGGGTGGCAGCCCGGACGGGGCCGCGGCCCGAGCCGTTCTACCTCGGCGTGGCCTTCGTCGGCGCGGGACTGCTGCTCTCGCTGCTCGTGCGCGATACGTCGCCCCACGCGCAGCTCGAGTCGCCCAGCATCGCACGGGAGGAGCGGCCGTCGGACGTGCTGTGGCGCACCACATTCGGCGACCGCAACCTGTCGAGCGCCACGCAGGCCGGACTGGTCAACAACCTCAACGACGGCATGGCCTGGGGACTTTTTCCCTTGCTGTTTGCGGCGCACGGGATGAACTTCAGGCAGATCGGCGTGCTCGCAGCGATCTATCCTGGCACGTGGGGCGTGCTGCATGTGGCGTCGGGCGCGCTGTCGGACCAGATCGGCCGCAAGTGGCTCGTGGCCGGCGGCATGTGGATTCAGGCGGTGGGGATCGGGCTCGTGGCGGCATCGGACGCGTTCGCCGGCTTCGCCGTATGGATTGTGGCGGCCCTTACATTCGGCTCGGGCCTCGTGGTCGCCCTGCGGATGGGCGAGACGCGGCCACGGAATTTACGATTTGCGATTGGTGATTCGTGATTGAGCGTGATTCAGTTCGCGCCGCAAAAAATCGCAAGTCACGAATCGTAAATCACAAATGTTATGACGTATGATTCGCAGACGCAAGGAGGCGTTCCATGACTCTTCGAATTGGCGAAACCGCTCCGGACTTCGAAGCCGACACCACGGAAGGGCGCATCCGCTTTCACCAGTGGATCGGCGACTCATGGGCGGTGTTGTTCTCGCACCCGAAGGACTTCACGCCCGTGTGCACGACCGAGCTGGGCTACATGGCCAAGCTGAAGCCCGAGTTCGACAAGCGGAACGTGAAGATCATCGGCCTCAGCGTCGACCCGGTCGACAGCCACACGCGGTGGGCGAACGACATCAAGGAGACGCAGGGCTACGCGCCCAACTATCCGATGATCGGCGATCCGACCTTGGAGATCTCGAAGCTGTACGGCATGCTGCCGGCCGATCTCGTGGGCACGTGTGAAGGTCGGACGCCGGCCGACAACCAGACCGTACGCAACGTCTTCGTGGTCGGGCCCGACAAGAAGATCAAGCTGATGATTGCCTATCCGATGACGACGGGGCGCAACTTCGACGAAGTGCTCCGCGTGATCGATTCGCTCCAGCTGACGGCAAAGCACAGGGTCGCGACCCCGGTGAACTGGAAGCGTGGTGAGGACGTGATCATCGCCGGCTCGGTGTCGGACGACGAGGCGAAGAAGATCTACCCGCAGGGGTGGAAGGCGCCGAAGCCGTATCTCCGGATCGTACCGCAGCCGCGGGCGTAAGACGCCGCGGCAGGCGCACATCGCGAGCATCGGCTCAGAGGAGGGTGAGGCTATGGCTACAGCTCCGGCAGTTCGATGGGAGATGCGCGGACGCGGCTATGAGTTCTGCAACTGCGACTTCGGCTGCGGCTGCAACTTCGGCGGGTTCCCGAACTCGAAGGACGGCAGCTGCCGCGCCTTCGTCGGGTGCCACGTTCTCGACGGCAAAGCGGGCGATGTGGATCTCTCCGGCGTGAAGTGCGCCGCCATCTTCAGCTGGCCCAAGGCGATTCACGAGGGCAGCGGCAAGGCGGTGTTCGTCGTGGACCCCTCGACCACGGACAAGCAGATTGAAATGCTCGCGCAGATCTTTACCGGCAAGCTGGGCGGGCTGCCGTGGGAGGTGCTGGGACCGACCTACGAGGTCGTGGGCCTGCAGAAGGCCAAGATCACGATCCAGGGCGAAGGACGCAAGAGCACGTTCAGGGCCGAAGGCATTGCCGAGGCGAGCGGCGACACCTTCAAGAACCCGCTGAGCGGGGAGGAGCACCTGGCCAACGTCGATCTTCCGGACGGGTTCATCTGGAAGAAAGGGCAGTGCGGCCAGGGATCGTTCCGCGCGAGCGCCAACGGCGTCTCGATCGACGGCGAAAGATCCAACTGGATCTTCTACGAGTTCGAATGGTCGAACGTCGCGGCGTTGGCCATGGCGTGATCAGGTTGCCGGGTGCCCTCCGGCACCCGGCGCACACGTCGAGGCCGGCTACGGCAGGAGGTCGACCCGGATCATCGGGTCATTGGGCTGCGCGAGGGCCCCTTCCCATCGCAGGAATCCCGCGGGTGGCGTCGTCAGCCGGATCGTCGCATCTGGTACCTTCACGAAGAGCGGTCGCTGCCGCATGACCACCCGCTCCTCGATGCGCCGGCCGCGGCCGAACACGTACGTGATGACCACATGGAGACGCCCGTCGGCGTTCCACTGCGAGAACTCACCATTGGCCAACCGCCTGCCGCCCAGATCACGAAGCACCGGGAAGCCGTGGACTGCGCCTTCGAACGGAGCCGGGGCGATGGCAGCCACCGGTGAGAGCCTCAGCCACGCGGCGGTGACGAACGCGACAAGGGCGACTCGCATATGCAAGAAGGATGATGCGCGCGCGATCTCATCCAGGGGAGACGGCGGGCTGGCACGACAGGAACGGATCGGCCCTACGTACGACGGATGTAAGCCGGGTGCCGCGGCGCTGGTAACTCGGGCGTACCGGACCCGACAAGACTGGCAGAGGCGTCTTCGAGCGACCCCAGCGGGTCGGGCCAGTCGAGGTACCGGCGCTCCTCGGCGCGGCGCCGGCGATAGCGCGCGAAGACGTCACGAGACGACTCCAGGCCGCAGATCGAGCGCCACGTCGTCCCGCGAAACGTGTGGGCGAGCATCTGCGGGGTGCGGCGGAGCACGAAGAGCGGGTTGTGCCGGAGCGCCACCGGCATGTGGCGCAGCTTCATCCAGCGCTCCGCCTTCCACCGCAGGAACTCGACCGCCTCCGGGGCAAGGTGCGCCGTCCGCGTCACCGCCGTCGTCCCGTCGTACTCCTCCGCGTTCCGGCTGGCGATCAGCCCGCGCTCCTCGAAGTCGCGCGTCATCGGGGTGCCGGGATACGGCGTCGGGTGCTGGATGTACGGCCAGTCGACGTAGCGCCGCGCAAAGGCAAGATTCGCGGCCACCGCGTCGGGGCCGTCGCCGGGGTTCCCGACGATGAGGCCGCCGACCACGAGCATGCCGTGCCGATGCAGGACGTCGATCGCCGCACGAGCGGTGTTGACGCGCGCGCCGGCCTGCCGGCGGCTGTTCTTCGCCCGCGCCCTCAGAAAGTCGAGATCTTCATCCACCACGTTCTCGATGCCGAGGAACACGTAGCGGAAGCCGGCGCGGCGCATGAGCGGCGCCAGCGTGTCGCCGTGCGCGGCGATCGAGGCGGTCATCGCCTGCACGAGATAGTCGATCCGGTGGAGTCCGGCCGCGACGATCGCGCGGCACAGCTCCTCCAGGCGCGGCACGTCGAGCGTGATGTTGTCGTCGACCAGGAAGATGGCGCGCGCGCCGCGGGCGCGGGCGTCGGCAATGTCGTCGATGACGCGCGGAATCGGGAACCGGTGGAAGTTCCGGCCGCGCATCTCGATGATCGAGCAGAAGCTGCAGTCGAACGTGCAGCCGCGGGAGGTCTCGACGACGTCGACCGGACGCCCGAGCATCGTGTACCCGGGCAGCACGCGGGCCGCGCGGCGGGGCGGGCGGATGCCGTCCCGGTCGAGCGCCGCCACCGGGCGCGGCGGATTGCGCCGGAAGCTCTCCCCGTCGCGGTACCAGAGGCCCGCGATGCCGGCAAGCGGCCGGCCCGCCTCGAGCGCCCGCAGCAGCTCGCGGAACGTGATCTCCCCCTCGCCGCGTACGATCGCGTCGATCCCGATCGCCGGATGCGTCCACGCCTCCGGCGCCAGGCTTGGGTCGTACCCGCCGACGACCACGCGCACATCGGGCGTGCGCGCGCGTACGAGGCCGATCACGCGGCGTGCGGTGACGCGCTGAAACGTCATCACGGAGAGGCCGACGACCTCCGGCCGGAGCTCCGCCAGCAGGCGCTCGAGTGTCGGCCCGACCGACCGCTGGACGAGCACGAGATCGGCAACCGCGACGCCATGATGCGGGTCGACGTTGCCGGCCAGTGAAGTGATCGCGCCGGTTGGCATGCGGACGGCCACCGTCGGCGTGTGCTCGAACGAGTCGGGCATCGACAGCAAAAGAACTCGCATACCGCAAAATGCCTCCACGGCCTCCACGGGCCACGGAGGCACAGAGACACAGAGTCTAAGTAACTGCTCTCTGTGCCTCTGTGTCTCTGTGGCCAGTGACCACAGATCTCTATGACCCGTGATCAGGGCACGAACATCCAGAGGCCGAGGCCGATGAGCGCGACGCCCGCGATGCGCGCGCTGTGCGCGCCGAACGGGGCGAACTTCTCGATCAGCACGAACACCATGAGCGCGCCGATGACCCAGAGGTTCATGACGCCGCCGACGAACAGCAGCAGCATGAGCGCCCAGCAGCACCCGAGGCAGTAGCGCCCGTGATCGACGCCCATGCGGAAGGCGCCGAGCGTGCCCGCGCGCCAGTGCTGCATGATGAACGACAGCGGCGAGCGACACGCCTGCAGACAGGTGGCCTTGAGCGGCGTCAGCTGGTACACGCCGGCGGCGAGCAGCAGGAGGCCGCCCGCCGAGGGGCTCGCCGTCTCCATCATTGGCGTGATGACGAGCAGCCCGCTCAGCGCGCGCTGCAGCAGCGTGGCGCCGAGGCTGAAGAGCAGCCACACGACGACGTAGCCGGCCGTCATCGCCGAGACGCGCGCCACGGCTGAGCCGGCGTCGGGGCCGCGGCGCGCGAGCCCCGCGTACAGCAGCAGCATCGGGGAGACCGACGGCAGCATCATGCCAGCCATCATGACGCCCCACATCGCCCAGATGAGCAGCACGTACCGCAGATTCCACGTGCCGGCCATCATCCACGCCGAGGGCCCGGTCATCGGGCCGTACATGTCGCGTGCCATCGGCACGATCCAGAGCCAGCACAGGGCGATGACCGCCAGCAGGCCCGTGGCGATGCCGATCTGAACGCATCGGGTTCGTGTGTCGTTCGTCATGCTCCCGTGCGCGCTCCATCCTAACCCACCCCACCGCGCAAGCGTGCGCGGCGGGGACCCCGGTTGGACCCCGCATGCGTAACGGGCGTGGTACGATCCGGGCGGAGACGGCAGTCGATGGACGAGGGCGGGCGGTTTCGTGTATCGGTCAGCAAGGACGATCTGGTGTTCTCGTCCGCCCACTTCATCACCTACGCCGGCCATCGCTGCGAAGGGCTGCACGGGCACAACTACCGCGCGCGCGTGACGGTCGACGGCGCCCTCGATCCCGCCGACCGGCTGGTGTTCGATTTCCTCGAGCTGAAGCGGATCATGCGCCGGCTCTGCCGGGACATCGATCATCTGGTGCTGCTGCCGACCGAGAGCGCCCGCATCACCCTCGCCCACGACGGTGACGCGGTCGACGTCGCCGTTGACGGAACGCCGCGGTACCGGTTCCCGCGCCGCGACTGCGCGCTGCTGCCGGTGGCGAACACGACGGTGGAAATGCTCGCGGAGCTGCTGGCCGGGCGTCTGCGGGCCGAGCTCGAGGCGCTCGGCGTGCGCGGCCTGACCGCTATCGAGATGGAGATCGAGGAGAACTTCGGTCAGTCCGCGACCTGTCGCATGGAGTTGTAGGCCGGGAGGGGTCCATGGCACCGAAAGACTCGCCCTATTCGGACGCGGAGATCGAGGCCCAGCTCGCCCGTTTGCCGGGATGGCGATACGAGGGCAAGGCCATCCGGCGCGTGTACGAGACCGACGGCTGGCCCGTGACGCTGATGCTGGTGAACGCGCTCGGCTTCGTCGCCGAGGCGGCCGATCACCATCCCGACCTCACCGTGACGTACCGGCGCGTCGGCGTGGCGCTCGCGACGCACAGCGCCGGCGGCGTCACGGGCAAGGACTTCGAGCTGGCGAGGAAGTTCGACGAGGTGGCGCTCTGGCGCCCTCCGGCCGGGGGCGCTCTCGCCGGTACCACCGACCGGTTCGTCCGCTAGTCCCACTCCCGCTCGACGCCGTGGCCGCGTGCCGCGTCGCCGTGGTCGGGGGTGATGAAGCCAAGCAGACAGCCGGGTGAGCCGTCGCGCAGGACGTGACAGCGCACCTTGATCCTACAAGATTCCCCGCTGACGTGCATCCCGCACGAAGGCGATGCAGGCGATCTGCCTTCGCTACGCCACGCGGCGCATCCGCAGGTGGACGATGAGGCCGACGAGCACCGCGTAGAGGCAGGTCGTGATTGAGAGCGCCATGAAGCGTCCGTACGCGGCGCGGCCCATGATGTCGTACGTCGTCAACCCGACAGCCGCCAGGCACGCGACCGTGAGGATCTGGAGCGGGCGCCCGATGCGCGGCAGTGCGTTGACGAGCAGCAGGACGGCGGGTGTCGAGACGAGCAGCACGTAATCCCATCCCTGCGGCGCCAGCAGGACGACCAGCGTGAGCAACAGGGCGACTTCGAGGTATTCCGGCTGCGCCACGGCCGGATCGCGCAGCCGGACCACCACCCCGAACGCCGCCACGAACGCCACGCCCGTCGCGAGCGCCACGGCGTCGGCCGCTGCTCCGGGGCCGATCCATTTGGCGTACATCGCGGCAATCGACACGTTGTCCGGATTGGTGAGCAGGGGTGGCGTGGAGCTGGTGACCGTCTGCCACCACTCCCGGAGCAGTTCCACGTTGCCCGCCGCCCCGTAGGCGAGGCCCGGCGCGGCGAGGGCGGCTGCCAGCAGCATCCCGCACGCTGCGGCGGCCCGGAAGCGCCGGGCGCCCACCAGGTAGGGCAGGAAAGCGACCGCGTACGGCTTGAGGATCGCGGCCGCGGCGAAGGCGACGCCGGCGCCGCCGTCGCGCCGTCGCGTCAGGAGCATGAGCCCGGCCACGACGAGAAGGGCGAACAGCAGGTTGATCTGGCCGAGCAGCAGCTCACGCGCGTAGAACTTGCCGAGAGTCAGAAGCGCGGCGCCGACGAGCAGCGGCACCGGCAGGACGCGGTGCGGGAGCTCGCGCACCGACAGCGCGACGAGGCCGACGAGGGCTCCGAGCGAGACTGCGAACCAGGTCGCCTTGGCCGCGGCGGCGGGGACGGCCGCCAGCGGCACGAAGACGAACGCCGTGACCGGAAAGTACTTGAATTGATAATGCCCGTCCGTGGCGCGGTAGAGCGGCTCGCCGGCCGCCGCGCGGGCGCCGGCGGTCCGGTACACCTCGAAGTCCACCATGCTGCCGCCGACGCGGAGCACGAACGCCGCCGCCGCGAGGCCGCCGACCAGCACCACGATCGCCGCGAGCACGGCCACGCGCATCCGCGGCAGTGTAGCCGATGACCGGCTCGTCCGGCGCCGCGGCGTGCCGCGAAGTTTGCTCTATACACGGACCTCCGTCGGGGTATACATTCGTGCGGGGGTCGACCGCCGGGTCCACTCTCATACCACCTTGCCGCCTGTGCGGAGGTAAGCGGAGGCTCACATGAAGCGATGCGTCATCGGGTGCCTGGTCGTCGCAGCCGTGTTGACTGCCGGCGTCGGGTTCGCCCAGAACAGGGCCAGGGCGGAAAACGTCCCGGAGATTCCGTTTGAATCGGTACCGAACTTCCTCAAGATGCCGCCGGACGTGTACCTCGGCGAGAGCATGGGCGTCGCCAGGAACTCGAAAGGCAATATCTTCGTCTACCACCGCCGCGACGATACGCGCCTGTTCGAGTTCGATCCGAACGGCAACTTCGTGCGCGAATGGAGCCCGGGGCTGTACGGGTTCGAGTTCGCGCACAAGGTCCGCGTCGACCGGGAGGACAACGTGTGGGTGGTCGACGAGGGGACGAACATGGTGATCAAGTTCAACCCCGAGGGGCGGGTCGTGATGGTGCTCGGGCGCCGGCCGGAAGCGGTCGAGGGCGCCGTCGAGACGCCCGAAGGCGACCCGCCGCCCGACGAGCGCTACCTGTTCGGCCGTCCGACCGACGTCGGCTTCGACCCGCAGGGGAATATCTTCGTCTCCGACGGCTACATCAACCACCGCGTGGTGAAGTTCGACAGGAACGGCCGCTTCATCCGCAAGGTCGGCAGCAACCTGCGGGGGAGCGAGCCGTACCAGTTCAACACCCCGCATTCGCTGGCGGTCGATGCGCAGGGCAACGTGTATGTCGCGGACCGCGGCAACCAGCGGATCCAGGTCTTCGACAACAACCTGGTGCTCCGGGCGATCTACGACAACGTCGGCAACCCGTGGGAGGTGTGCATCTCGCCCGGGCCGCACCAGTACCTGTTCTCGTCGAACTCGAACCCCGACTCGAACACGCCGGCGAGCTCGTGGGAGATCACGGGCGAGATCTACAAGATGGAGCTGGACGGCCGCATCATCGGCAAGTTCGGGCGCGCGGGCAAGGGGCTCGGCCAATTCCAGACGGTGCATGGCATCGACTGCCGGAACCCCGACGAGCTGATCGTGTCGGAAATCTCGGCCTGGCGGGTGCAGAAGATCCGTCTGCGTCAGACCACCACGACATCGAGCCGCTGAGGGAGGGTGCCATGACACGTCTGCTTCTCATTTCCCTGGCGGCGGCCACCATCGCGTTCGGCGTGACGCCGTCGGCGCAGCTGAACTTTCCGGAGATCCCGTACGACGCGGTCGACGCTCTGGCGCTCACCCGCGACGTCTACATCGGAGAGGCGGCTGGCGTTGCCACCAACTCGAAGGGGGATATCCTCGTCTACACCCGGACCGGCACGCCGCGCATCACGACCGCCGGGGCGAGGAACGTCTCGCATGGCGGCTCGCGGCTCTTCCAGTTCGATCGCACCGGGAAGTTCGTCCGCGAGATCGGCCAGGGCGTGTACGGCTTCCTGCAGGCGCAGCAGGTGCGCGTCGACCGGCAAGACAACGTCTGGGTCGTCGATCAGATGTCGAATCAGGTGGTCAAGTTCGACCCGAACGGCCGCGTGCAGATGATCTTCGGCCGGAAGCCGGAAGCGATGCGCGTGCCGAACCTCCCGCTCTCGACGCTCGCCGACACCTACGCGCTCGTGCCGCGACAGGGCAAGCCGACGCCCGCAGGTCGAGGGGCCGGGCCCAACGCGCCGCCGGGGTCCGCGGCCCCGGGCGAGAACTTCAATCGCCCGACGGATGTCGCCTGGGATTCGAAGGGAAACATCTATATCACCGACGGCTACGGCAA
>JACPTI010000120.1 GCA_016192845.1 Acidobacteriota bacterium
AGCCCGTGGAGGCGGGCGTCGGGCCGCGTCGCCCGCTGGCGGACGGCCGGCGTCTGCTGGCGCGCCTCGGGGACGAGCGTCTCGAGCGGCAGCGGCGCCAGCGGCGCCGCCGCGGGGGCGCGCAGCATCTCGCGCAGGGCGTCGGCCGGCTTCTCCCGCTCGATGACGGCTGCCTTCTTGTCCTCGGTGTCGTGTCTGTCCACGCGTCCGTCCTTCCGCCTACACCACGGATTTGGCCGCGGGCTCGCCGCGCCCGGCGCGCGCCACCGCCTGAATCGCCTCGATCATCTTGGAATAGCCCGTGCACCGGCACAGGTTGCCGGCAAGCGCGTCGCGAATCTCCTGCTCCGTCGGGTCGGGGTTCTCGTCGAGCAGCGCCTTGGCCGACATGATGACGCCCGGCCCGCAGAAGCCGCACTGCAGCGACCCTTTGTCCTCGAAGAGCTGCTGCAGCGGGTGCAGGTGTTCCATCGTCGCCAGCCCCTCGACCGTCAGCACGTCCCGGCCGTCGGCCTGGACCGCCAGCATCAGGCACGAGTTCACCGACTTGCCGTCGACGATCACCGTACAGGCGCCGCAGTCGCCCACGTCGCACCCGAGCTTGGAGCCGGTGAGGCCGAACTCCTCGCGCAGCAGTTTGAGCAGCGTCGTCTCGGGCGGCACGCTCGCCGACCGGATCTCGCCATTGACGGTAAGCGTCACCTTGGCCATGTCACGTCTTCTCCGATCGCCACTTCTGGGCCAACCCGTAGGCGCCTTCCAGGGCCCGCCGGGTGAGCACGGCGATCAGATCGCGCCGGTACTCCGCGGAGGCGCGGAAGTCGTTGATCGGCTTTGCGTCGCCGACCGCGAGGCGCCCCGCCTCGGCCATCGCCTCCTGGTCGATCGCGCGCCCTTCGAGGTAGGCCTCCGCCGTGGAGGCGTGGATGACCTTCGGCGCGACGGCACCGAGGGCAATCCGCGGCGCCACGAACGCCTGCGTGTCCCAGTCCACCCAGACACTCGCGGCCACGTTGACGAGCGCCAGCGCCTGACCCTTGCGCAACCCGAACTTCAGGAAGCACGCCGGCTTGCCCAGGTTCTCCTTCGGAATGAGGATCTCGACGAGCAGCTCGTCCGGCTTGAGCGCCGTCCTGCGGGGACCGACGAAGAAGTCGGCCAGCGGCATCGAGCGTTCGCCCGCGGGTCCGAGCAGCGTGACGCGCGCGTCGAGGGCGACGAGCGTCGGACCGCTGTCGACCGACGGCACGGCGGTCACCAGATTGCCTCCGAGCGTCCCCAGATTCCGGGTCTGCACCGCCCCGATGGTGTGCGCGGCGTCGACCAGCGCCGGGAACAGATCGCGGATGATCGGGGAGCGCATGATTTCCGTGTGCGTCACCAGCGCGCCGATGCTGAGGCCCTCGTCTGTGAGTGAGATGTTTCCCAGCTCCCGGGCCCGTGAAATGTCGATGACGACATCCGGCGCGTGGGAGGACGACGCGAATTTCAGGTCGGCCAACAGATCGGTGCCACCGGCCAGCACCTTGACCTTCGCGGTCGGCACCCGTTCGGCCAGCAGTGCGACGGCATGCCGGGCGTCCCGGGCCGACACGACTTCAAACGCTCTCATCCAGGAAATGACTCCCGCTCGACACACGTCGAGCACCGTGGAAAATTTCTCCCACTATACATCGCGCTCGACGGGGCGGTCCACAAAGGCAACGGGGCGTTAGAGATGCGAGGCAGGCACCGGGACCGCCGGCACCGCCGGCTGCGCCGGCGACGCGATCCTCCGGCGGGACTTCGGCAGGAGCGGCCGCGCAGCGGGCGCATCGTCCATCGGCAGCCGGAAGCGGCGGATCCCGTCGTAGGCGTGGAGCGCCGCCGCCACGGCCGGCGCCGTCGCGACGCAGCCGATCTCGCCGACGCCCTTCGCCCCGTATCCGCCGACCTCGTCTGGGACTTCGATCAGGATCACGTCGACCGCGGGCATGTGCTTCGGCGGTACGATGCCCAGATCCCGGAGGCCGAGCGTGTGGGGCACGCCGCAGGTCGACGGGAAATGCTCGGAGAGAGCGTAGCCCAGGCCCATGTGAACGCCGCCTTCCATCTGCTCGGCACAGAGCCGCGGGTTGATGGCGCGGCCGACATCATGCGCGGCGATGACGCGCGCGACTTTTCCCTCCTCGTCGAGGATGACGACCTGCGTCGCATAGCTGAAGGTCAGGTGCGTCGTCGGGTTCAGCACCGCCTCGGGCGTCCCGGGCCGCGTGGTGAACCTGCAGACGTACTCGCCGCTGTACTCGCGGCCGACGAGCCGCCGGAGCTGCCGCAGGCGAACGGCCGGATCGGGCACCCGGCCGGTCGGTTCCTCGGTCAGCGGCAGCGAATCGAGATCGGCCGCGAGCTTCCGCGCCGCGTGCTGCGCGGCCGCGCAGCTCAGCGTCGTTCCCCGCGAGGCCCACGTCTCGCCGCACTTCGCGCCGAGCTCCGGGTCCCACGTGACGGTCATGATGTCGATCGGGAGCTTCGTCTCCTCGGCCACCGCCTGCATCGTCGCGGTGAAGACGCCCTGGCCCATTTCGGTGTAGCCGTTGAGGATCTCGAGCCGGGGGCCATCGACAACCCTGATCGTGATGTAGCCGCCTTCGGTGGTGCCGTTGCCGAGGCCGGTGCTCTTGATGCCGCAGGCGATCCCCTTGTACTTCGCCTTCTTGTACGCGTCCTTCACCGCCTCGAGCGTCAGGCGCGCGCCGCGCACGCTCTCGCGCATGACCTGGCCGGTGGCAAACGGGTCGCCCGGGTTCAGGATGTTGCGCGCGCGGATCTCCCAGCCGTCGACACCCACTCGTTCCGCCAGGATGTCCATCGCGCCTTCCATGGCGAACTGGGCCTGGTTGCTGCCGAAGCCGCGCATCGCGCCGCTGTTGGGATTGTTGGTGTAGACGGCCCTGGCCTCGACATCGACGTTCGGCACGCGATACGGCCCGCACGTGTGACACGCAGCGCGCAGCGCGCACTTGGCGCTCGTCGTGTGATAGCCGCCGGCATCCGCGACGATCCGCGACCGGACGGCCAGCAGGCGCCCCTCGGCGTCGGCGCCAACGGTGAGCGTCACCGTCATCGGGTGCCGCTTGACGTGGTGCTGCGTCGACTGCGCGCGCGTCAGCACCGTCTTGACCGGCTTGCCGAGCGTGTGCACCGCCAGCGCCGTCTGCGCCTGAATCGACAGCTCCTCCTTGGCACCGAACGCACCGCCGCTGGCGAGCAGCACGATCTTCACGTCGGCCGGGTCGAGGCCGAGCACCCGGGCGATCTGCTGCTGGTCGTAGGGCGACCCCTGGCTGTCGGTGTGCACGGTCACGCCCCGGCCGTGCGGGATCACGAGGCAGGCCTCCGGCTCGAGGAAGGCGATCTCGACCGGCTGTGTCTGCCATGTGTGCTGGATGACGTGCGCGGCGCTCTTCAGCGCCGCATCGACGTCGCCGCGCGTGAACGCCGTCACCGGCTGCAGGATGTTCGACGGCCGCGGCGCAAAGGTCTCGCTGGAGTGGATGAGCGGCGCGTCCGGCTGCATCGCCTCGAAGGGGTCGGTGATCGGCTCGTAGGCCTCGTAGTCGACCTTCACCTTCGCGGCGGCCTGCCGCGCGTGGAACTGCGTGTCGGCGACCACCATCGCCAGGAAGTCGGCAATGCCGCAGGTGACTTCGCCCTCGGCGACAAAGAGCGGCTGGTCCGGGTCGTTCAGCCCCGTGCCGCGGAAGGCCGGCACGTCCTTCGCCGTGAAGACGCGGACGACGCCCGGCATCGTCTCGGCCTCGGAGGTGTCGATCTTCAGGATCTTTGCGCGCGGGTGCTCGGTCAGCACCATGGCGCCGTGCAGCATGCCCGGCACGCGCATGTCGTCGACGAACGGCTTCTGCCCGAGCGTCTGGTCGGCACCGCCGAGGCGGGGCACCGACTGTCCGATGCCCGAGCCGCTACCGCCCGCGCCGGCGAACGCTGGGTTCCGCTGCAGCCCGAACTGCTCGCCGAAGTAGTCGTGGCGCCGCGGCTCGGCGGGCAGCTCGCCCCCTTTTTGGTACGCCTCGCCGGCGGTCTGGATGGCATCGATGATCCGCCCGTAGCCGGTGCACCGGCAGAGATGGCCGTCGAGCGCCTTGGCGATCGTGTCGCGGTAGTCGGTCTTGCCGTGCTCGATGAGCGAGGCGGCCCGGACGACGATGCCCGGAATGCAGAAGCCGCACTGCACACCGCCTTCGAGCACGAAAGCCTCGGCGATGGTCCGGCGCAGCTCCTCTGGAATACCTTCCAGCGTGACGATCTCGTGGCCGTCCATCTGCTCGGGCTTCCGCAGACACGAGAGCGCCGGGCGGCCGTCGATCATCACGAGACAGCAGCCGCACGCCCCCTCGGGCGCGCAGCCGTTCTTGGCCGACACGATGCCGCACTCCTCCCTGAGCACTTCCAGGAGGTGCATACCAGGTTCGTAGGAAGCTTCGGTCGGCGTGCCGTTCAGGGTGAGGCGGATCCTGGGCATTCCGGACTGGGGGGTCAGACCCTACGTCTAACCTCGAATCGTACCATACGCCCTCCGCGCTTGCTGGGGCGCGCGGCCGGGAGGTAACATCGACTTTTCGGCTCAGCCCTGAAATTCTGCTCGGAGGCTACATGCAAGAACCCTGGAAAACGGACAAGTGGTTCATCAGTCCCTGGAACTACCTCCCGGAGGTCACCAAGCACTACGGTTTCCCCGCCCACATCGAGATCCACGACGTCACCCTGCGCGACGGCGAGCAGCAGACGGCGGTGGTCTTCCGCCGCGAGGAGAAGGTGGCGATTGCGAAGAAGCTCGACGCGCTCGGCGTCCACCGGATCGAGGCGGGCATGCCGGCCGTCTCACCGCAGGACCGGGCGGCCATCGCCGACGTCGCCGCGCTCGGCCTCAAGGCGCAGATTTTCGGCTTCTCGCGGTGCATCCCCGCCGAGGTGAAGGTCGTCAAGGAGTGCGGCTGCACCGGCATCATCATCGAGATTCCGGCCAGCGATCACATGATCAAGAACGCGTACGGCTGGCCGATCGAGCGCGCGATGAAGGCGTCGATCGAGACGACGAGGGCCGCGAAGGAAGCGGGCCTCTACACCGTCTTCTTCACCATCGACGCGACGCGCACCGAGCTCAACCGCTTCCTCGACATCGTCGAGCAGGTGGCCACCGAAGGGCACATGGATGCGCTCACAATGGCCGACACCGTCGGCGGCACGTCGCCGGCCGCGGTCGGCTATGCGGTGAAGAAGGTGATCGAGCGGCTGAAGAAGCCGGTGGAGATTCACGGCCACCAGGACTTCGGCCTTGGCGTCGCCAGCACCATTGCGGCGCTGGCCGCCGGCGCGTCCGTGGCCCACACGACGGTCACCGGCCTCGGCGAGCGGGCGGGCAACGTGCCAATGGAAGACGTCGTCCTGGCGCTCCGCTGCCTCTACGGCGTCGACCTCGGGATCAGGACCGAGAAGTTCTGCGAAGTGTCGAAGTTCGTCATGGACCTCGCCCGGGTCACGCAGCCGCCGAACCGGCCGATCGTGGGCGACAAGCTGTACGAGGTGGAGTCGGGCATCATCGCCGGCTGGGTCCGCCTGGCGCGCAAGGAGCATCCGCTCGAGTACGTGCCGTTTGCGCCGGAGCTGGTAGGCCAGAAGCCGGTGAGCATCGTGCTCGGCAAGAACAGCGGTCCGCCGTCGATGGACGAGTGGTGCGAGAAGCTCGGCATCGAGGCCACCGACGAGGAGAAGATGCAGATGCTCCAGGCGGTCAAGGCGAAGTCGTTCGAGAAGAAGGACCTGCTGACGGCCGAGGAGTTCAAGGCGATCGTCGCCAACGTGCTGCAGAAGGCGGCGGTCTGAGCTAGCCGGTAGCGGGTAGCCGGTAGCCGGTAGCCGGTAGGAACGTAGGGCGGGGTTTCGCATTCGCGGACCCGCCTTTTTTTTCGTACGTGGCGTCCGGGCTTTCTTGTCCGCCGTAGCGCGGAGCGCGAAGGCGGAAGCCGGACCGAGCCTCTCATTGTGCGTCCCCCGGATCAACGCCGCGCCACCGCCGTGGAAGATCGTGCACGGCGATGGCGTCATCGTGATCCTGTACGAGGCATTCAATCTGTGGCGTCAGATCTTCCTGGACGGCCGGGAGCACCTGCCAGGTGACCGCCTGCAGTAAGGGAGCAACGAACGCGGGGAAAAATCCGCGGCCCTGGCCGTGTCTTGTTTTCGACTAGAATGGCCCCGCTGGCGGAAGGTCCTGCCACGGAGTCGTCCAACCGAGGAGCAAAACATGCGTAACGTCCAGGCAGGCGGCATGAAGGGCGCTTTGAGGCGCCAGGGCCGGGCTCGCACGGCGTGCGCAGGCGTGGCAATCGCGCTGAGCACGCTGTGGTGGCAGCCGGTCGCGCCAACGATGTCCGGCCAGGAGCCGGGCCCAGCCGCGCGGTCGAACTCGCCCCTGTCGGCGGAACGCGAACTGGCGATGAAGATCAAGGCGCCGTTCACGCTCGCGGCCGTCGGCGATCTCATCATGCGGAACCCCGCCGGCCGCCTGGCGGAGCCGGCGTTCGCCAACCTGCTGAAGCCGCTCCAGAACGCTGACGTGGCGTTCGCCAACATGGAAGGAAATCTCATCGATTTCGATCACTTTCCGGAACCCACCGGCGATGGCGCGCCGAGAGCCGCGTTGGCGGATATCCAAGCGATGGGCGTCGACATCATGAGCACGGCCAACAACCACTCGCTCGATCTCGGCGTGCCTGGTCTGCTCGAAACGATTCGTGCGCTGAACGAAGGTGGAGTCGTGTACGCGGGAACGGGCAGGAATCTGCAGGAAGCGCGGGCGGCTCGATTTGTGAACACTCCGAAAGGCACCGTTGGTCTCGTATCCGTTTACTCGGTCGATCCAACGAGCGGTCCGACCCCGACCTTTGGCGCCGCTACGTATCGCGTCGGAAACGACGGTGGCCGTCCGGGCATGAATCCGTTGCGCGTGAACGTCAGGTACACCGTTACGGCGCAGCAGATGGAGGCGCTCCGGGCCCTCCGCGACTCGGTGTCCGCACGGCGCAGCGAGGTGTTTGCTCCCATTCCGCCGGTCCGCCCCGACGAGCCGAAGGATCGTCTCGAGCTGTTCGGACAGCGATACAAGATCGGGCCGAAGCCCGGCGACATGAGCTGGGAGGTGAACCCCGGCGACCTGCGCGAGATCCTGCGAAGCATTCGCAACGGAAAGCAGATCTCCGACTTCATGATCGTGACGATTCACTGTCACCAGGGGAACTATGCGTTCCAGACGTACACATACGACAACGACACGCCGGATTTCCTGATCGACTTTGCGCACCAAGCCATCGAGGCCGGCGCCGACGTGTTCATCGGCCATGGAGTCCACACGATTCGCGGCGTGGAAATCTACAAGGGCAAGCCGATTTTCTACGGAGTCAACAGCTTCATCTACCAGTACATGTCCGCGACCCCTCAAAACCCGGGCGGCCCGCAGACCGAGGCCGAGACCCAGATGTCGGCGGGCTCCGCCGTGGCCGAGCGCGTCAGCCAGCCGGAGCGGTTCGAATCGCTGCTGACGGAAAGCCGCTACGAGAATGGACGGCTCGTCGAAGTCCGCGTCCATCCCGCGGACCTCGGGCAGGACGGCTCGCGCCCCTTCTCCCGTCTCGGATTGCCGATGATCCCCGCCCCGGACATGGCCCAGCGAGTGCTGGAAAAGCTGCAGCGTCTGTCGAAACCGTTCGGCACGACCATCAGTATCGAGAACGGCGTCGGCGTTATTCGTGTGCCGGCGGGGCAATCGACAGCCATTCGATCGTCGGCCAGCCGCTGAGGAACATCCTCACCCGCATCCGTCTCGGCCGCCGCCGCGCGACAGCGCGGGCGGTCGCACGAAAAGGGGGAACGATGAAGGCGACTCTCTTCGGTGTCTCGCTCGTTGTCCTCATTCTCTGTGCGCTTCCCGCGGCGGGCTTCGCGCAGGAAGCCACCGTGGTGGGGACCGTCACGGATGCCACGGGCGGCGTGCTCCCGGGCGCCACGGTCCAGGCGGTGCACGAAGCGACGGGAAACGTCTTCGAGGCGGTCACGGACGAGCGCGGAACCTACCGCTTGCCTGTGAGAGTGGGCGGCTTCCGGATTACGGCGCAACTGGCCGGCTTCACGACGGTCACGCGGACGGGTGTGCAGCTGCTCGTCGGCCAGCAGGTCGTCATGAATTTCGAGATGGCGGTGTCGGCGGTCGCTGAGTCGGTCACGGTGACCGCCGAAGCGCCGTTGATCGATCTCAACTCGTCCACGGTCGCAAACAACGTCGATCCGCGACAGGTCTCCGAGCTGCCGCTGTACGGCCGGAACTGGATGCAGCTCACCATGCTCGTACCGGGCAGCCGCACCAATGCGGTTGGAGAGAACCCGGTGGCGATTCGCACGCAGGACACCGGCACGTTCCAGCTCAATGTCGACGGCCAGCAGGTGACGCAGACCATCAGGAACGCCCAGGACAATCCCAACCCCCGCTTCAGTCAGGATGCAATTGCGGAGTTCGAATTCGTCGCGAACCGCTTCGACGCAACGCAGGGCCGGTCCATGGGTGTTCAGGTGAATGTCATCACCAAGTCCGGCACCAACACGCATGCCGGATCTCTGTCCGGGTATTTCCGCAGCGATCGGTTCAACGCCGCGGATCACGTCGTGAACCATGTGCTCCCGTACTCCAATCAGCAGGTCAGCGCAACGTATGGTGGTCCCATCCAGCGGGACAGGATTCATTACTTTGCGAACTATGAGTTCGAGCGCGAACCGCTGACGGAGTCGTACTCGAGTCCGATTCCCGCGTTCAACGTCGACACCTCGGGGACCCGCCGCGAGCACAAGGCCGGACAGCGGGTGGACTTTCAGCTGTCGCCGCGGACGCGCCTGACGGTACGGGGGGCTGAATGGCGCTGGTTCCACCCGCTGGCCGACCCCGGCGGCACGCCCTCGCAGAGCACGACCAAGTGGCAGTGGAGCAACCAGCTGTTCGGCGCGCTGCCCAAAGTGGTGAGCAACCGCATCGTGAACGAGCTCAGGGCAGGCTACAACAACGTCGGCTGGGCGGAGGGGTCCAATCTCAGAAACCCGGGCGCACATGCGCCCGGCCGCCGCGGTTCCGGTTACGGCGCCACGGGGGTTCAGTTTTCGAGCTTTACCGTCGGACCCGCCCAGAACAGTCCACAGGACTTCGACGTCCAGCTGTATTCGATTCGCGACGACTTCACGCTGTCATCGAGCCGTCACACCTTGAAGTCCGGCGGTGAGTACTTCTACCAGCAGATCGATCAAGTCGTCTGTCGCTCTTGCTTCGGGTTCATCGACGCCCGCGGCGCACGCGTGCCCGCGAACGTCGCCGACCTCTTCCCTTCGATGTTCGATGCTTCGAACTGGAACGTCGCGGCGGTTTCGTCCCTCGCGCGACTGGCGACCGTCGGCGTCGGCCGGTTCGATTACTCCACCTGGAAGCAGGTGCTCGGCTTCTGGATCCAGGATGACTGGGCGATCGCGCCGCGACTGACGCTCAACCTGGGGCTCCGCTACGACGTGGAGCTGCACGCCGTCGCCAACGAGATCGAACTCGGCCCGTTTCTGCGCGGCGACCGTCCCGACGACAAGGACAACTGGGCGCCTCGGGTCGGCTTTGCGTTCAGGCCCGTGGACCGCACCGTGATCCGGGGCGGCGCCGGCAGGTATTACGGCACGCAGCAGAACCCCCACCCGGTCGTCGGATTTTCCATCGCCGAAGTGGTCCAGGTCCCGAACAATGGCCGCCCCGACTTTGCGGTGAACCCGTTCAACGGGCCGACGCCGGCCCTCGAGGAGGTGCGCGCGAGAAGCGGCTTCCAGCGCTCGATCACCACGGGCATTCATTCGCCGTACGCGGTGATTCAGCACACCGATCAGGCGTCGATCGGAGTACAGCGGCAGATCGGGAACGCGATGGCGGTCGAGGCGGACTACGTCTACAACCGGAGGCGGCGCGAGATCGACACGATCAACATCAATCTCAGCTACAACCCGGCGACCGGGGCCAACTATCCGTTCTCCGATGTCAGCCGTCTTCCGTATCCGGGGTGGGGCCGGATCTCCATGCTGGTGCCGTTCGGCTACTCCAACTACCACGGACTGCAGATGGGCTTCGCGAAGCGCTTCTCGTCACGATGGCAGGCGTCCGCGAGTTACTTGTTCTCGGGCTTCCGGGACGCCAACGCCAGGCCGTTGAGCGGGATCGACCAGGTGCCATTTCCTCTGGGGCGCGACTTCGGCGGCGAATACACGCTGGCGGCAACGGATCAGCGCCACCGGGCGGTGTTCAACGGCATCTGGGATGTCGGGTACGGCTTCCAGCTCAGCGGGTTGTACTTTCACGGTTCGGGGTACCGCTACTCGACGAACTACGGCGGCGATTTGCGGCAGGCGCTGGTCGGGTCGGCCCGTTTGCGGCCGGACGGGACGATTGTGGACCGCAACAGTTTCGTGGGCAGGCCGCTCCACCGCGTCGACCTGCGCCTCCTGCGGCGGTTTCGCCTGGGCGGAGCGCGGCAGGTGGAAGGCATCCTGGACGTGTTCAACGTGTTCGATCACGCGAATTTCGGATCGTATGGCACGTCCGAGAACAATCCGGCTTTTTACCGGCGGCCGACGTTCAACGGAGATGTGGCGTACGGGCCACGGGCCGCGCAGCTCGGTTTCCGGTTCACCTTTTGATGCGCGAGCAGGCTCGCGCTGACGCATGGCTCGGGAGCGACACATGAGTCGTCCGCATCTACTGTGCGCGGTCGTCGTGCTGGGCGTCGCGGCCGGCACCCTCGTGCCGTGCACCGCGCGCGCGCAGGCCGGGCCGTCGGCCTATCAGGTGCCGCGCACCTCCGAGGGAAGACCCGACCTGCAGGGGATCTGGCAGGTGTTGAACACGGCCGCGTGGAACATCGAGGATCACAGCGCGGATCTTGGAATCCCGGCAGGCCAGGGCGTCGTCGAGGGCGGCGTCCTCCCCTACCACCCGGCGGCGCTCGTAAGAAGAAATGAGAATTTCGCGAAGCGCGCGTCGCTGGATCCCGAGGCGAAGTGCTACCTGCCGGGCCTTCCACGCGTGACGTACCTGCCGTTTCCCTTCCAGATCGTTCAGGTACCCGGCTACGTGATCTTCGCGTACGAATACCGCAACGCGACGCGAATCATCTCCACTGACAACGGCCGCCACCCCACGACACCGCCGTTCTGGATGGGCGACTCGCGCGGCCGGTGGGAGGGAGATACGCTCGTGATCGACGTGGCGTCGTTCACCGATCAGACATGGTTCGACCGGGCCGGCAACTTCCACAGCGACGCGCTGCACATCATCGAGCGGTACACGCGGACGGGACCGGACCATCTGGCCTACGAGGTCACCGTCGACGATCCGAAGGTGTTCACGCGGCCGTGGAAGATGAGCATGCCCATCTACCGCCGGCAGGAGAAGAACGTCGTCCTCCTCGAGTACCAGTGCCACTCCTATGCGTTCGACAAGGATCCGCGGTACTTCTCGAAGCTCGATGAACGCTGAGCGCGTTCGATGTCGGCGCAGACCGGGGAACAAGGCGATCGAGCCGCTGCTCAAGCTCGGGCACGGGCGCTTTCCGGGCGTGAACGCCCCCGATGGCCCGGAGAGGTGAGGTCTGCGATGAGAGCGATCGGATCGGTGTGGGGAGGCGTCCTTCTCATCGTCTGCGGGCTCTCCCTGAGTGCGGCACAGCAAGGCGGCAGACGTCCGACCACGCTCGCCGGCTGTCCTGTGGAGTCGGCGAAGTTCTACCCCTGCGCGATGGAGAAAATCCGCACCTTCGAGCCTCCGCGCACGCGCGATGGACTGCCGGACATCAGCGGGTTCTGGAGCCGCATCGTGACGACCGAGGACATCCATGAACGCCCCGCGGTGGTCGGTCAGAGCGCGCAGTGGAGCCTCATCATCGATCCACCTGACGGAAAAATTCCGTATCAACCCTGGGCGGCGGCGCAGAAAGATATCAACTTCATGAGGTACATTTCACCCACGGCGTTCTGCGACGTGCCGGGCGTGCCGCGCTCGAATTTCCAGTTCAACAAGTGGCAGGTCTTCGTAACGCCCCATCTGGTGCTGTGGCAGGCCGAGGCGGCCGGTCCCGTGGTTCGGCGCATGATCCGCACCGACGGTCAGGCGCACGTCGGCTCCTCGATCAAGCTGTGGCTCGGGGATTCGGTCGGGCGATGGGAGGGAACCACCCTGGTCGTCGACGTGACGAACCTCAACGGAAAGGCGTGGTTTGACGCGGCCGGCGACTTCCAGACGGAGAACATCCACATCGTCGAGCGATTCACGCTCGTCGACAGGGATACGATGCTCTACGTGGCCGACATCGACGATCCGACAGCGTTCACACGCCCGTGGCGCATGTCGTTCGCCATTCCCCGCTATACGGGAGACGACACTGAAATCTGGGAGGTCGCCTGCCACGAGGGCAACAAGGCCGTCGAGCCGCTGCTGAAGGGGGGCTACCAACGGTTCCCCGGCGTGAAACGGTAGCGGACGGCGTGTTCTGAACGATGAGGAGGGTTGCGGTTGATCCGTGCGCACACGCACAGACCCCTGCCGGATCGCAGGCAGCGGGCGGCTCACCTGCCCGGACGCAGGGGAGGCTCGCGGTCGAAGGCGTGTGGGACGAAATCAGACTGCGGGAAGGAAACGCGTCGGAAACGCAGAAACCAAATCATATGCGCCGGATGTTCTTCGACGGGTACTATTCGTTGACGAACGCGTCGGAAGGACGGCGGCACATCGACAAGCCCGTGGCCCAGATGACGCGCGAGGAGCTGCTCGATCGTTTCCGCAGCCTGCAGGTTCAGGACGGCACGTACGAGGTGATCGGGCCCAACCGGATTCTCCTCAGACGACGGATCTCGCAGTTTCCGCAGAACCACGGCACCGAGCAGGTGATGGAATGGATCATCGATTCCAGTGGGGTTCTCAGCCTGAAGATCATCTCCGACACCGGCAGCGCTCCGGTTGGAAGCGTCACGACGTACAGGCGCCTGAAGTAGCGTCGTGGTAGACCCAGAATGAAGAAGAGGTGGCCGATGCGCCAGGTCGTTACATTGTGTCTGTTGACCCTCGCCGCCGTGCAGTCAGGCGTGAGCCTGTCCGCACACCATTCGTTTGCGGCCGAATTCGACGAGAACAAGCCGATCACGTTGAAAGGTACGATCCTCAAGATGGAGTGGGTGAATCCCCACAGCTGGTTGTACATCGACGTGAAGCGTGCGGACGGCAAGACCGAAACGTGGGCGCTCGAATTCGGTTCTCCGAACCAGCTGTATCGGCGCGGATGGACGCGGGAGTCGTTGCCGGTCGGGACCGAAGTGACCGTCAGCGGATGGCTGTCGAGGACCGACCCGCGGACGGCGAACGCCGGAGCGATCGTCCTGCCCGACGGGAGCAAACTGTTCGCCGGCTCGCCGGGTAGCGGGGCGCCAGTACCGAACAGGTAGTAGGCCTCCGGCTACCAGCTACCGGCTACCAGCTACGAGCTACTTGGTCGCGTCGCCGGCTTCCACCATCACGAGCTCCACGATGCCGCCGCCGTTGCGCCGGAACACGGCGGCCTCCTGGTATTCAGGCGACTGGAAACAGGCGACTCCCTGCTGGAGCGCCGGGAACTCGATGACGACGAAGCGGTGGAACGTGTCGGGGCCTTCCAGGATGTGATAGCGGCCGCCGCGGGCGAGGACCTTGCCCCCGTACCGCTTCATGATGTCGGGAATCCGATCCGTGTACTTCTTGTACTGGACCGGATCGGTGATTCTCGACCGTGCTACCCAATACGCCGGCATCGGTTAACTCGCTTTCCGCCTCGCCGGAACACCGAAACACAGAGGCACCAAAGCCAAGTTGACCAAATTGAAATGAATTCCTCGGTGTCTCGGTGCCTCGGTGGTACGTGGAGGTGAACAGCGCCTCATTTCACCTCGAAGAGCACTTCCCGCCGCGCCGAATGGTTGCCCATGGTTGCGGTCGCCTCGACGCGCAGCAGGTACATGCCCGGCTTCAGGTCGCGCAGCGGATAGTCGGTGGTGAACCCGTGTCCCTGCCCGCGGCGCTGCACCACGCGGTTGTCGCGCGCCTGCACGCTGACGCGGCCGTCGCGCGCGTCCTGGATCGTGCTCGTGTAGGTGATGCCGTGCGGCTGGTCGCTCGAGTTGTCGTAGACCTCCGCAAACCAGGTGACCGTCTCGGACGGCGCAAACGTCCGCGTGGCCACCGGCGGCGCCGGCAGCAGCCCGTTCCAGTCCGTCTCCGTGCTGCCCGTCGGCACGGCACCGGCGGCGGACGACGTGAGGAAGAGCGCGCTTATGGAGAACGGCGTCTTCGCGTAGTCGGGGACCTCGAGGTCGTACGGCAGCGTGCCGACCGCTCCCCCGGTGGCCTCCTGCGCGCCAATCCGGATCTGGTAGCGCCCGGGCGGCACTACGACCTGTGAAATCAACCGCACGCCCGTCCGGTCCACGTGCGCGCGCGTGTCCGGCATCAGGTTCAGGTTGAACGTCTGCCGATCGCCGCCCTGGACGCGCGCGCGCTCGTCGGCCGCCACGATCGAGAGTTCGACCGACTCCGCGAACCGCCCGTTGCGCTCCTGGTACCGCAGACCCGCCCCGTCAATCTCCACCGACACGAGCACCTGACCCTTGTTGTCGGCGCCCCGCAGCGGACCGGCAAACGCCCGGATCGGGAGCTCGCCAATCGGCACCGGCTTGCTCAGCGCGGCCCGCAGCGCGGGCGAGGTCCCCGCCTTGACGTCGGCCTCACGCGCGCGCTCGATCGCCCTGGTGTCCGGCGGCAGATAGCCTCTGCGGGCGCGCACCTCGACGCCCGGCCGTTTTACTTTCACCTCGATGTTCAGGAAACGGTTGCGCGACCACTTCGTCGAGTCGCTGTAGTAGCCGAGCAGGTAATACCGGCTGTTGTCGAGCACGATCCGGCCGAGGCCGCCCGCCAGGTCGCCGGAGTTCACGATGGCAAGGCCGCCGGTCTCTTCCGACAGCGAGATGAGGCTCTCCTGCGCCAGCAGCAGCTCGCGCAGCGCCCCGCGGAAGTTGCCGTACTCGAGCTGCGGATAGTCCGAGCGCCCGCTGATCTCGATCATCTCGGGGAACTGGCTCATGCCGCGCGGGTCGATGCCGTACACGTTGACGTTGGCGCGCTGCGCGGCGGCAATCGCCTCCCGCGCCTCGGTGATGATCAGGTCGCTGTTGCGGGCGATCCAGAACGGCTGGTAGATGTCGTAGTCGAACCCCTCGCTGAAGAGCAGCAGCGCCTTGCGGCGTCCCTGGACGTCGGCGAGCCAGCGCGAGACGTTCTCGACCGCGTCGAACGCGCGGCGGGCGTTGAACGCACGCTGCTCGTCGTAGGGGTCGCGCACCGACTGCGCCCGCTGCAGCCCCTCGACCGACCGGTTCCCCTGTCCCTGTGTCTCGTCGGAGTTTGCGGAATCGAATCCCGACTCCCGGAGGTGAATCGCGAGCCGCTCCTGACCCGCAGACGGGAGCTTCAGCCCCTGCAGCCGGTCGATCGCCGCCTTCAGCAGCTGCCGGTTGTTCGTCAGCTCCTGACCCCACTCCTGCCGGCCGCTCGTGAACACCACCGCGGCAAGGTCGTT
Organism: Acidobacteriota bacterium; assembly: GCA_016192845.1. Classification (GTDB taxonomy): domain Bacteria; phylum Acidobacteriota; class Vicinamibacteria; order Vicinamibacterales; family UBA2999; genus MELF01. The sequence goes on from JACPTI010000120.1 coordinate 15,726, forward strand.
GACGCCGAGGTACTCGTCGATGAACCGCTTGGCAATCTCGCGGACGTTGTTGGTCCGCGTGACGTAGGTATGAAGGTCGTCGAGCACCAGCACGTAGATGCGGCCGTCGAAGTTGCGCGTCGTGGCGCGCACGTCCGGCTCGATCGGCGCTTCGGCCCTGACGGGCACGAACGGCCGCTCGATCGGCACGTTGACCAGCGAGAACACGGTGGGCGACTGCAGCCGCCCATCCTCGTAGACCTCGAAATCCGCCTGCGTCAAGTCGCCGACGAACGCCCCCGTCTTCCGATCGGTGACGATCGCGTGCACCTCGACGAAGTTCGTCTCAGCCCTGAAGGTGACCGACGGCTGCTGGTTGGCCGGCGTGGTCTGGCTCGGCTGCGCCGGCTGTTGCTGAGCAGCAAGGACGGTCCGCGAAAGCGGTCCGTCCGGCCAGCGCTGGCCAGTCGGGTCGCGCAGCGACCCGACCACGGCCGACAGCACCACCGTCGAGATCAGAAACAGGTAGCGGCGCATGGTTTTCCTCACAAAAACAGCGGTATTCCGGAGCGCGTCGCCTAGTGGGGTCCCCAACCCCGGGGTCCCCATCGCGCCCCGCGCGATGGGGTGGCGTCGCGCGGACTGTGCGCGTTGGGGTGCCCTAGTGTAGCCTAGCCCTCAGCCATTCTACGCAGAGGGATACCCATGATCGCATACACACGCACAGCATTTCTCGTCGGTATCACGGCCGCCTTCCTCGGCGGCCTCCTGATCGGCGGCTCCGCCGCGCCGGTGCAGGGCCAAGCGCCGCCGGCCGGCGGCTTTGCGGCCGTCCCGGGCGAACGGGGCGGCCTCGACATCACCGGCCCGTACGAGGTGGTGGCCAACTGGCCGAAGCCGCTCTCCACGCTGCCGGGGCATGAGAACTGGACATGGGGCTCGGTGCAGGGCGTTTTCGCCGAAAGCCCGAACCGCGTCTACATGGTGCAGCGCGGCGAGCTGCCGAACATCCCGCGCCCGCCGGCGCGGCCACTGCCGGAGATCGGCCCGAGCCTCTCGTTCCCGGTGGGCCAGGCGCCGTTCCGCAACGCGTCGCAGGGGCCCGCCTCCAGCCCGCCCGGCGCCGGCGGCCCGGGCGCCGACCCGGACGATCCCAAGCAGGCCTGGCGGGGCCGCATGGGCATCGACGCCCGCTGGGAGCACACCATCGTCGTCTTCAACGACGCGGGCGACCTCGTCGAGCAGTGGACGCAGTGGGACAAGATGATGCGGCGGCCGCACGCGGTCTACGTCAGCCCGTACGACGCGCAGAGGCATGTATGGGTGGTGGACGACCACAGCCACGCGATCTTCAAGTTCACCAACGACGGCAAGCAGATCGTGCAGATGATCGGGACGCCCGGCCAGAAGGGCGCCGATGCCACGCACTTCAACCGGCCGACGTTCATGTCGTGGCTCCCCGACGGAAGCTTCTTCGTGGCCGATGGCTACAACGGCAACCGCGTCGCCAAGTTCGACCGTGACGGCAAGTTCCTCTGGACTTCGGGCGAGCCGGGGCAGCCGGGCGGGCGCGAGACGCGGCTCGGCTACTTCAACACGGTGCACGGCATCGCGGCCGACCCGGTGACGCGGCGCGTCTACGTGAGCGACCGCTCCAACCGACGCATCCAGGTGCTCGACGGCGACACTGGCAAGCCGGCTGATCAGTGGCCGGTCGGGACGCAGACCAACCTGCAGTTCCTGATCATTCCGGCGGATCGGTCCGGCGTCTGGGGATTCACCGATACCACGGCGCGGATTGCCAAGTGGGACTTCAACGGACGGCTGCTCTACTCGTGGGGCGTGCTCGGCGACTTCCCCGGCGCGTTCTTCAACATGCACGGGGCGAGCACCGATCAACAGGGCAATCTGTACGTCGCCGAGGTGGGCGGCGGACGGGTGCAGAAGTTCCGCCCGCGGAAGGGCGCGAATCCGGCGTATCTCGTGGGTCCGCCGGCGTACGCGGCGTGGAAATGAACCCTGGCTTCGGGCTTTAGTCTTCGGGCTTCGGGCCGCGCTTTTTGACAGCCCAAAGTCTGAAGCCTAACGCCCAAAGCCTTTGCGCTTTCTAGTTCGTCCCAGCCTTCGCCGCCGCCGCCAGCTTCAGGAACGCCTCGTGCGGTGAGGGCGAATTGCCGTGCAGCGTCGCGTGCATCGCGACGTCGAGCCGCAGCCGCTGGATGTTGTTCGCCAGCGCCACCACCCCCTGCATCGCCTGCGACGGCACCTGCGCGCCTGGCGCCGGCGGCGTGTACATGTCCGCGTTAACGAGGATCTTCTCCTTCGGCAGATAGGCAATGAGCATCGGCCCAATGTGGGTAGACCCCAGCATTGGATAGAGCTCGAGGGTCCGCGTGCCGTCGCTCAGCACGTACTTCTGGTTGACGCGCTCGATCGGGACGGGCCGCCGGCTCGTCGTGAAGTTGGGATAGAACATCGCGAGCCGATCGGGCATGAGCGTCCGCGGCGCCGGGTGGAACATCACGTGCTCGTAGAAGTCGGCGTTGTCGCGGTGCGTCACGAGCGTCGACCCCTGCGCGATGTAGGTCCGCAGCCCGCTCGAATGGTCGAAGTGATGGTGCGTATTGACGATGTAGCGCACCAGCTTTTTGGGGATGACCTTCGCCACCGCGTCGAGCACCGCGATCGATCGCTCCTCGTTGAGCGGCGCCTCGATCATCGCGATGTGATCGGCGAACTCGACCGCCACGCTGTGGTGCGATCCGCCGGCAATCAGCCACACGCCGTCGGCGAGCTTCTGTGCCTCTGCGCGGATCGGCGGCGCGGCCGGGCCCTTGCGGATGTCCTCCGGCACCGACATCGCGGGGACCGCCACGTTGGTCTGCACGTTGCTGACCCGGATCTCCATCATGTTGTGCGCCGGGTTCAGCACCGGGTCGCCCTGGTGCACGTGGATGGTCGCCGGGAACTGCACGCCGCCGAAATCTTTATAGTTGAGGTGGCGGATCTCGTACAGCATGTCGCCGTACACGGCGTTCGGGATCCACGTGGTGGTGAGCTCGACGAGGTTCTTGTCATTGATTGCGCCGACCACCTTGTACTTGCCGAGCGCGGTGAACGCGACCAGCGTCGCCCGCCGCCCGTTCTCGGTCAGGCCGGCGTTGGTCGGCCCGACAATGGCGGTCGACAGCACGCGGACGTCCTTGGCCGCCATGGCCGCCTTGAGGAACCCGTGCGGCGTCAGGATGATCTCGAGCTGCCGCAGCTCGTTGTGCGGCATCACTTCCAGGTACGGCCGTCCGGGCGGAACCGGCTTCTCACCCTGCAGGTTCCACGCAACGCCCCCGCTCACGATCTGGACGACGCGCTGGTCGCCGTCGAACGGGGCGCCGCCGCCGCGCATCGGATAGTTTCCGCGCCGGCGCGTGAACTCCTCGCGCGAGGTGTTCGCGTCGTAGTCGATCACGCGGGTGTACGAGGTGACCTCGAACCGCGGCCAGTCCTCCGACAGGTTGTGGCTCTGGCCGACGAGCGCGTTCCAGCCGGTCGCCGAGTACTGAATCGTCTTGACGTTGTTGAGCCCCATCGCGGCTGCCGACGCCTGCAGGACGGCCCGCGCGTCCTGCGCCGAACCGGAGGCCCCCACCAGGGCCAGCAGCGCGCCAAGCGCCAACATCCTTCGCGCCATACGTCCTCCTACCTTCAAGTCACAAGTCACAAATCAGAAGTCACAAGTCACAAATCAGAAGTCACAAGTCACAAAGCCGAAGCCTGAAGCCTAATGCCCAACGCCGAAAGCCAACATGCTAGCATCACTTGTTCGATCCACGTTCGGCTTTCATTTCTGCTCGGAGGAGATATGCGCAAGATCTCGGTAGTCGCGGCGGCGCTGGCGGGGATGGCCGTGGCGACGGTATTCGATGGCGGCCAGTGGGCCTCGGCGCAGCAGCGGGCGTCCGCGCCGCGGTTTGCGGCCGTCCCGTCCGAAAAAGGCGGGCAGGACATGTTCGGGCCCTACGAGGTGGCGGCGGACTGGCCGAAGGACCTGACGACGATTCCCGGCCACCAGGGGTGGACGTTCGGCGCCGGCCAGAGCGTTTTTGCCGAGAGCCCGAACCGCGTGTTCGTGCTGCAGCGCGGCGAGCTGCCCAATATTCCCCGCCCGATGGTGAGCAAGCTCGGGCCGAGCACGGTGTTCCCGATTGGCCGGCTGCCGTGGCGCGACGCGACGATTGCCAGCCCGCCCGGCAACGGCGGGACCGGACAGCTCGCCGAGACCGCCATGGAGGCGTGGGCGAAGGCCGGCAACACGATGGGCGTCGACGCGCGCTGGGAGCACTGCATCCTCGTCTTCGACAGCCAGGGAAACCTCATCGACGCCTGGACGCAGTGGGACAAGATGCTCCAGCGGCCGCACTTCGTCGCCATCAGCCCCTACGATGCCCAGAAGCACGTGTGGATTCTGGACGACCACAAGCACGCCATCTTCAAGATGACGAACGACGGCAAGCAGATCGTCCAGACGATCGGCACCTACGGGGAGCCGGGCAACGACGACAAGCACTTCAACCGCCCGACGTTCATGGACTGGTTCCCCGACGGCAGCTTCGTCGTGGCCGACGGCTACAACGGCACGCGCGTCGTGAAGTTCGACAAGGACGGCAAGTACGCCGCCTCGTGGGGCCAGCGCGGCGAGAACGGCAAGGACACGCGCCCCGGCTATTTCAACAACGTGCATGGGATCGCCGTCGACCCGAAGACGCGCCGTGTCTTCGTCAACGACCGCGGCAACAAGCGCGTGCAGGTGTTCGACGAGAACGGCAAGTTCCTCGACCAGTGGAGCATGGGAAAGGACCCGTCCGACATCCACCTGTTCCACATCTTCAGCGACGGGTATCTCTGGGCCGCCGACCGCGGCACGAACCGCATGCTGAAGTACGGCCTGGACGGCAACTTCATGTACAGCTGGGGCACATGGGGCGACTTCCCCGGCGGCATGTGGGGCGTGCACGGCTTCGCGTCCGACCAGGAGGGGAACGTCTACGTGGCCGAGGTCGACAACGGCGGCGCGCAGAAGTACCGGCCGCGCAAGGGCGCGAACCCGGCGATGATGCTGGGGAAGCCGATTCGCGTTGCGTGGAAGTGATCACGAAACACCGAGGCTCCGAGGCACCGAGATCTCTTTTTCTCGGTGTCTGGCACCCCACCGCGCAAGCTTGCGCGGTGGGGGCCCCGCCGGATACGCCTCGGTGGTCCGTCTTCGGTCAGAACGTCAGTCTGAACCCCAACTGCAGCGTCCGCGGCGCGAAGGCCAGGTTGTTGTTGAACTCCGGCTGGCCGAACAGCGGGCTCAATTCGTCCGTCTCATACGTGCCGAAATTGGCGCGATCGAACAGGTTGAAGACCTCCACGATCCCGTCGATCGCAACGCGGCCGCCAAGCGGGATCCGTTCCTGCAGCCGAACGTCGACCCGGTGGACCGGATCGCCGACGAAGCCGTTGCGCGGCACGATCGTGCCGTCGCGGCGCAGGCGAAACGCGAACGCCTCGAACCCCTCGCCGAGGCCGCGCAGGTCCTCTTCGTAGAACCTCGGATGACGCTCCCCCGACCCATAGAAGTAGACGCCGCTCAACTGGAAGCCGCCGCCCGGCTGCCAGATGCCGTTGAACACGGCCCGATGGCGCTGATCGGTGACCGCCAGCGAGTAGTCGTTGCCGAGATCCGGCGCCACCGGAAACGGCACCTCGCTGAAGCCGCTGATCGGCTGCGGATCGCCGTTCCAGAAGCCCGACAGCGTGTAGGTGGCCGACGCCTGCCACCGGTTGCTGAACCGCTTGGTGAACGCGGCCTGCAGGCCATGGTAGTTCGACCAGCCGGTCTTCGGATCCATGCCGATGATGCCCCAGAGCGGATCGAACCGCCGGCTGACGTCCGAGAAGGGGGAGTTGGCGCCGGTCTCCGGGTCGTACGTCACGTTGATGTTCGCCAGCAGGATGTTCTCATCGGCCCCATGGAAGTACACGTAGTCGGCCGTGAGCGCCGCGTTGCCGGCGAACTGTCGCTGGAAGCCGATTGATGACTGCCACATCAGAGGGACGCCCGCGAACTCGGGGTACGGCGGCAGCTCTCCAAGGTCACGGAACAGGCAGCCGGGCACGTTCCTGACGTAGCAGAACCGCTCGAGCGACTGATCGAAGGTCGGCCGCGGCCCGTTGAAGGGGTTCACGGCGAAATCGGCCCGCCCGTCCTCCTCGACGCCGATGAAGGCGACCTTCTGCGGCAGTTGCGCCCAGTTGAGCGCCGCGGCCGGGATGTCGGCGTAGTACAGCCCGCTGCCGCCGCGGATCACGGTCCGGTCGTTGACCGAGTACGCGAACCCGAGCCGCGGCTGCAGGTTGTTGGCGTCCTGGGGACGGTTGGCCGCCATCCACGGCTCGAACACCCGATGCTGGCCGAACGCGTTCCAGATCAGGTCGTACCGCAGCCCGAGGTTCAGCGTCAGGCGGTTCGTGATCTGCCAGTCGTCCTGGATCCAGGCGCCGTACTTCGGCAGCAGGTCGGGACGATTGAAGTCGCCGACGGCGATCTCGTACCGCTGCACGAGCGGGTTGATCAGCGCCAGGTTCCAGGTATCGGCGTTCAACGGGTCGGGGAAGGCCGCCCGAATCTGCGCTTCCGTCGGCCGCGGCCCGCCGCGCGCGGTGTAGATGCCCATGCAGTTGTTGCAGTTGTTGCTGAAGCTCTGGGAATGCAGGTACTCACCGCCAACCTTCAGGTCGTGCCGGCCGCCCGCGTCGTACGAGAACGTGAAGTCGTCGCGGA